>DXEO01000110.1 GCA_019114925.1 Candidatus Corynebacterium faecipullorum | reverse complement strand
CACCTTCAACATCGTGGACTACCTGGTGCGCTTAGGTGCTGAGGTGACGGTCACACCTAATACAGAGCCTGTGCCGCTAACTGGCTACCACGCTGTGGTGCTCTCACCGGGGCCGGGAACCCCTGAGTGTGCAGCAGACATCGGCTTTTGCGCTGAGGTGTTGGAGCGTGCCACGGTGCCTGTGTTGGGGGTGTGCCTGGGCTTCCAGGCGATGGCCCAGCACCTCGGCGCGCGGATCGTGCTGGCACCAGAACCGGTGCACGGGCTGGTGAGCAGCATTCACTGTGCAGAGGACCCGCTCTATGCCGGGATTCCCGCCTGTCACGAAGTGGTCCGCTATCACTCCCTGGTGGTGGATGAGATGCCGGTAGGCATGAAGGCGCTTGCCCATACAGCAAAAGGCCTCATCATGGCCGGGCGCAGTGAAGAACGTCGCTGGTGGGGCGTCCAGTACCACCCGGAGTCGATCTGCAGCGACCATGGCCTCCGGCTATTCGAGAACTTCCTCGCTATCGCTTGTCCTGAAGCAAAGGAGGCGGCCGCCACTTCCAGCACAGCCGGCACAACCCCTGCTGCGTCCCTGCCATCATTGCACGTGGAGGAGCGCCACCTCACCATCGAACCCCTCGATGTTTTCGAGGCCCTGGGAGGTAAAGGAGCGCTGCTAGAGTTTGAGGGCACCTCAATCATCGCCCCCTTGGGCGAATTGGTAGGCATGGAAGCACTCGCGGAGCCACCTCGCTTTTCCCGCCCCGCGGAGTGCCTCGGCGTTCCAGGTGTGTTCGGCTATTTGGGTTACGAGGCCCTCGGGGGTTTGCCCACACACCATCCTCATGGTCTCTTCCGCGCGCCAGGCGTGGTGGCCATCCGTGGGCGGAGAGTGCAGTTGATTTGCGAGGAATCCACAGCCTCCTGGCTGGCAGGGACTTGGCGGCTCCTTGAGGGGCTCGCCGGCAACCCCATACAGCAAAGGCGTTTCGATACCAGTGCGATTGGCCCGCTGAGCTGCCGTGATACCGCCGCCGGCTATAAGGAGAAGATCCGCCGCGCTCAAGAGCTCATCAGTGCGGGCGAGACCTACGAAGTCTGCCTCACTACCAGCCTCGAGGCGGCAGCCGAACTCGATCCGCTGGCCCTCTACCAGCACCTTCGGCAGCAGGTGCCCGCGCCGATGCGTTCGTTGTTGGTGCTCCCTGAGCTCGCAGTGGCGAGCGCCTCCCCGGAACGCTTCCTTAAAGTGTCTGGCGGCGTCGTCTCCTCGGAGCCGATCAAAGGCACCCGCCCACGTGGCCACAGCCCCGCCGCCGACGAACAGCTGCGGGCGGACCTGGCTAGCAACCCGAAGGATCGCGCGGAAAACCTCATGATCGTTGACCTAGTGCGCAACGATCTCACCCGTGTGGGGATCCCAGGCACCGTGCGCGCCGAAGAACTCTTCGCGGTTCGCAGCTTTGCCACCGTGCACCAGTTGGTCTCCACCGTTTCTGCTCGGTTGCGCTCGGATGCCTCGCTTCTCGACGTCCTCCACTCCACCTTTCCCGGCGGCTCCATGACCGGTGCGCCGAAAGTCCGCACCATGGAGATCATCCGCGAGCTCGAGGCCGCGCCGCGTGGGGTGTACTCCGGTGCGATCGGCTATCTTGGCTGCGATGGCAGCGCTGATTTCGCCATGACTATCCGCAGCATCGTCCTGCATTCCGGGAGGCTGCATTATGGAGTTGGCGGAGCGGTGCTGGCTCTTTCGGACCCGGATGCCGAGTGGCAGGAGATCGTGGATAAGTCCGCCCCGCTGCTCAAACTCTGTGGGCAGGCCTTCCCCGGGGAGCACTGCTACCGCTTCGAAGCAGGCGAGCTGCTTCCCGTCCCAACGCTTCCCGAGCCCGTGCTTATCGACTCCTTCCGTCTCGAAGAGGGCCAGGTGCGCGGATTCGAGCTACACTGCGAGCGCTTTACCGCTGGCGCAGAGGCCTTGGGGATGGACTCCCCTCGATCCTTCCTCCACGCAGTCCAGGAGCACCTGCCCGCCCGGGGCCGGTGGTTCCCGCGTCTAGAGGCCAGCCCCAGCGGCTTCGCACTCCGGCTGCGCCCCCTTCCTGCTCAGCGGAAAACTACCCGCTTGCGCAGCGCCACGGCAACAGTGGAATATCCGGATATCAAGGGGCCGAATTTGGCGCTGTTCTCAGAGCTTCGTGAGCTGGACGATACCTTGCTCATCTCCGACGAGGGCGTCGTTTGCGAAACCACCACCGCCGCGCTCATCGCCTGGGATGGCGACACGATGCTCACGATGGACGCGCCTCGGCTGCGTTCAGTCACTGAGTCTCTGTTGGTTGCTGCGGTGAGAGAAGAGGGGAGTGTCGAAAAGCGGCAGCTCGGCCTGTCCGGTCTTGCCGGCCTAGAGTTGTGGACCCTCAATGCCTTGCACGGGATTACCCCGGTGGTGGAGCTCGACGGGAAGCCGCAGCCGGCACCCGATGCCGCACGCCTTGAGCACTGGCGCAGCGTGCTAGATAGTATGCGTGCCACAATTCCCCGAGCCCAATGAGCCGCAACCCGCTGTATCTCATCGCCTCACCACGGCATTCGACGTTAGGCTGCAGCTTTAGCGATGCGCTGAGAGGTACTCCAAGATTGCTTTGACGCGGCGGTTGTCCTCGCTGGGATCTAAACGCAGCTTGGTGAAGATGTTGGACACATGCTTGGCCACCGCGGCGGAAGACAGGACGAGCTCGGCGGCGATGTCCTTGTTGGACTTGCCGCGCGACATCAATTCAAGGACCTCGCGCTCGCGCGGGGTGAGCTCGCCTAGGCCGCTGCGCCCAGAGCTCATTAACGCCTGTGCCACTGTGGGATCGATGACGGTGCCGCCTTGGGCCACCACGTCCAAGCTGGAGAGGAAGTTCCGCACTTCGGAGACGCGGTTCTTCAACAGGTAGCCGGTGCCGGCATCGGGGGAGTCGAAGAGCTCCACCGCGTATGCCGGGGCCACATACTGAGAGAGCACCATGACGGGTAAGCCCGGGTATGCATTTCTCAAGTTCACGGCGGCTTTCAAGCCATCATCGCCCATGCCCGGCGGCATGCGCACGTCCGTGATGACGATATCCGGAAGCTCATCGCGCAGTTTGTCCACCACGGCTTCCAACGCCGGGGCGGAATCCGCCTGGCCCACAATCGAATGCCCGCGGCGCTCCAGAAGGCCAGCTAAACCCTCGCGCAGAATGGCGGAATCATCCGCCACCACGATTCTCAAACTCATTTCTTAAACTCCTGACTGTCCGCGATCGAGAAGAAGAGGAATCGAGCACGCCAGCCTCGTCGGCCCGCCCGGGGGAGAGCTCAGCGTCATCTCCCCACCGAAGGCGACGAGGCGCTCGGCCATTCCCGCTAAGCCGTGCCCCGGCACCACCCGCGCGCCACCCGGCCCTTCATCCACCACGGTGATTTTTAAAGAGGCATCCGCGGTCACTAAAACGGAGACCGGCGCGCCGGGTGCGTGCTTGGCCGCATTCGTCAAAGCCTCCGTGCCGAAGAAGTAGCCGCAGGCCAACACGGAAGCGGAGAGCTTTGGCAAAGGATGCGGGGCGAAGACGCTGACGTGGGGGCCGTGGGAAGAAGCAGCGTCGGCAAGCGCAGCCACAAGACCATGGTCTTGCAGCACCTGCGGGTGGATGCCGTGCACCGTGGCGCGCAGGGAGTGCAGGCCGCGGTCCACGTCCTGTTTGGCGGCGTTAAGAAGCTCGGCGAGGTCAGCGGGGGCATCGAGAAGAGCCTCCCCCAACTTCATGCTCGCGGCCACGAGGTATTGCTGCGCGCCATCGTGCAAGTCGCGCTCGATGCGGGCACGCTCCACCTCATAGGCATCCGCGATGGCGCGGCGCGAGGCTGTGAGCTGCGCAATCTTCTGCGCCTGCTGCTGCTCATGGTTGGTGGGTTGGGGCTTTCTTCGGAACACGGCTTTCAGCATAACGGGCGCTACCGACTACAGGGGTAGTGCTGGCACTACCTTAAAGAGCAACGCTAGGACTGTTCTTTATGAGGACCCGAGACGGTGAAATGAGAAACATGGCACAGACACTTTCCCTGACAGACATCACCAAGGATTTCGGCGGCGGCCCGGTGCTCGCCGGAATCTCTCTCGACCTTGAACCGGGCGAACTCGTGGCCGTCATGGGGCCGTCTGGTTCCGGCAAGTCCACGCTGCTGCACTGCATGTCCGGCGTGCTGACCCCCACGCACGGCAGCGTGCGCTACGGGGATGAGGAGCTCTCCGCGCTTGGCGACGGCCCCCGCTCCCGCCTCCGCCTGCGCAACTTCGGCTTCGTCTTCCAAGATGGCCAGCTCTTGCCGGAGCTGAGCAACGTGGATAACGTGGCGCTGCCCGCGATGCTCAACGGCGCTTCGCGCGGTGCGGCCCGCAAGCGCGCGATGGAGCTGCTGGACCAACTGGGGCTGGGTGGTTTGGCGGAGCGTCGGCCGGCGCAGGTTTCCGGTGGTCAAGCACAGCGCGTGACCATTGCGCGTGCGCTGGTGGCTTCTCCGGGCGTGGTTTTCGCCGATGAGCCGACCGGTGCGCTGGATCAGTCCACGGGCCACGAGGTCATGCAGATGCTCACCACCATCGTGCGCCAGTCCGGTGCGAGCCTGGTCATGGTCACGCACGACCCGAAGGTGGCTGACTGGATGCAGCGCCGCGTGGAGATCCGCGATGGCATCATCCACGATGACCGCCGCCTCGGGGTGATTCGATGAACACCGCGACTTTAGTCTTTGACCTGCAGCGCGAATCCATTCGCGCGCGCTCTGGAACGGGAATCGTTTCCTTGCTGGCCATTGTGAGCCTGACCATTGGTTCCGCCATCGCCTTCCTGGTTGCGGGTGGTACCTGGATGTTTTGGCAACGTGCCCAGCACGTCGAGGAAGCCGCGCCCGCGCTCAAAGAAGCCTTTGGCAATGAGACGGAGGCCTTCCTTTACCCGTGGTTTGCCCTGGCCCTGCTGGCCTGCGCCTTCATTCTTCCGGCGCTGTTCAACCTCACAGCCCAAGCCGCCGTCCTCGGTGCCTCCGGCCGGGAGCAGCGCTTGGCCACGCTGCGCCTGTTGGGTTTGAGCTCCCACCAGGTGGAGCGCATGGCCATCGTGGAGACAGGGCTGCAAGCCGTCATAGGCATCGTGCTCGGCGGGCTTATCAGCTTGCTCATCGCGCCGGTCTTTACGCAGGTGGACTTCCAGATGCGTTCTATTGCTGTATCCGAGATTCTCCTCCCGTGGTGGGGTTATCTGGCAGTGGCTGGCGTGCTCTTCCTCCTGGCTATTGGTGCGGCATTAGTCGGCATGCGTCGGGTGCGGGTGAGCCCGCTGGGTGTGGCCAAGCGCCAGATGCCCGCGGCCTATCGCTGGTGGCGCGTCATCGTCTTCCTCATCATCGCGGGTATCGGTGGTGTGTTGCTTGCTGGTAAGGCGGGCCCTCCGACCGCCATGGTTATCGTGGTCATGTTTGGCATGGTGATGAGCATTAACCTCATTTCCCCATTCATCTTGCAGCTCGGTGCGCACATCATGTCCCTCTTTCCCGGCACCGCGCACTTCGTGGCCTGCCAGCGAGTGGCGGGCAACGCGCGCCCGGCGTGGAAGCGGAGTGCTGCCATTGGGTTCTTCGGCTACCTCGCCGGATTCCTCGTTGCCGCGCCCTTGGGCTCTGATGCCTTGGCTCTGGTTCTCAAGGAAGACCCCGGAATGAACGTGGTGTTCAAGGACATCTCCACTGGTGTCTTATTGACCCTCATCTTTGGCTTCACGCTGACCACCATGTCCATCATTCTGGGACAGGTCTCCGGAATCTTTGAGGACAAGGAGCTCATCCGCTCCCTGGACCTCATGGGCGTGCCGCGCGGCTTCCAGTTTCGCTCCGGCGCCCTGACCATCATGGGACCGGTGGTGGGCTTGAGCTTCTTCGGCTTCCTCTTCGGCGGCAGCATCGCCTCGCTGATGTTCTTCTCCAGCGTCGAACACAGTGATGTCGACGTTCTCGGCCGCATACTCATGGCCTTTGGTTTCCTGGCCATAGGCTGGCTGGTCACGCTGCTTGCCATTGTCCTTGTCGAACCACTGCGCGGCTATGTGCTGCGCACGGGAGGACGAAAAGAATGAAAACTGTACTGAAAATCTTCGGCGGGCTCTTTCTCGTTGCCCTCGTTGCTGTGGCCGCGGCCGTGTACTTCTTCGGCCCCTCCTATGGCGGGGCGCTGTTGGGCAAGCCCGTGTTTCTTTTCAATGCGAGTGAGAAGCGCATTAACACCGCGATGGTAAATACTGCAGCGATCTCCGGAATCTACGGCGAGAGCGAAGAATTCCAGCGCGCCCGCGAGGCCTTCAACGAGGACCCCACTAACGCCGAACTCCTTGATGCCGCCATCAACGCGGCCGGTGGCAAGCACTCCAAGGTCTTTAGCACCGAAAAGGAAAAGGCCGCCGAAAGCACCGGGCCCGCGGTCGTCTTCAACGATGGCGTCCTGCGCGCTACCGTGCCCTCCATCAGCCGCCACGATGATGGCCAGGCCTATGCCGATACCTTGGCTCAAGGTCTGAGCGCCCACCCGGAGGCCTGCGCCGCCGTGGTGGACCTGCGCGGAAATGACGGCGGCGATATGGGCCCGATGTACGCGGGGCTTAGCCCCCTGCTGCCGGATGGCACCGCGCTCTCCTTCGTTAGCCGCATGGGCACATCTGATGTGGTCATCGACGGCAATTCCGTTACCGGCGGCGGCACACCCACCACCACGTCGGGCGGCAAGCTGAACATTCCCGTCGCCGTGCTCACCGACGACGAGACCGCCTCCTCCGCCGAAGCCACCCTCTTGGCTTTCCGTGGTTTGGATAACGTGCGCACCTTCGGTGAGCCGACCGCCGGCTATGCCTCCGCCAACGTGGTCCTGGACTATCCGGATGGCCGCTCGCTCATGCTCACCACGGCTAAGGATAAGGCGCGTACGGGCGAGGAATTCGCCGAGGACCCCATCGCTCCCGATGCCCCGGAATCCGAGCTCGACGGCTGGCTCGCTTCCCACTGCGGCTCTTAAGTACGTTGCGACTCTTAAGCATGTTGCGGCGATCTAGCCGCAACGCTCGCCTTCCCACCGCCAGTAGTGGTGCCACTTCCACGGCGGAGGTACGAACTCACCCCGCCCTTGTATGACCGCGAGAACCTGGTGCACAGCGACGTCGAGGTGGTGCTCAATCGTGGCGGCGGTGAAGTGGAGGGGCCGGTAGCCGCGCTGGATGGCGTCGTTGAGCTTCTGGCGGTCGATTTCGAAACGCTGCCGGTTCTCGCCTTTGTGATAGGCATAGCCGTCCACCTCGATGGCCACCTTGTATTCCTCTAGCACCAAGTCCCAGCGGTAGGGCCCAACCCGCACGTTGTTGCGGACCTTGACGTGGGGCTCGAGACCCCGGGTCAGGTCGCGCTCTGGCTTGCTATCCGCCCCGACGATGGCCTTCTCCAGCACCTCACGCGTGTGTTTAGGCAGGCGCCGAAAGTCCAGCTGCTCGGTCTCGATGCGCGAGCGTCCGTGCGGCCCGGCGAAGAAGGCCTCGATGAAGGCCACGGCATCCTCCTGCGCCATCGCCTCAATGCACTGCAGGGGACTACACACGTTCACCCCGTTCATGCTGCCCAGCCCCTTGGGGCGCGCCCGCCGACTGCGAAAGTACGTGCTCGATGCCATCGTGCCTGCGCGTAGGAAGTGAAGCGGAAAGGTCAGTTCTTGGCCAAGATACTGTTGAGCTGCGGAATAGCCATCCAGAGCTGAGTCCGGCCAGCGCCGCGAGACGACTTCAGCGAGCTCGCGCGGCGTTGGCACCGCAGACAAGTACAGACCGCGACAAATCTTGATGGCTTGCCCCTTAGCTGCGCGGCGAGTGCCTGCGCGTCCCTCGAAAATCTCCATGTGCCCCCGATGCGTACGGTTCTAACAATTAAGCCCCCAGAAACCGCTGTTTTCGGCCCCCCTATTTGATCGAATCGTACGTCATGCAACAGGCACTGTCGCGGCGACAAAGAAAAAAGACGTTTCGATCAACTAAGACCTCTCAACCCCTCGGATTTTGGGCCCTATTTGATCGAAACGTACCTGACAGTGCTCTCGCTGGCACGCGGAAGCGGCGGCTTACTTGTAGCGAGCCTTAGCCTCTTCGAGGATCTTCTCTGCCTCAGCCTTGTCGCCCCAGCCGGAGCCGGTAACTTCCTTGTTCGGCTCCAGATCCTTGTAGCGGGTGAAGAAGTGCTC
>DXEO01000109.1 GCA_019114925.1 Candidatus Corynebacterium faecipullorum | reverse complement strand
ACCGGCGCGATTGTGCAGCGCCAGTCCTTCGGCGGCTGGAAGCAGTCCGTCATGGGCCCGGGCGCCAAGGCTGGCGGCCCGAACTATGTGGCCCAGTTCGGCACTTGGTCCGAGGGCCCGCTGCGCCCCTTCGACGTGGATATCTCCCAGCCGGTGGCAGCCCAGCTGCGCGCCTTCGGCGAGCTGGGCTTCTCGGAGGAGGATACCGCGTGGCTGTGGCGCGCAGCAGAACTCGACGAGCTGGCTTGGCAGCAGGAGTTCGGCCGCAAGCACGACCGCGCAGGCCTGGTCTGCGAGGCCAACGTCTTCCGCTACCGCCCGGTGCTGACCCCGCTGCAGGTGCGCATTGCCTCGGATGCCGCGCTCCGCGACGTCTCCCGCCTCGCCCTCGCCGCCACCCGCACCGGCTCCCCAGTGCGCTTCAGCGCCGCCCCGGAGAAGGCCGCGGAGCTGCGTGAACTGGGCTTTAAGGTCGACAGCGTGTCGGCGGATAGCTTCGCCCGCGAGGTCGCAGAGCTGGAATCCGGCCGCGTGCGCGCTGTGGGTTCTGTCGAGCCGGGCGTCTTCGAGGCGGCCGTGGAATCCAACTCCGTGGTCTTGAATCAGCCGGTGCTGGCTGATGGCCGCCGGGAGCTGCTGCCCTTCCTCCTCGAGCAGGCAGTCTCGGTGACGATGCACCGCTTCGGCATCATCCGCCAGGTAAGCAGCATCCGCGCATAGTTCGTTTCTGCGGCTCATGTGCAAAGATATAGCGCATGGGTACTACGCACGACGAAGAAAAGCCGCAGGCGGCGGACTCCTCTGATGAGGAGGCCGCCCTCCCGGTGTCGAAGACCGATGACAAGTCCCGCGTCCTCGGACGCGACGCCATTTCCTTGGCCAAGGTGTGCCTGATCTTTATCATCGTGGTGGCGGGCGTCGGCTTGGCCGGCTACCTGCTGAAGTTCATCTGGGTAGGCCTGCTGCCGGTCATCCTGGCCATCCTGGTGTGCACGGTGCTCTTCCCCGTGACTAACTGGTTGCGCGCGCACAAATTCCCCCGTGCACTGGCCTCCATCACCACACTGCTGGGCTTTTTGGCCATCATCGGCGGCGTCTTCGCAGCGATGGCCCCGGTGGTCTCCTCTCAGGGTGCGTCCCTGGTCAGCCAAGCTGAGGGCGGCTTGAACAAGCTCGTCGATATGGCCAAGGACCTGCCCTTCGAGATTGATGCGGCAAAGGTTCAGGAGGTGCTTGATGACGCCATTGCCTTCATCAAGGGCCAAGCCTCCCAAATTGCTACCGGCGTGATTTCCGGCGTCTCGATGGCTAGCTCCATCGTCATGGCGCTCGTCATCATGCTCTTCGTGGCCTTCTTCATCCTCAAGGATGGCGATAAGTTCCTGCCGTGGCTGCGCACCTATACCGGCTACTCCGCAGGTTGGCACGCCACCGAGTTGTTGACTCGCGTGTGGAACACGTTGTCCGGCTTCATTCAGGCACAAGCAGCCGTCGCGGCTGTCGACGCCGTCCTCATCGGCCTCGGCCTCTGGGCCCTCCAAGTGCCGCTGGCTCTCGTCATCGGCGTGGTGACCTTCTTCGCCAGCTTCATCCCAGTCATTGGTGCTGTCACTGCGGGCGCGTTGGCCGTCATCATCGCGCTGGTCTCCGATGGGCTGACAAAGGCCTTGCTCGCCTTGGCTCTCATCATCATCGTCCAGCAGGTGGAGGGCAACGTCCTCCAGCCGATGCTGCAGTCCAAGGCCATGGGCCTGCACGCCGCTATGGTGCTGCTCTCCGTTACTGTCGGCTCCGCCTTGGCCGGCATCATCGGCGCCTTCCTGGCCGTGCCGGTGGCTGCCACCATTGCCGTGGTCTTCCGCTACCACCAGGAGATGGCCAGCCTGCGCGCCGGCGAAATCAGCACCGACGACATCAAGATCGCCACATCACAGGGCCACGAGGACATCAAGGAGCTCTACGAGAATCTAGAGGCCAGCAGCGCCCGCTAGCCACGGGCCGCAGCCAAAGCTGCGGCCCAACTAGACGCAGCCGGTTCATGGCTCTAGCCTTCCCCGGACGTGTAACTGCCCTATCTGCCCAAACCATTGCTCTCGCCTGCACTGGCGGGGCAGAAGTTTGGCAGCTAGGGCAGTTTCCATATGTAAGGCCTGGTCTCTAGGGCTTAGTCTGCGGAGACCGTGCCGAAGGCGACGGCCAGCTCCTCCGCCGCGCGGTCGAGCACCGAAGCCCACGAGCCGTAGGATTCCTCGTTTGCGGTGTCCGAAACCTGCTTGAGCAGCGTGCACGGCACACCGAACTTTCGACACACCGCGGCAATGGCGTAGCCCTCCATATCGCACAGGGCGGAATCCTGGGCAAGGCGCGTGCGGGTCGGGGTATCCGAGATGAAGGAGTCACCCGTCGCCAGCGTGGCGGTCGGCAGCTTTCCGGAGGTCTCGAGCTCGATGACCTCCGGAAGGAGGTAGCGGGAGACATCGCTGAGCACCTCTAGGTGGAAGTCGTGCTTGCGCACGTGGGAGACCTCGAAGACGCCAGAGAGATCGTCGCGAAGCGCGCCCGCAGTACCGATGTTGATGACTCGCTCCGGTAGTTGCTCTGCCGAAGCCAGCACCGCCGTCAGCTCGATGGCAGCGGGAACCGTACCAATACCGGTGATGAGCAGCGGCGCTCCTTCGGGAACGTGCGCGGCTTCAGCATCCACGGCGGCGACGAACAGTGTACGACCAGACAGATTTTCCATGCCTGCGAGACTACCCGCTAGTCCGAGGAATGCTCTCCACAACTCTGTTCTGAGCAAAGCAGCCGCTTGTAGGGTCCGGAACCACACCAAGACCTCAGAAAGGAGAACACCATGTTCACACCACGAGTTTTCGCCGGAGCTGCACTCCTATGCATGCCGCTCATCGCCTGCGCCACCCCTGAAGAAGCCCAGGCCAGCCCCGTAGTCTGCGAGGCAGGCAACGCCCAGGCAGCCTTTGATGACAACGTTACCCACGTTCCTCAATGGCATGGACACGAATGGGCGCTGGTTGATTCCTCCCATTTCGATCCTTGCGCAGCCTTAAGCTGGCAGACCATCTCCATCGAGGGTGCCACGGCCTCCTCGCCGCACCACATCATGCTCTTCCACTATGGGGAGTACCTCGGCACCGCCACCGCTGAGCCTTATGGTTTCTTCCCCGATGTCGAGCAGGTCAACGGCAACGAGATTTCCGTGACCTACCACTGGCCGCAAGAAGGCGACGCCAATGCCGCGCCGACGGGTACGTCAAAGGCCAACTTCCGCTGGGATGAAGCCCAGAACAAAGTCATCATGAGCGGCGACGTTCCGCCTAGCTAAGATAAAACGTGCGCCTCGAGGTGAGGCGCAGATTCTATGGAAGGAACACCAATGCTCCGGTCTGCTTCTGCCCTCGTGGGCGCTGCACTCATGTGCCTCCCGCTCGCCGCCTGTTCCCAGGACGAGCACGGCGAGGTGGACACCCCAATGTTTAGCGCGGTCCGCAACAGCCCGACGAGCGTTGCTGCCGAACGCCCTACGGAAGAGGCCGCGAGCCCGGAGCCAACGAGCAACCAGGCACCTGCCCCGAATGAACCAGAATCCTGCGAAGATATTGACGCTGAAGAGGCCTATCAATCAGGCATTGGCACCATCGCACCGTGGAATGGCTTCGGTTGGGGGCGCCCTTTCTCCTCCTCAGAGTTCGACCCCTGCGCGGATTTGAGCTGGCTAATCATCGCGATCGAGGGTGCCACGGCCTCCTCCCCGCACCACATTATGCTCTTCCACAAGGGCGAATATCTCGGCACCGCGACTGCCGAGCCTTATGGTTTCTTCCCCACCATCGAGCGCGTGAATGACGCTGAGATCGCCGTGACCTACCACTGGCCGCGCGAGGGCGAAACCACCGCCGGGCGCACCGGCGAGACGCACGCAGGCTTCCGCTGGGATGAAGGCCAGCAAAAGGTGATCATGAGCGGCGATGTCCCGCCCGTATAAAACCCTGTCTCACAGGGCCAAGACGGCTAAAGTGTGACACGTCTTCCTGCGGAAGCCGTGTCCGTCGCCCCGTCTTAAAGGAGTTCCCTGCGTGACTAATAGCAACCCTTGGGCCCCGCCAAACAACGAGGGCCCGGAACGTCCTGCACGCTCAGGGAGCATCCTTATCATCGCCCTTATCGTGCTCCTTGCGGTCATTGCGGGTGTCACGTGGTTTCTGATGTCGCGCTCATCCTCTGAAAGCACGGAGCACGAGGCCCGCTTTACGCAGGTGGCCCCGAGCACCACCACAAGCTCTGAGTCCGGCTCAACAAGCAGTGAAACCCGCACTACAAGCGTTGAGCCGAGCACTACGAAACCTGTGACGTCTAAGAACACACCTCAGGACAGGTGTGGTACAGCAGCTGAGAAGACCAGGGACGGTATTCCTCGCCCGATGACGCTGTTTTGCAACGACGACTGGCTCTACCTCGCCACGGAGAACAGCTCCTCCTTTTATCTCTTCACCTGGGGCGGCACGGAGTGGACTCCCTATAAGAACGACGATGTCGATGACACCTCGTCAATTAAGTGCTGGGATGCTGACCGCCTCAAAGCCGACAACGCCCCGACACAAATCACCGACGACATCCCTCTCTGCGCAGACAGCACTGAGAACGTAGACGCTCAGGAAACCTGCGATGGTCGCTACATCCTCATCGTGGACTCCCTCCTCGTCCCTTATGGCGAGTCACCGCAATCCGAGATCGACCGCGTGAAGTCCCACTACGCCGGGGTCAACATCATGCCCGGAACGGCGTGCAGCTCGCTGCGTTCGGAACACGAAGGAAAGCAGGTCTATGCAGCGTATTACGACGCCGGCCACAGCGTGAATAAGGTTTGTAAACTCAAAGCGCGGTACGGTGGCAACGCCCGTTCGCTCAACAACAATGCAGATTTCAGCGACCCCTGCTAACCCCTAGAAAGGATTCTTCGCCTCGTGGCACACTACAACCTCTATAGCTCCCTCAACCTTGCCCCTTCCGCTGATTCCGCGACATTGGCCTCGGAGATCGAACGCCGCCTTTCCACGACAGACCCGTCCAACGCCGCGCTTTACGACGAACTCTCCACCGCCCACAGCATCTTCTCCCGCCAAGACCGCCGCGAGCAGTACGACCGCGCTATCGCGGATCCCTTCGGCCCCGAGGTGGACGTCGCCCGCATCCGTGAGATCGCAACTTCCGGCTCGGGTGTACAGCTCATGCCGCAGCCTTCGACCGCCCAGGCTTCCGGTTCCTCCAGCTTCAACGTTGACTTCTCCTTCCCCGTGGAGCCCTCCCGTCAGCGTGCCCAGTCGATTCAGTGGTGCATCGTGTGGGGCCTGCTGGCCTTCATGTGGATCATCTCCACCATTCGCGGCCTCGGCGCCCTCGCGGAGGTTGGCAACGCCAGCAGTATCGCTCTTCTCTACGGCGCTGATGACTACATCGACGAAGCCAGCTCCGCCGGCGCCTTCTTCTTCATGGTCGCCGGCGGCACCCCGGTCTACCTGATGATTTCGGAGTTCATCTGGTCCTTGCGCAAGACCTTGGGCCGCAAGCAGGCCGAGAAGAACCTTTAAAACGCCGAAACCCGCGGCCATAAAGCCGCGGGTTAAGGGGGGGATATTAGCGCAGGCGCTGGCCCACAAAGCCGGCGGCAAGGGTGTTGCCGCTGGACTGATCGATGAGCAAGAAATTGCCCACCGCGCCGCGAGCGGCATAGTCCTCCACGGGAAGCTCCGCCTGGGTCTGGACGGTGATGAACGCAATGTCATTGAGGGCTGCTGATTCCGGCGCCTCAACATCGGCAACGCCATCGAGGTCGAGGATGCGCTCCACCGAGGCCACGCGGGCCTTGACCAGAGCGGTGCCATAGCGCAGCTTCACCATCTGGCCAGCGCGCAGCTCCTTGTCCGTGAGGACCACCGCGGTAGCGGCGAATTCGCGCACTTCCTCCGGGCGCTGCGTGCCGGCAATGAGGTCGCCGCGAGCCAAGTCGATGTCATCGGCCAGCCGCAGAACCACGGAATCCCCGGCGCGTGCAACCTCACCTGAGTCAAGCGGGCCATCGGTGGTATCAATCGCGGTGACCGTCGAGGTGCGCCCGCCCGGCAGGGTCACCGCATCCCCCACCGCCACGTGCCCGGCCTTCACGCGGCCGGCATAGCCGCGGTAATCACTGGCGTGCTCGCGGATGACGTACTGGATGGGGAAACGTAGATCCAGGTCATCGGCGCGGCCGGTGGCCACGGGGACGGTCTCTAGCGTTTCCAGGACCGTCGGCCCCTCATACCAGTCCATGGTGGTGGAGCGCTTCACCACGTTATCGCCCCTCAGCGCGGAGATCGGGATGGCTACCGATTCCGTAATGCCCAAGCGCGCGGCGATGTCGTTGAACTCCGCCTCAATCGCGCGGAAGGTGGCCTCATCGTAGTCCACCAGGTCGATCTTGTTCACGCCCAGAATCACGTGGCGCACGCCCAGCAGTGCGGCAACGTTGAGGTGGCGGCGGGTTTGTTCGACGACGCCATTGCGGGCGTCGACAAGCAGCACCACCACCTGGGACGTGGACATACCCGTGACCGTGTTGCGCGTGTACTGCACGTGGCCCGGGGTATCGGCGAGGATGAAGGTGCGCTTATCGGTGGCGAAGTAGCGGTAGGCCACGTCGATGGTGATACCCTGCTCGCGCTCGGCGCGGAGGCCGTCGACAAGCAGTGAAAGGTCCATGCCGTCGAAGCCGCGGTCGGCAGAATAGCGCTCCATGGACTCGACTTGGTCCGCGAGCACGGACTTGGTGTCGTAGAGCAGGCGGCCCACAAAAGTGGACTTGCCGTCATCGACGGAACCGGCGGTGCACAGGCGCAGGGTATCGCGCTGTTTCAGCGCGCCAACATTCGGCGCGAGGGTAGTCGTCATCAGAAGTAGCCTTCCTTCTTGCGGTCCTCCATGGCGGACTCGGACAATTTGTCATCGGCGCGGGTGGCACCGCGCTCGGACAGAGTGGAAATGGAAATTTCCGCGAGCACCTCATCAGGCGAGGCGGCGGTGGATTCCACGGCGCCGGTACAGGACATATCGCCCACGGTGCGGTAGCGCACGGTGCGGGTCTCCAGCGGTTCATCCTCGCGCGGGCCGCCCCATTCACCTGGGGTCAGCCACATGCCGTTGCGGTTAAATACCTCGCGCTGGTGCGAGTAGTAGATGGAGGGAAGCTGCAGGTTGCGCGCGCCGATGTACTCCCAAATATCGGACTCGGTCCAGTTGGAGATGGGGAAGACGCGGACGTTTTCGCCGGCCATCTTGCCTCCGTTGTACAAGTCCCACAACTCGGGGCGCTGGCGGCGCGGGTCCCAGCCGCCGAAAGAATCACGGATGGAGAAGATGCGCTCCTTGGCGCGGGCGCGTTCCTCGTCGCGGCGCGCGCCACCCAGGACGGCGTCGTAGCCGCGCTCCGCGATGGTCTCCACCAGCGGCACGGACTGCAGCGGGTTGCGGGTGCCATCGGGGCGCTCCTGGAGATCGCCGCGGTCAATCCAGTCCTGGACCAGCGCCACGTGCAGGCGCGCGCCGGTCTCCGCCACGAGCTGATCGCGGAAGTCGATGACCTCCGGGAAATTGTGGCCGGTATCCACGTGGATGAGCTCGAAGGGCACGGTAGCCGGCGCAAAAGCGCGGCGGGCGAGCTCGAAGACGACGACGGAGTCCTTGCCGCCGGAGAAGAGCAGGCCTACCTTGTCGAATTGCCCGGCGACTTCGCGCAGGATGTGGAGGGATTCGTTCTCTAAATCTTTAAGGTGTGGTGAAAGAGTCATTATTCGTGCAACCCGCATTCTGTCTTGCCGTCAGCGAAAACGCGCCCGGAGCGCGCATCCTCGCCCTCGCCTACCGGGAAGGTCAACGGCGCGCAGCCGATAGAGCGGTAGCCCTGCAGGGTGAGGGGGTGGATGATGAGGTCGTGTTCCTTGATATAAGCGTCGGTGTCATCGAGGTCCCAGGTAATAATCGGGGAAATCTTCAGCCGGCCCGTGCGGTCCAGGCTCAGCGCCGGGGCACTCGCGCGGTGCTCGGAATCGGCGCGGCGCAGGCCGGTGACCCACCCGACGTAGGGGTCCATGGCCATGTTGAGCGGCTCCACCTTGCGCATGCGGTTATAGGCCGCAACGTCGCGCGCATACAGGCGCGGGCCATAAATCTTGTCCTGCTCCTCCGGGCTCAGCAGCGGGCGCACGGTCACTAGCGGCAGGTCCGCATAGCGCTTGGCGACGTCCCCCGCCACTTCCAGCGTCTCCGGAAAGTGCCAGCCAGTATCGATAAAGAGCAGGTCGGCGTCTAAGTGGGCGCGGTGCGCGAGCTCGGCCAACACGGTGTTTTCCATGGACATCGTGACGGCAAGCCGTCCCGGCGCGTGTTCGGCGGCCCACTCAGTAATCGTTTCGGCGGAGGCATCGTGGAGCTTATCCGCCCACTCGTCGACGAGTTCCTGGTTGCGCTGGGCCACGGCAGGCTCGAGCGGCGCGGTATCGCGGGTGCCTTCGGGGCTAATGCTGGGGTCGCGGTAATCGCCGCGGTCCAGCAGGTTGATTGGTTCGGTCATGACACCTCACATTAAAGGGAGCTGGGCCTGTGCGCAGCTCCGCAGAGGGATGTGGGGCTGTGAGCTTGGGGAGTAGGAAGAATAAAAATTAGCCAGAATGAACCGAGCGGACTAGTTTTACAGACTAGACAGTCTATTTTCACCGAACTGAAGGGGTTCTCATGCAGCGTGTTGCAATCGTCGGGGACAGCCCCGCCGCGCTCTCCACCGCCGAGCGGCTCATCGGGGCTGGGCTGTGTGTGGACCTCTACTGCGAGCGCCCTGCGCCCTTCGGTTTGCTGCGCCGCTTCGCTGGGCTCTCCGGTGCGGAATCCGTTGCCGCGCCGTGCCCGAAGGAGACTACGCCGCGCCTGCGGCTCATCGGTAACGTCCGCGTGGGCAATGACGCCGAAGCCGACATCACCCACTCGGATCTCAACCAGCTCGCCGCCTCCGGCGACCGCCACCTGGTCTTATTGGAGCTCATGGCCCGCGGCGTGGCCATCACCACGTGGGAGGGGCTGTGCCAGCCCACCGACGACGTCGAGGATTGGGCCGCCGTAACGGCACAAGCGCAGCGCGCGCCGGTTTGCTTCTAGCGCGCGCGAGCTAAACGCTCGCGCGTTGAATAAGGGAAGCCTGCTGCCGAAACCCCGCGCTAGACGCGCGATCTAGACGCTCGCGCAGGGAAACGGATAGACTTTTGCGGTCAATTCCCTTCAGCGGCCCAGCGCGGCCGCCAACACGCACGAAACGCTGGCACATGGAACTCGTTCGCATCCTTTTATCCCGCTCCAAACCCTATACCGGCTACGTCATCGCGGTACTGCTCCTCCAAGCGCTATCCACCGCGGCAACGCTCTACCTGCCTTCGCTCAACGCGAAGATCATCGATAGGGGCGTGGCCCAAGTAGACATCGACTACATCTGGCACACCGGCGGCATCATGCTCATCGTGGCCTTCGTCCAAGTCCTCGCCGCCATCGCCGCCATCTGGTTCGGCTCCCGCACCGCCATGGGCCTCGGCCGCGACCTTCGCTCCGATATCTTCCGCCGCGTCACCCGCTATTCCGCCGAAGACATGAGCAACTTCGGCACCGCTACCCTCATCACCCGCGGCACCAACGATGTCCAGCAAATCCAGATGGTCTACATGATGATCCTCAACTTCATGGTCACCGCCCCCATCATGTCCATTGGCGGCATCATCATGGCCATCCGCGAAGACGCAGGCATGTCCTGGCTCGTCGCCGTTTCCGTCATCGTGCTGCTGGCTGCCATCTCCCTCATCATCGTCCGCCTCATGCCGCTCTTCCGTGCCTGGCAGGGCAAGCTCGATGTCATGAACGGCACCCTGCGCGAGCAAATCGCCGGCATCCGCGTCGTGCGCGCCTTCACCCGCGAAGAACACGAGTCCGGGCGCTTCCGCACCGCCAACCGCGACCTAACCAACCTCTCCCTCAAGGTGGGCCAGCTGTTCATCCTCATGTTCCCCGTCATCACCGTCATCCTCAACGTGGCCACGGGCGCGGTTCTCTGGTTCGGCGGCCACCGCGTTGACGAGGGCCTAGTGGAAGTCGGCTCGCTAACCGCCTTCCTGCAGTACCTGCTGCAAATCCTCGCCGCGGTCATGATGGGCACCTTCATGGCG
>DXEO01000108.1 GCA_019114925.1 Candidatus Corynebacterium faecipullorum | reverse complement strand
GCCCTGTGCAAGGACGCCAAGCTCATGGAGATGACCGCCAACAAGCCGCTGCCTGCAGTGGCCGCCGCCATCGAGCGCTTTGAGGAGCAGCAGGCCATGGGCCACGGCGACCAGGACTTCTCCTCCATCTTCGTCTTCCGCAACAAGGGCTAGGCCCGAGAGCTAGACGCCCCGCTTTCCGACGTACCTGCGCAGCACCTCCTCCAGCTGCGTGGCGGCCCTTGCGCTGGGGTATTAGCCAGGACTAGTCTTTCGGGCATGAAGATTTTTTCCTAATTCGACGTCACACTTTTTACGCGACTTACTCGAAGGTGGATTTCTTCATGCCTATTTCTTTTTCTCATCTCACCGTCGTTTGGCCCGACGGCACCCCCTGTTTCACGGATCTCACCGGCACGTTTTCTTCGCACTTCACGGGCTTGGTTGGGGCGAATGGTTCCGGAAAATCAACGCTAGCCAAGGTCCTTGCAGGCCTCATTGACCCGAGTTCGGGAACGGTATCCGCGGGCTCAGTCATCTATGTCGACCAGGATTTAGGCCTCCACACGTCTGACACCATCGCCGATGTCTTTGGCGCAACAGAGATCCTCAGCGCCATTGCCCGCATTGAGACCGGCGAATACTCGGAAGAGCTCGCAACCACTGTTGGTGAGCAGTGGGACTTGGCCGAGCGCATCGAGGCGGCTCTTGACGCTGCGGGTATCCCCTTCCCGCTGGAACGCACCATCGGCACACTGTCGGGTGGTGAAGCGGTGACCGTGGCGCTGACCGCCGCATTCTTCCGCAAGCCGGATTTCCTGATCCTCGACGAGCCCACCAATAACCTGGACTCCGAATCACGGCAGCGCCTGCTCGAGCTCATTCGCACCGCGCCGATGCCGGTTCTCGTCGTCTCACACGACCGCGAGCTCCTCGAGCACGCGGATAGCATCGCGGAGCTCTACCACGGCGCACTCCGCGAGTTCGAGGGAAACTACTCCTCCTACCGCGCTGCAATCGACGCCGAGCAGGATTCCGCGCAGGCCAAGGTCAGGGAAACCAAGGCCGAACACCGCAAACAACTCCGCGAGCGCGCCGCTATGCAGACGCGCATCGCCCGCGATGCCCGCCGCGGCAAGAACTTCGCCGCCTCGAAGCGCAAGCCCGGCATAGCCATGGGCTTGGACAAGAACCGCTCTGAGCGCTCGGCCGCTGGGCGTTCTCAACAGGCCAACGATGCAGTGGCTGCCGCCCAGTCAGCCCATGACAAGGCACAGCGCGCGCTTCGCGACGACACCCATGTCCACATCGACCTCCCCGGCACTGAGCTGCCCGCAGGAACCCGCGTGCTGGTGAGCGATCTGCTGAGTATTACTGGCCCCGAGCGCGTTCGCCTAGCCGGGCCTAACGGCAGCGGCAAGACCACCTTCCTTAACCGCATTGCCCGCGGCGACGTCGAATACGCGCTGCCCTGCGGGTACATCCGCCAGCGCATCGTCTTGCCTGCGGAGAAGTCGGTGCTCGACATCGTGCGGGAGGCCAACCCCAGCGCGGACCCGCAAGTCCTGCGCGACCAGCTGGCCCAGATGCTCTTTATCGACGACAAGATCCACCAGCCCGTAGGCCAACTCTCCGGCGGCGAGCGCTTCCGCATCGAAATCGCCCGAGTTCTGCTCAACGATCCAGCCCCGCGCTTCCTGCTTCTCGACGAGCCGACAAACAACCTCGACATCCCCACCACCGACTGGCTGGTTGAAATGCTTACCAGCTACCGCGGGGCATTCATCCTGGTCAGCCACGATGAGCACGTATGCGAGCGGCTAAACCTCACAACGACCGTTTCCATGGATGCCCAAAACTCGCCTCGCGAAACGGAATACCTTCTGCGTTCCCCTCGCAACGCAGAGCGACTGCGTGACTCCATCGAAGAGCTGAAGGCATCTGACAAAAGGCATCAGTCATAAGGCGTTTTCACGGCTAAAAACGCCTTTTATGCATGGCAGATGGCGTTTTTACACCCAAAGATGCCTTCTGCCAGACGCCCTTTATGAGGCGCCCTTTATGAGGCGCCACGAGGAGGGACAGCGAGCTAGCTGACGAGCGCCTGCGCGGCAGCGCGGGCACCCGCGATGACGGCGGGGACGCCGACTCCATCGGCCCAGGCGCCAGCGGTGGCGATACCAGGGACGTCGGCAAGCGCGGCACGCACAGCGGCAACGGTAGCCAGGTGCTTTTCGTCATAGCGGGGGATGCCGCCGAACCAGCGCTGCGTGTAAATCTCTTCCACGCCGGCGGCGCGGCCGTCGAAGCCGGTGATCTTCTGCAGATCATCGAGGGCGTAGTCCACCAGGTCATCCTCCTCCGCGCGCACCAGGGCATCATCGCCGAAGCGGCCGAAAGAGGCGCGTACGAGGAAGCCCTCACGCTCTGCCAGGTGCGGCCACTTGTTGGAGGAGAGCGTGAAGGCCTTGGCACGCACGTCCGGCTCGTCGGAGGCGACGAGGATTCCGGTGGCCTCCGGAAGGGAGTTGCCCTCCGGATCCGTGGCAGAGGCGAAGTTGAAACCGACGACCACAGAGGAGGCCAGCTGGACAGTAGACAGCTCCTGGGCGGCCTCGGGGGCCACAGCCTTGAGCAGGCGCGCAGTTGTGGGTGCCGGGGTGGCAAAAAGCACGCGGTCGAAGGGGCCGATATTCCCCGGCGCGCCCTTGACCTCAAAGGCATTGCCCTTGCGCGTCACGCCGGAAACAAAGGTGTCCAGGTGAATCTGCGCGCCGGACTTCTCAGCCAGGGCCTCGTAGAGCTCGGCGTAGCCGCCCTTGAAAGTACCGAAGACGGAGCCTTCGGCCGGGCTGCGGCCGGACTCGATCTGCTTGATTGCCGCCGACAGCGTGACCGGGCCCTCCTTCGCCAGCGAGTCCAGCGTGGCCGCTAGGTGCGGAACCGTGGCGCGCAGCCCCAGGTCATCGGCCGAGCAGGAGTAAACGCCACCGAGCAGTGCGGAAACCACGTGGTCCACCACGTCATCGCCGTACTGCTGGCGCACGAGCTCACCCACAGAGACATCCCCGCCAATTTCCCACTCGAAGGGCTGCTCGTTGGTGATGCGCTCGTTGGTCGCCTCGGAGAAGAAGTCCTGCGGCTCAGAAGGAATACCCATGACCCCGCCCTGCGGCAGGAAGTGCAGCGCGCCACCGGTGTACACGCGCGGGCGCAACTCCGGATTGGGCTCCACGAAGGAATCCTGGAGGCCCAGCTCCGTGAAGAATTCCACGGCGTCTTGACGGCGGCGGATGAAGGCCTCCGCGCCCATGTCTGTTGGGCCACCGTTGAAAGCCACGGTGTGCAGCTTGCCGCCAATGCGGTCGGCTGCTTCGAAGACGAAGATGTCGTGGGTGCCCTTCGTGTTCTGCTTGAGTTCCCATGCCGCGGTGAGGCCCGCTAGGCCCGCACCGATGATCGCGATCTTCATTTAGCCCTCCTCGTGGATGATGGCGACGGCGCGCGTAATGGCCTCCGCCTCCGTGGTCGGCAGCACGCCGTGGCCAAGGTTCCAGATGTGTCCACGCAGGTTGCCTGCCGCGCGGGCGGCATCCACTTCAGACTTGATGGCGCGTACTTCCTTGCGCACCGCGTCCTCGCCGGCGAACAGCAGCGCCGGGTCGAGGTTGCCCTGGAGAATGTCCGCGTTGACGCGGGCCGCGGCGGCATCCATGCTCACGCGGTAGTCCACGCCCATGACCTCAGAGCCAGCCTCCGACATCGCGCCGAGCAGCTCGCCGGTTCCCACGCCGAAGTGGATGCGCGGCACGCGGCCTTCTGCAACCTTGAGGATCTGCTCCGAATAAGGCAGCACGAACTCGCGGTAATCGCGCTCGTTGAGGTAGCCCGCCCAGGAATCGAAGAGCTGCATGGCGTCGATGCCGGCATCCAGCTGGAGCTCCAGGAAGGAGATGATCGTCGGGGTGAGACGCTCCATGAGGTGGTGCCAGGTATCCGGATCGGAATGCATCAGCGCCTTGGTGCGCTCGTGGTTCTTCGAGGGGCCGCCCTCAATGAGGTAGCTGGCCAAGGTGAAGGGCGCACCGACGAAGCCGATGAGGGCCTGCTTGTCGGTGAGCTCGCTCAGAATGATCTCAATGCCTTGGCGGACCTCGGGCACATCAACGTCGAGGATAGGCAGGTTGGCCACATCCTCCGTGGTGCGCACGGGTGCATCCATGACGGGGCCGCGGCCGGGGACGATCTCCACGCCGACGCCCGCGGCCTTGAGCGGGACAACGATATCGCTGAACAGGATGGCGCCATCAACATCGTGGCGGCGCACCGGCTGCAGGGTAATCTCCGCGAGGAGCTCCGGCATGAAACAGGAATCCAGCATGCTGATTCCCTCGCGCACCTTGCGGTACTCCGGCAAAGAGCGCCCCGCCTGGCGCATGAACCAGACGGGCGGGCGGGAGGGCGTGTGGCCAGTAGCGGCAGCAATCAGCGGCGCATCAGACAGTCGAGACATACCGTCCATTATGAATCAAAAGTTGGAGTAGGCGCCAATCAGGAGTTGTGGGCGCGGCGGGCCTTGATGAAAGCCGTTGAATCTGGGTGAAAGAGGAAGTAGATGGCCACCAAGAGCGCAATCGGGATAAGCAGCAAGAGCAACCCACCCACGCCCGCGATCAGCGCCGCAATGCTGACGAACATGATGTAGGCAGACACCGCGGTGATGATGCGGCGCGCCCATATCGAGCCACTCGCCAGCTGCGCGGAACACGCCGCAATGACGACGGCACTCACCACGTTGGAAATAGCCGCGAAACGTGTGTTGAAGCGGATATAGTCCACTTGTTCCGGGCTGAGCTGGGCATTCGTCACCGATGTATAGGAACCAAAGAGCCCCACCATCCCGGCGGTGAGCATGACAATTGCGGCAATCACGCAGACCCAGTAGGCAATGCGCAGCTGGGAAGGCCAGGTGGAAAAGTCTTGCTCGCCCTGCTTCTTAGGGCGGCGTGGGCGGCGGTTATAGTCCGCGGGACCGGGGCGCTCGCTCATCGCTTGCCGTCCTTGCTGTCTTCTTTCTCCCTGTCCTTTTCTTTATTGTCCTTGTTTTTCTTCTCGCGCTCCTCCAGGTTTTCCTGGCGGCGCTGCTCCTCCATCTCTTTGCGCATCTGGCGCAGCTGCTCCATCTCGCCGGTGTACTCAAGTACCTCTTCCTTGGTAGAGAACATCAAGCCCATCACGGCCGCCACGCCGACGAGGATCTGCACGGCACCGTCGAGCAGGAAGAGCCAATCCGGCGCGCTCGCCCCGGCGGGGCTGCTGATGAAGACGATGAGAACGCGGAGACCAAAGTAAAGGGAGAAGGCGAACCACAGGCGCCGGCCAGTGCCGGCGGCCTTGGAGTTCTTGTGGATAAAGCCCAGCATGATGCCCAGCAGCACCACGATGGCGAGTGAAATCAGCGAGCTGAAGGCCACTGAGCCATAGCCCACGAGCTGTACGAGGGCATCGCTGACGTCTTGCCCGGACTTCTCCGCTGCGGACGCCGCCGTGGTGCGGGCCTGGGCAAAGAGCTCTTCCCTATTCAGCAGGGTCAGCACGATGCTCAAGACTAGGTGCACCACCTCGAGCACCAAGGCAACGGTCCACACCTTGAGCATGAGGGAGACGGCTTCGGTGCGCTTGGTCTGCTCCTTATCCGGCTCCGTATCCTGCTTCGCCGGTTTTTGTGCCGACGGCGTAGTGTTCGGGCTGAACGTCACGATTCTCCTTTTACTTGAGCAAGCGGGCGGCGTCCGTAGCGAAGTAGGTCAGGATCTGATCCGCGCCCGCGCGCTTGAACGCGGTCAAGGACTCCAGCATAACGGCCTCGCCATCGATCCACCCGTTCTGGGAAGCGGCCTGAATCATCGCGTACTCGCCGGAGACCTGGTAAACAGCCACCGGAACGGAGGAGCGCTCGACGGCACCGGCCAGCACATCGAGGTATGGCAGGCCAGGCTTCACCATGACGATGTCCGCGCCTTCCTCGATGTCCAGGTCCACCTCCAGCATGGACTCGCGGAAATTGCGCGGGTCCTGCTGGTAGGTACGGCGGTCGCCCTCCAGGGAGGAGCCCACGGCATCGCGGAAGGGGCCGAAGAAGGCCGAAGCGTACTTGGCCGAGTAAGCCATGATGGCAACGTCCTCGTGGCCGGCCTCATCGAGGGCCTCACGGATGGCGGCAATCTGGCCATCCATCATGCCGGAGGGGCTGACCATGTGCGCACCAGCGCGGGCCTGGGAGCGGGCCATATCCTGGTAGAGCTCCACGGTTTCATCGTTGAGCACGCGGCCCTGGTCATCGATCACACCGCAGTGGCCGTGGGAGGTGAACTCATCGAGGCAGGTATCCGCCATGACGATGAGATCATCGCCGAATTCCTGGCGCAGCTCCGCAATCGCCACGTTGAGGATGCCCTGCGGGTCCCAGGCCACGGAGCCAGTCGCGTCCTTGTCTTCCTCGCGCGGAACGCCGAAGAGGTCAACGCAGGTCACGCCCGCATCGAGGGCCTCGTGCGCGGCACGCTTGAGGGAATCCAGGCTGTGCTGCTGCACGCCCGGCATGGAGGGGATGCCACGGGGTTGATTCAGACCGTCGACCACGAACATCGGGAGGATGAGGTCGGAGGGGCGCAGCGACGTTTCCGCAACCAAATCCCGAAAAGCCGGGTTCTGACGTAGGCGGCGGGGGCGGCGAGCAATGCTCATGAGTAAAAACTCTCCTTTGAGCTACGAGAAAATTGAACTACTTTCCCGACTCTAGTCGCCCCTCACCTGCCTGCACAGATGCGGTCTACGCCGTCTTCTTGCGCGAGCGGCGCTTCTTGCGTGGAGCAGGCAGGTTACCGGCAGCGCGCAGGGCCGCGACGTGGTCAGCGAGGGCGTCGACAAGCATCGGCACATCCGCAACCTCTGGGACCACGTCCACGCGCAGGCCCACCTCCTCGGCCGCCGCCTTGGTGGAGGGGCCGATGCAGGCGATGATCGTGCGGGCATGCGGCTTGCCGGCAATGCCGACGAGGTTGCGCACCGTCGACGGCGAGGTAAAGGCCACGGCGTCGAAACCGCCGGTCTTGATCATGTCGCGGATCTCCGCCGCCGGCGGGGCCGCGCGCACGGTGCGGTAGGCCACGACATCATCGACTTCCCAGCCCAAGTCCAGCAGGCCAGTCACCAGCGCCTCACCGGCAATATCAGCGCGTGGCAGCAGCACACGCCCCACGGCGTCGATATCCTCAACGTAGTTGGGGAAGACCTCCACGAGGCCCTCGGCATTCTGCTTCGTCGCCGGCGGCAAAAGCTCCGGGACCATGCCCTTGGCGCGTATCGCATCGGCGGTCTTCTGCCCCACCGCAGCGAGGTGCACACCGGCGAAATCGCGGGCATCAAGGCCGAGTTCCGCGATCTTTTTCCACACCGCGCTCACCGCATTGACAGAGGTGAACACGACCCACTTGTAGCGGCCTTCGACAATGCCCTTGATGGCGCGCTCCATCTGCGCTGGGTTTCGCGGCGGCTCCACGGAAATGGTGGGCACCGACTGCGGGATGGCGCCGTGGCCAGCCAGGCGCGCGCTCATCGCCGCGGCTTGCTCCTTCGTGCGCGGCACCAGCACGCGCCAACCATACAGCGAGCGGTTCTCCCACCAAGAGTACTTCGAGCGATCATCGAAGCTACGTCCCAGCGTGACCACGAGCTCACCCGGCAGCTCAGCATCGAGCTTGCCGAGTGTTCCCAGCGTGGTCTCGTGCGTGCGCTGCAGGCGTGTGGTGCCGTGAACGGTGACGTACGCCTCCGTCTCCGCGGGCATCCCGCGCTCCACCAGCTCGGCGGAAATAACCGGCAGGTCATCTGCCGTGGCCTGCAAAACCAGCGGCTGCGTCGCGGTGGCCAGCGCATCCCAGTCCGCGCCTTCCGTGATATCGGCCTCGGTATACGTCGCACCGAGAGCGATGCCCGCGAAAGAGGGAACCGTCGAAGGCAGCGACATGCCCGGGACCACCTGGAATTCCATGCCTGCGTTGGCCACGGCGGTGATCTCCGCCTTGATGGACTCACGGTTGAGCGGGTTGCCGGTAACGAGACGGATCACGTCCTGCCCCTCGGCGCGCTCGAGCGCGTTACGCAGTTGCTTGACGACGTCCCCCTCGACCTCCTCAAAGACCGCCGCCGTCGGCGGTGTCGGGCGCGGCGGCTTACGGCGCGCGCCCGCTTCCTTGGCGGCGGTGCAGATGCGCTCGTACTCTTCCTCGGCGGCGTCGAGAAGCTCCTGCGGAACCGGCACCTGCTGCGCCACCATGTCGCGCACGCCCTGCGAGACGCCTGGGTCGGTGACGACGTTGGCGGTCGTCTCCAGAACCTCGCGGGCGCGAACGGTCAGCAGGTCGGGGTTGCCTGGGCCAGCGCCGACGAAAACGACTTTGCCCAGATCAGACTTACCCAGCTCAGGCTGGGTATCCGGCACGGCATTGCTCATAAGGTTCTTTTCTAGTTTGTGGGTTCCGAGTGCCCCGGCGCCGAAGCGTGGCAGGCGCGGGAGTGGAGACAAGAAAGCCCCTCACTCGCGAGTTAAGGGGGCCCAAATCATTGCTCTCAATGATCGTGTGCTAGATACACACTAAAGGAAAAGGCCCCAAAGCAAAAATTACGTGCGGTTATTCCGCTGCCAGCACGTCCGCAGCTCCCTGTGCGAAGAGCTCCTTGGAGACTGCACGTCCTAATTCTTCTGCTTCGCTTGCCGGACCCTGGGCCTGAGCGATGAGCTGACGGGAGCCGTCGAGAGCGAAGACACCGCCGCGGACGACCAGCTGCTCGCCTTCCCAGTGGGAAGTAGCAGCGACCGGCGCAGTGCAACCAGCCTCCAGCTGTGAGAGCACGGTGCGCTCGGCGCGGGTGGCGGTGGTGGCGGGGCCGTCGGCAAGCAGGGCAATGGCCTTCGCTGCCTCAGTTCCCTTCACTGCCTCGATGGCCAACGCACCCTGCGCAGGCGCGGGCATGAAGACCTCCGGATCAAAGACCTCGGTGGCGCGATCGGCATAGCCCGCGCGCACGAGGCCGGCGTAGGCCAGGAGGACGGCGTCGAGCTCGCCGCTGGTGACCTTGCCCATGCGGGTATCGATATTGCCGCGCAGCGGACGAATATCCAGGTCCGGGCGCATCGCGCGCAGCTGGCTGATGCGGCGCGGCGCGGAGGTACCCACCCGTGCGCCCTCCGGCAGCTCCTTGAGGGTCAGGCCATCGCGGGCGATGAGCGCCTCACGGACGTCCTGACGCTGCGGCACCACGAGGTCGAAGCGCTCGTCGGCAGCCGTGGGCAGGTCCTTGAAGGAGTGCACTGCGATCTCACACTCGCCGCGGTCAACGGCCTCACGCAAGGCCTGCGTAAACACGCCCACACCGATGCGCTCCACAGGCGCCATGTTGACGTCCCCCTGCGTGGTAACGATGTGCAGCTCGGCCTCATAGCCTTCCTGCTGCAACCACTCCTGCACGTGGCCTGACTGAGTAGTGGCCAGGACGGATCCTCGGGTACCGATCTTCAACATCTATGCGTCCTTTTCTTCCTTAGTACTTTCCGCGGCTTCCATCTGCGCGGCATCCGGCAGTTCTGCCATGTCCACGGCTACGCCGCTGCCCTCCAGCTGGAGTCCAAAAAGCTCTTGCAACGCGGTTTCATGGCTTACCGTGCCGGAGTTGGCCGCGAGCTGCTTCGCACGAACCGTGGGCTCGTGAAGCAGCTTATCCGCAACGCGCTTGAGTGCGCGATTGATATCTCCCATCTGGCGCTCGTCCAGCTCGGGGTGTTTCTGCTCCATCCGTGCTACCTCGCACTGGACCAGGTTTGCCGCCCGCTTGCGCAGTGCCGATACCGCCGGAACAACATCGCGGACGCGCTGCTCGGAAGCATAGGATTCGAGTTCTTCACTGACAATGCGCCGCGCCTGCGCGTGTGGGCTGGTACCCGCTGCCAGATCGGTATCGGCCGCCTGCAGAGAGTTGTTGAGACGCTCGATATTGACTAGGTCGACTCCCTCGACCTCTGCTACGGCATCATCAATATCGCGCGGCAGGGACAGGTCCACGAGCATGAGTTCACGGTCGGCCACGTGATAGCGCTCGACGTCGGCCTCCGTAATAGTGAAGCCCTGGGCTCCCGTGGCGGAAATCGCCACATCCACGTCGCGCAGGGCTTGGGCGCGCTCCGAGAAGTCTATGACGTCTGCGTACACACCCGCCTCATGGGCGTGCTGCGCCACGCGCTCCGCGCGAGCGATGGTGCGGTTCGCAATAATCAGGTGCGCACCCAAGCGCCCTGCGTGCGTTGCCGCCAGCGAGGCCATTGCACCTGCGCCCAAGATGAGCACGCGCTTGCCCGCGAGATCTTCCCTGCCCATGCGGCTTAGCGCCTGATCAAAAGCAAAGGAGACCATGGAGTAGCCCGCCTCATCGATCTCAGTTTCGGAATGCACCCGCTTGCCGGTACGCAGCGCGGACTGTGCCAGCGCGTGGATGCGCGGGCCGACGGTTCCTTGCTCCGAAGCAAATTGGTAGGCGGTGCGCACCTGGCCGATGATTTGCTGCTCACCCACCACCATCGAGTCCAAGCCGGAGGCCACCATCATGAGGTGCTCGGCGGCGGCGTCGGCATAGCGCACATAAAGATAGGAGCGCAGCTTCTCCTCCTCCACCCCGGAGACTTCAGCGAGGTTGCGCACGACATCTTGGACACCGGTGTGGAAAGAGTTAGTAACGGTATAAACCTCGAGGCGGTTACAGGTGGAGATAATCATCGCCTCGCTCAACGAGCCTGCCGATACCATGGCCCGGCAGGTGTTATTCTGCACGGTCTCGTCCATGCTCAGCTTTTCCAGCAGCGCCACCGGCGCCGACTGATGCGACATGCCCACGACGAGCACACTCATGCACAACCCTCCAGTTTTGCATCATCCCTTTGGATGACATAGATCATCCAAAAGAATACTAGTTTTCAGCTCGTTTCCGAAACTCGCGGAAGTCCCCAGGGAAAACTACTCCGCCAGCGCCTGCGCTAGCTCCTCGTTGTCCACTTCCCAGCAGGAGAACTCCTCGTCATCAATAACTACAACGGGGACGCGATCACCATATTCCATGGCCAGCTTCGCATCCTCATCGACGTTGCGTACTTTAAGCTCTGCCCCAGCCTGCCGGACCACCGGGGTAATCTGCTCCAGGACGCGCGCGCAGGAGCCGCACGTGGTACGCACCATCAGCTCGACGACGTGAGACATTATGAACTCCTCGATAGGACGTAGAACGGTTCGCGGTTTACTATGGACACGTTAGTCTTCCCACCCTATGAAAGCTGAACGCGTGCCTCTCCCGCTCCCTCCTGGTATGCCCGATTCTCCCCGCGAGTTCCTTGCCAATTGGACTGCAAGCAGGGGAAACTTGCGCAATTTCCTGGAGCAGCAGGCCTTTGCACCGCTGGGCGAAGAGCACCAGCGGGCGGCCGGTGAGGCGTCGGCAGCCGCGGCGGTAGAGCACCTCTTTGGCATCGACCTGGAAGCTTTTTCTTCTGGCGTGGATTCCGTTCGGGGCTCCTTCGAATCCGCCGGCACGCGCTCCATCACTGAGCCTGATCCGGACATCCCCCAAGACGTTGGCGCTGCGGCTTTCTTCGACGTGGATAACACCTTGGTCCAGGGCTCTTCGCTCGTGTCCTTCGCCCTGGGGCTGGCACGCCGCCGCTATTTCAAACTTTCTGAGATCCTTCCCATCGCATGGAAGCAGCTGAAGTTCCGCGTCTCCGGCTCGGAGAACGCCGCCGACGTGGCTGCTGGGCGCGTGCAAGCGCTCGAGTTTGTCAAGGGCCGCTCGGTGGAGGAGATGGTGGCTTTG
>DXEO01000107.1 GCA_019114925.1 Candidatus Corynebacterium faecipullorum | reverse complement strand
AGCTTGGGTGCCGGAGTAGTCGAACTCGCAGGCCTGACCAATAACAATCGGACCGGAGCCGATAACCAGGACGTGATTGATGTCGTTGCGCTTTGGCATGTGTTTCTTCTTCCTTTTCCTGGTTGCGTTCTACTTGTTCGGGGACTTTTCAGTCATGAGCTCGATGAACTGGTCAAAGAGCGGGTTGGCATCGTGTGGGCCAGCGGCGGACTCCGGGTGGTACTGCACGGAATAAGCCATGCCATCCTTGAGAGCAACGCCTTCGATGGTGTTGTCGTTGAGGCAGGTGTGGGAGACGACTGCCGGGCCGAAGTCGGTATCGAATTCTTCGCCTGCCGGGTCCTCCTTGCCCGACGGGCTGGCCAGGGCGAAGCCGTGGTTCTGTGAAGTGATATCGATCTTTCCGGTGAGCTGGTTGCGCACCGGCACGTTGATGCCGCGATGGCCGAATTTCAACTTGTAGGTATCCATGCCCAGCGCACGGCCGAGGATTTGGTTGCCAAAGCAGATGCCGAAGAACGGGTACTTGGCAGCAAGGATGTCGCGCACGATGCCCACCATGGTGTCAGCGGTAGCCGGGTCGCCCGGACCGTTGGAAACAAACACGCCATCTGGGTTGTACTGCTTGATTTCCTCGAACGGGGTGTTGGCGGGAACCACGATGGTCTCGATGCCGCGCTCGGCAAAGTTCTTCGGGGTGGCGGTCTTGACACCCATGTCATAGGCCACGACGGTGAAGCGCTTCTCCCCTACGGCTGGGAAAGTGTAGACCTTATCGGTCGAGACTTCTGCGGACAGGTCAAGGCCGGCCATGGAAGGTTGGTTCTTGACCTCAGCGATAAGCTCTTCGATGTCCCTCTCAGCAGCCTCGCCGGAGAAGATTCCGGCCTTAATAGAGCCGTGATTGCGCAGGTGGCGCACCAAGGTGCGTGTATCGATTCCGCCAATGCCGATGATTCCCTGCTTCTCCATCTCCTCCGGCAGGGAGCGGGCGGCACGCCAGTTGGAGACGCGGCGGGCCAGATCACGGATAACGAGGCCGGCAACCCAGATTTTGTCGTCATGGGACTCGTTGTCCTCATCGTTCCAGCCCGTATTGCCAATCTGCGGCGCGGAGGCGACGACGATCTGGCGGTGATAAGACGGGTCCGTCATAGTTTCCTGGTAGCCCGTCATGGCGGTGGTAAAGACGGCCTCGCCCAGAGTCGTACCAGTGGCGCCGAAGCCGAAGCCTCGGAAGGTGCGGCCATCAGCGAGGACCAGGATGGCGGGGGTGGTGGTAGTGGAAGTCACTGTGTGATGAACCTTTCAGTGAATTTTCTCGGTGAAGGGTTGGTTGTGTTGGGAATCTGCGTCGGTTACTTAAGTGTCGAGCAACTCTGATTGTCGATTATCCCGATTACTCGGCCGCCTCGCTGGCGCTTTCAGCCGCTAGGTCGTAGGTCACCGCGCCACGCAGGATGGTGTAGGCCACCCGTGCACCGAATTCCTCCCCCTCATAGGGGTTATTCTCCGACTTCGAAGCCAGACGCGTGGAATCCGATACCCACTTGTGCTCGGGATCGACGATGGTGAGGTTGGCTGGCTCGCCTACCGCAATCGGGCGGCCATGACCAGGCAGGCGAGTAATCTCTGCCGGGCGCTCCGACATGACGCGGGCGACGAAGCGCCAGTCGGCCAGGCCGGTGGCGACGAAGAGTTTGGCGATGACCGCCAGGGAGGATTCCAGGCCCAGCATGCCCGGCTTGGCGTGCTCGAACTCGACGCACTTGTCTTCGCTGCCGTGCGGAGCGTGGTCTGTCGCCACGACGTCGATAAGCCCGTCAAGCAATGCCTGGCGCAGGGCCAGGGTGTCGGATTCCTCGCGCAGCGGTGGGTTGACGCGGAAGACGCCGTCATAGGTCACCAGCTTGTCATCGGTCAGCAGCAGGTGGTGCGGGGTCACCTCGGCAGTCAGTGGGATGCCCTGTTCCTTGGCCCACTTGAGAAGCTCGACGGTGCCCTTGGTCGAGGCATGGCAGATATGCATGCGGTTGCCGTAGTCACGCGCGAGCAGTGCATCGCGCGCCACGATGGATTCCTCAGCCACACGCGGCCAGCCGCGCAAGCCCAGACGGGCGGCAACCTCGCCCTCGTGGGCGCTTGCGCCTTCGGTCATGCGGTGGTCTTCTGCGTGCTGGGCTAGCAGGACGTCTAGGCCCTTCGCGTACTCCAAAGCACGGCGCATGAGCTGCGGGTCCTGGACGCACTTGCCGTCATCAGAGAACATACGCACCTTGGCGTCCGAGCGGGCCATCATGCCAAACTCGGTCAGGGTCTTGCCCTCGAGGCCCTTCGTGATGGAGCCAACCGGATGCACATCGCACAGGCCGCGTGCCTGGCCCTTGGCCCAGACGGACTCAGCGATGATTGGCTGGTCCGTAACCGGGGAGGTGTTGGCCATGGTGAACACGGCGGTAAAGCCGCCCTTGGCGGCGGCGCGCGAGCCGGTTTCGATGGTCTCAGTGTCTTCGCGGCCCGGCTCACGCAGGTGCACGTGCATGTCCACCAACCCCGGCAGCAGCACGTTGCCGCCACCGTCGATAGTGCGGTCCGCAGCTTCCGCCAGGGTAACGTCCCTGGCGCGCCCGGCGTCCCCGGCATCGGCGGCGGTGCCGATGGCTTCGATGACGCCATCCTTGATCAGGATGCTGGTGGGTTCGCCCTCACCATAGGGGCGAACGTTGGTGATAAGCAGAGTGCCGGCCGCCGGAGCAGAGAGCACGCCGGTGTCTGGATAAGTAGTCATGAATTCTTCAGCTCTCCTCGTTGCTAAGTGGGACATCTCGTTTTAGATACCGGCGTTCTCGCCGTTAGTGAGCAGCGTAAAGAGGGTGGCCATGCGCACATGGACACCGTTGTTGACCTGTTGGAGCACCGCGGTGTTCTCATAGTCGGCCACGGCATAGTTGATCTCCATGCCACGAACCATGGGGCCTGGGTGCATGATGATGGCGTCCTTCTTCATGGCCGCGGCACGGTCCTTGGACAGACCGTAGAGAGAAGCATATTCACGGTGCGAAGGGAAGAAACCACCGTTCATGCGCTCTGCTTGCACGCGGAGCATCATGACCACGTCTGCCGTGGCCACCTCGGCGTCGAAGTCATGGGAGACGCGCACGGGCCAGGTATCCACCCCGAAGGGCAGCAGCGTCGGCGGGGCGACGAGCGTGACTTCAGCGCCCAGCGTGGAGAGCAGGTCCACGTTGGAGCGCACGACGCGAGAGTGCAGGCAATCACCAACGATGGTGACTTTCAGCCCCTCGAAGCCAGTGCCTGCGGCGGAACGATCCGCGCCCAGGTGCAGGCGCTGGCGCATTGTGACGGCGTCGAGAAGCGCCTGCGTGGGGTGCTGGTGAGAGCCATCGCCGGCGTTGATGACGCTCGGCCCCTGCCCTTCGGGTGCCACCCAGCCGGCGAGCTGCTGCGCCGCACCCGAAGAAGGGTGGCGCATGATGATGGCGTCGGCACCGATGGAGGCCAAGGTCAACCCGGTGTCCTTGAGAGACTCCCCCTTCTTGACCGAGGACGTCGACGCAGAGAGGTTGATGACATCTGCCGACATCCACTTACCCGCCGTCTCGAAAGAAGAACGGGTGCGGGTGGAGTTTTCATAGAACAAGGTGAAAACGGTGCGCCCGCGCAGCGTGGGCAGCTTCTTGACTTCGCGGCCTTCGAGGGCTTCCCGGAAACGGTCGGCCTCATCCATCAGCCCAAGGATCTCCAAAGCGCTGTGGTCGGCGATATTAATGAGGTGCTTCATTTATGCCTCCTTGCCGGGCTGTGCAGTGAAGCGGGTAAGAACGACGGCATCGCGGCCATCGATATCGGCGTTGTACACGGTGACGTCCTCGTCGCGTGCGGTGGGGATGTTCTTGCCCACGTAATCAGCACGGATGGGAACCTGGCGGTGTCCACGGTCCACGAGGACTGCGAGCTGGATGATGTCGGGACGGCCGATGTCCGCGAGGGCATCGAGTGCGGCGCGGATGGTGCGGCCGGAGTACAGGACGTCATCGACAAGAATGACAGTGGCGCTGTTAATGCCGCCGTCAGGCACCGTCGTAGGCTGCAATGCACGGTGCGGGCGGGCATAGAGATCATCGCGGTACAACGTGATGTCTAGGGAGCCCCAAGGAACCACCACCCCGGAAAATTCCTCAATTTTTTCGGCAAGGCGCTGTGCCAAAGGCACGCCACCAGAGGGAATGCCTAAGAGCATGACCCGAGGGGAATCACTCGAATCAAGCGCCGTCTTTTCAATAATCTGGTGCGCGATGCGTGCGACAGTGCGCGCGACGTCTTTCGAGCTCAGTAGCTCGTTGGACTCCGCGTGGGTGCCGGTTTCACTCATCGTGACCTCCTTCCCCGCCTCACGGTGCGGTCTTTAAAGGATGTCGGACAATGGTTAAAAGGACTTGTCTATGCTTGAAAGCCAGCACTAACCATAGCACTCTTCAGGTGTGCTGTGTACGC
>DXEO01000106.1 GCA_019114925.1 Candidatus Corynebacterium faecipullorum | reverse complement strand
CGCCCGGAACCGACTCGAGCAGCGTGGCGTCGTCAGCAGCTGGTGCGAGGACCTCACCGATCAGCGAGCCGTAGCGGCCGAGCAGGTGCTCGATGCGGTCCTCGCTGAGGTTATAGCGGCGGGCCAGTGCCGGAACCTGGTTGGCCAGCGCGTGGTAGCCGTCCGCACCCAGAATCGGGGTGCGCTCGGTCACGGACTCAGCCACCTTGGTTCCCAGCTCCTTGACGGCCAGATCCACCGCGTCCTTGCCAATGACGCGGTACGTGGTGTACTTGCCACCGGCGACGGAGACCATGCCCGGTGCTACGCGGGCCACAGCGTGGTTTCGGGAAAGGTTGGTGGTGGAATCGGACTTACCGGACAGCAGCGGGCGCAGGCCGGAGTACACGCCGACGATGTCATCGCGGGTGATCTTGTCACGCACGCGCTGGTTAACTTCGTCCAAGATGTAGTCGATATCCGCCTTGGTCGGCGCCGGATCCGGCAGGGACAAGCCCTTCTCCCAATCGGTGTCGGTGGTACCGATGATCCAATACTCACCCCACGGGATGACAAAAAGCACGGACTTTTCGGTGACGAAGCACAGTGCAGCATCCGCGTCGAGAGCATCCTTCGGAACCACGATGTGGACACCCTTGGAAGCGTGGACGGTGAACTTGCCCTCAGCGCCCGCCATTTCCTGAATCTTGTCATTCCACACGCCGGTCGCGTTGATGAAGACCTTGCCCTTCACGGTGCTTTCGCGGCCGGTTTCCACGTCACGAACCTTTGCGGCAGTGATGCGGCCGCGGCCGTCCTTCTCAAAGCCAATCACCTCGGTGCCGGTGCGCACGTTGGCGCCATACTCGGCGGCGGTGCGCAGGACGGTCATGGTGTGGCGGGCGTCGTCGACAAGCGTGTCATAGTAGCGCACGCCACCGACGACGGCGTCCTCCTTGAGACCCGGGGTCACCTTCAGCACGCCCTTGCGGGTGAGGTGCTTTTGCATCGGGACGCTTTTGGCCCCACCCATGAGGTCATAGAGGGTAAAGCCGCCGAACATCATGACGCGCTCCCAACCGCGGTGGGTCAGCGGGAAGATGAATTTCAGCGGCTTTACCAGGTGCGGCGCCAGGGTCGACATGTTGAGCTCGCGCTCCTTCAGGGACTCTGCCACGAGGCGGAAGTCGAACATTGCCAGGTAGCGCAGGCCACCGTGGAACATCTTGGAAGAGCGTGAAGACGTACCCGCCGCAAAGTCTTGGGACTCCAGCACGGCCGTCTTCAGGCCACGGGTGGCCGCATCCAGGGCAGCACCGGCGCCTACGGAACCTCCGCCGATGATGACAACGTCATAGTCCTCGGTGGAGTAATCATTCCAGGTCTTTTCAAAGTATTCGGGGTTGAAGCTGTTGATACTCGTCGTGGTCATTGTTGACCGAGTCTCCTCTCTCGCTGCACGGCGTCAGAAAGGCCTGCCCCTCGTTGACGGTATGCGCAGCATAGTGTGCTCATCCACCACGCGCCCGATGTACCGATGCCCCGGCCAACTGCCCGAATGGCGGATGAGGAAGAAGTTTTCTCCCACGGCCAATGCTATAGGTCACCCGTAAATCTCTCTGGAGACGCTACTCACACGTAAGTTCCGCCGCCGTAACCTGGACTTTCCCAGCCCTTTCATAGGGCGACAAAATAAAATAACACCCCCTTCCGGGGGTGCTAACGGGCGTTAAGAACTAGCTGCAAGTCCAGGGTTTCCAACCTTATTCTTCCTCCGGCTGCAAGCGCGCCATCGCCTCCAAAACTTCTGCCATGCCACATCGTTCAGCGGAATAGGTCACCGCTTGGGCAGCCTTAATCACCTCAATGGGGGCTGTCTCCAGCGCCACCATGTGCACGGCGGCATCTTCCCCACCCTCCGCAAACGTCTCATCACCAGGCTCGTTGGCAAAGAACAGGAGGTCTGTGGGCTCGACCCCGACCTTCTTCGCTACAGCTGCTAACCCCTCCGCGGGGGAAGAAGCCGTGACCACCACACCCCCGGGAGCATCATTAAACTGCACCCCTTCAGCCCCTTCCGAGCAGGCGATGCGCCAACACGATTGGGGGAGGTCCCCGAAGGCGGCAGCGTCCAACACCTCGCCCTGGGGCGAGAGTACAACCAACTCCTCCACCTGCGGGTGGAGCTGCGTTAGCGCTTCCTGAAGCCGCGTCGAGATTTCCCCGTTTTCCATGCTCAGCGCACTCTGATCCGCCACAATCACCCGCGGCACAACGGAGTACTGGGCCTTCACACGGTGCGGCAAGCGGGAGACAATAATGCGCGATTGCGTCGCCGCAGAAAGCAGACCCTGCTCCACCACGGAACCGGCGAAGATCTCCTTGCTGCTCGCCGTCATAGAGGCCTGGGCCTCGACCACATCGGACTTCAGTTGCGCCATAACCTCCGTGACCTTGTCGCGGCCTTCCCCGACGCCGCGCATGGCTTCCTCAACCACCGAGTTGAGGTTCTCCTTGATCCATTCCAGAGTCTCCGGGGCAGTACGCGGACGGTCTTTGCCTTTCTCAGCAGCTGAGCTTTCAACTTGTGTGGCGTCGTTTTCCTGCGTGGCGTCGACGTTCTCGTCGCCACGCTCTGCTCCCGATTCTCCGGAATCAGCCCGTTTCATCAGCGCCATCCGGTCGCGCATGAGCTCCACGGTGGCCTCGGAGACGCGGTCTTTGAGGTTTGTCAGGTCATCGCGCAGCCGGCGCACACGGTAACGCTCACTCTCCACCTCGGACTCCTGGGCCTCAGCCTCCTCCAGCGTTGGCGCCCCACCACCCTTGCGGGCGGGCACCCAGAACTCGCCGGCCGGCATCGGGCCGAACTCCGCCTCATACTCCGCCCACAGGCCCTCCAGGGCCTCCTGCATCCGGCGGCGCACCTCCGCGATATCCGCGTCGAAATCACCCGTCGTGCAATAAGGCTCCAAGGCTTTAATCAGCACCGGCGTCTTCGTGCGGCCCAAGTGCTTCTTCTGCCCCTTCGTCCACATACGCTGGGAGCCAAAGATAACCTGCGGAATAATCGGCACGCCCGCACCGTGGGCAATACGCGCCGCGCCGTTACGCATGCTGCGGATTTCGAAGCTGCGGGAAATCGTTCCCTCCGCAAACACGCCCACGAGCTCGCCATTCTTAGCCAACTCGATGCCCTTGACAATCGACGCCCCGCCATCAATACGATCCACCGGGACATGCCCCATCACCCGAAAAAGCGGTCCGGCCATCGGCGCCTGGAAGATGGAGGCCTTTGCCAAGTAGCGCACCAAACGGCGCTTGCGATACGGCAGGAAAGCTCCGAAGAGGAAGTCCATGTAGCCGGTGTGGTTGCAGACAATGACGGCCCCGCCCTTATCCGGGATATTCTCCTCCCCGGACAAGCGCATCTTGAGCCCCTGGGCCAGAGTCACCCCGCGGCCGATGTGTGTGATCTGCCGGTAGAGGAAGTTAGTCACAGCGCTCATGGTGCTCCAAACAGCTAAGACCCCGCCGTCGAGAGCAGCGAGGAGGGACAAGAGAGGGCGGCGCGCGAAGCCCCGCGCACCGCGTTCTTCTAGGAGTTTACGGGGTACAGCACGTCCTTACCCACGAATGGGCGCAATGCTTCCGGAACCACCACGGAGCCGTCTGCCTGCTGGTGGTTCTCCAGGATGGCCACGAGCCAGCGGGTGGTAGCCAGGGTGCCATTGAGCGTGGCGGCGTACTGGGTCTTGCCGTTCTCATCGCGGTAGCGCGTGGACAGGCGGCGCGCCTGGAAGGTGGTGCAGTTCGAGGTCGAGGTGAGCTCGCGGTACGTGCCCTGGGTGGGCACCCACGCCTCGTTATCGAACTTGCGGGCCGCGGACGAACCTAGGTCCCCACCCGCGATATCGATGGTGCGGTAGGGCAGCTCCATCGCCGCCAGCATGTCCTTTTCCATGTTCAGGAGCTTCTGGTGCATCTCCTCCGCGTCTTCCGGCTTGCAGTAGACAAACATCTCCAGCTTGTCGAACTGGTGCACGCGCAGGATGCCGCGGGTGTCCTTGCCGTGCGAACCAGCTTCGCGGCGGAAGCAGGAAGACCAGCCTGCATACTGCAGCGGCCCCTTGGACAGGTCGATGATTTCTTCCTTGTGGTAACCGGCCAAGGCCACCTCGGAGGTGCCGACCAGATAAAGATCATCCGCCGGCAGGTAGTAAATCTCATCCGAGTGCTGACCCAAGAAGCCAGTTCCCTGCATGACGTCCGGGCGCACGAGCACCGGCGGAATCATCAGCTTAAAGCCTGCCTCACGGGCCTTCTGCGCAGCCAACATCAACATACCCAGCTGCAGGAAGGCGCCATCACCAGTGAGGTAGTAGAAACGTGCGCCGCCTACTTTGGCTCCCCGCTTGACGTCGATAAGCCCCAGCGTCTCACCCAACTCCAGGTGATCCTTCGGCTCGAAGTCGAACTGCGGCTTCTCACCGACCTCCTCGAGCACAATGAAGTCATCCTCGCCGCCCGCCGGAGCACCCTCCACCACGTTGGAGAGCTGGTACTGCAGCTCCGTCACCTTGGCCTCGGCCGCGGCCGCTTCCTCGCCGGCCGCCTTGACCTTTTCCTTCAGCTCGTTAGAGCCCTCCAGCAGCGCCGGGCGCTCCTCAGGGGAGGCCTGGCCAATCTTCTTACCAAAGGCCTTCTGCTCCGAGCGCAGCTGGTCTGCCTTCACAATGGCCGCGCGGCGCTGTTCATCGGCGGCGAGCAGCTGGTCCACCAAAGCGGGGTCCTCCCCACGGTTTACCTGGGAGGCGCGGACGACATCGGGATTTTCGCGAAGAAACTTGAGATCAATCACGCCGGATAGTTTAGCGCACGGCCATACCTTTGCGCTGGTCATAACCAGCGCATTATCATGAACAACATGGCACCTCACATTATTACCGACGGCCCCGTGCCCAAGCACGCTCAGCTGCGGGATATTCTCTCCGAGCTCTGCCGGACCACCCTCAAACCCGGTGACATCCTTCCCGGCGAGCGTATTCTTGAAGAAACCTACGGCGTTTCCCGCATCACCGTACGCCGCGCCATCGGTGATTTAGTGGCCGAAGGCCGCCTGCGGCGGGTGCGAGGCAAGGGCACCTTCGTGGCTCCAAACCCACTGGTCTCCCGGCTCCATCTGGCGTCCTTTTCCGATGAGATGGGCTACCAAAAGGTACAGGCTTCCTCGAGAATCCTGCTGGGTGAGCGCAGCACCGCGCCCAGCGAGGTTTGTGATTTCTTCGGCACAGAGACCACGGTTGCGCACACCCACCTGCGGCGCCTGCGCTTGGGCGATGGTGAGCCTTATTCCATCGACGATGGTTGGTACAACTCCGCCTTCGCGCCGACGCTGCTAGAAAATGACATCTATAACTCCGTCTACGCGATTCTGGATAGCACCTTCAAGGTCCCCATCACCGAGGCCGAGCAGACAGTCACCGCGGTGGCGGCGGAGGAGGACATCGCCGAGCTTCTCGACGTCCCCCCGAACACCCCACTTCTCCACATCACCCGCCTCGCCTGCTCCGGGGACCGGCCGGTTGAATGGTGCTCCTCGGTATACCGCACTGACCGCTACCGGCTCACGACCCACGTCTCCCGCACGCGTATCTAACCGCGCCCTCGCCCCGAACGGCGCCGGGCTGGGCTAGAAGCCAGGGCTGCTAAGGGAGTAGTATGAGGAGTTCTATGAGCACTTCATCTGCATGGCGCTCCGCCTCCGCCATCCGCGTCGTCCTCGTTGCAGCCGTGGCCGCGGCCGTCTTCATGGCCTCCTATGGCCTCTTTAGCGGCGAGCCAACCGGTACCGATTCCGCCGGACATGGCTCCGCTAGCTCCGGTGCCGACGGCGGTCAGGCCGCCGATCCTTCTGCCGCCGACGGCGAAGCTGCTCCCTTCACCACCGCCTCCGCTGGGGCATGCGTGACGTGGGACATCGCCCCAGATGGCACCACCACCGGTTTTGAGCAGATCAGCTGCGATAAACCACACCGCTTCGAGGTCTCGGCTCGCGAGGATCTCAGTACCTACCCCACCAGCGAGTTCGGCCCCAACGCCACGCGCCCCGACATCACACGCCAAAACGCCCTGCGCGATGAGCTGTGCGAGGCCCCCACGGTGAGTTACCTCAATGGCAAGTGGGATCCCAACGGGCGCTATGACGTCGCCTCCATCCTGCCCCCGGCCGCATCCTGGGACCAAGGCGACCGTACCTTGCTGTGTGGCCTGCAGACTACCGACGCCAACGGTGTACCGCAGGAATCCACCGGTAAGGTCAGCGAGGTGGACCAGGCGGTCGTCGCCAAGCCCGGCGAGTGCCGCAAGGTGGATGATAAACAGGCACTCACTACCGTGCCCTGCCAGGAACCGCACCAGATGGAGACCGTATCCGTCATCAACCTGGCCGAAAAGTTCCCCAATGGCTACCCCAGCGATGAGGACATAGATAAATTCCTCTCCGAGACCTGCACCCAAAATGCCATGGATTACCTGGGCGGCGAGGAGAACCTTTACCAATCCACGCTGCAACCTTTCTGGGGTGCAATGAGCCGTGAGACCTGGGAGAGCGGCTCCCGTTCGGTGAATTGCTCACTGATCCACATCAAGGACGGTCACTTCTCCGAGATCACCGGCTCTGCCACCGGGGGACGCGAGGCCCTGAGCATTAACGGTGCCCCGCCGACCGAGCAGCCGAAGCGCAACCCATTGCGTGACTCGAATGCTCAG
>DXEO01000105.1 GCA_019114925.1 Candidatus Corynebacterium faecipullorum | reverse complement strand
AACACCCTAGCCCGGGTGGCGGAATGGCAGACGCGCTAGCTTGAGGTGCTAGTGTCCTATTAACGGACGTGGGGGTTCAAGTCCCCCCTCGGGCACGGAATGAAACCCCGTGCTTCACACCGTCGAGAATGATGATGTGAAGCACGGGCCTTTCTTATACCCGCTGGTTGGTTCCCGCTTATGCTCGCGCCTCAGTGGTTGCTTCGGCCGTTGGTTCCTTCTCCACCACAACTGTGGACTTCTTCTTCGACACGACAAAGCTGTGCACACCCTTGATGACGATGGGCGCCACAGACAGCGCGATGATAAGCAGCATGATCTTCTCAATCGAATCGGCAATGCCTGGAATATTTCCCAAGAAGACGCCGACCGAATTCATGGAGAGCACCCAAGCCACTGCCCCGCTAACGTTCCATCCGATGAACTTTTTATAGGGCATTTCGGCCGTACCAGCGGCCACCGGGATGAAGGTGCGCACGATGGGAACGAAGCGTCCCAACACCAACGCCAGCGGGCCATGCTTGCGGAAGAAGTTCTCCGCGGTGATGAGGTACTCCAGCTTGAGAAGCCGTGCATCCTGTTTAAACAGACCACGCCCAAATCGGTGCCCAATCCAATAGCCCACTTGATCACCGGCAATGGCAGCCACCATGCCCACTGTGATCAGCAGCCACAGTGAGACATGAAGCTCATCGCGCAAAATCGCAGCGGTCACCAGAAGTGAATCCCCCGGAAGGAACGGAAAGAGCACTCCTGACTCAATGAACACGACAAGAGCGATACCGCCTATGACCCACGGCCCAAAAGCCTCGAGCAAGGTAGCTGCGTCCATATAAGACGTGAGGTTATGAAGAAAGTTCATGGTTGCACTTCAATAACTGTAGGTGCCAGAGCAGACAAGAAAAAGAACAGAGCAAGAAAAGAAACCGCTCCGCAGGAAGCGGGCACAGACGAGAAAGCCGGCAACACTAGCCAAAGCTCAAGCAGGATAAGTGGACTAAATCAGTTCATGCGGAAGCGTGCCTCTGACAAGTTTCCACCGCGGAGGGCTGAAACCGTGCATCGAACCGGGGCCTGCCAGCAAGTTGGGGCGCTACTCCCAGTTCCCCCCCAGACTCCGCGCCCACGCGAGTGAGCTTGAGCCTAATGAGGATTTTGGCCTCACTCGGATTAAGCTTGTAGCCCTATGAAAACTGGTTGGGTGCACAGCGTCGGTGACTTTTGTGCCTCTTTGGCGCGCTCGGCTAGGCAGAGCTGCAGCCGCTGGACGTGGAAGCGTTGGGCGGCAGTAATTTTCACCGGCACGGCCTTGGTGCTTCTTGCCATGTTTGTCGACGTCCCCTCTCTCGCCGCGCTGCGTTCTTGGTCGCAGCACCTCGGGCCATGGTTTCTTATCGCCTTTGCTGGCGCCTACATCGTCTTCACGCAGTTCCCCATCCCCCGAACAGTATGGACTTTAGCCGCGGGGCTTCTCTTCGGCCCGTGGCTCGGGCTGGTCATCTCCCTCGTCGCACTGACCATCTCCGCTACGGTTTCCCTGCTGATAGTCCGCAGCTTGCTTGGTGAATGGATTCGCCCCCACCTCACACACCCGGCGGTCTATGCCATCAATGCGCGCCTTGACCGCCGTGGTTGGTTGGCCGTGGCCTCACTGCGGATGGTCGCGGGAGTTCCGTTTTCCTTATTAAACTATGTCGCGGCGCTCACCCCAATTTCGGTCCTGCAGTTTTCCATCGCCACTCTCATCGGTTCAATTCCCACCACCGCCATCGGTGTCTTCTTTGGGGACGCGCTCACCGGTAAGACAAGTCCCTACACGGTCTTCGGCTTTGTCCTCGCCGCTGCACTCGGAATCGCCGGACTCATTCTAGACACGCGCTTGCCTCTCGAGCCCGGCATGCAGCGACCGGTCAAGCGCAAGGGGTAGACTAAACGTAGTTTCTCGCTGGAAGGAGTCTCTCAACGTGCTAGCAGTCCATGCCCGCTACCGTGGTCGCTCGGTACGCCGCGCCGATTTGGTCCAACGCTCCGCCGCTGCGCTTTCCACACTGGAAGGCATCGGTGAATTCGAGGTCCTTGGCGTCGAGGATATTTGCGCCGTTGCCTACTCCTCTTCCGCGGTCTGTGATGTTGTCATGGCGCTCCTTGCGGACGGTGACTGGGCCATCGGTATCGGCGTCGTCCCGGGCGAGGGCGTGGGAGATGCCGAGACGCGCGCCGTCGCTACCGCTGCTGTGAAGGGATCGGCACGCGCGGGGCATGTCTACGCCAAGGTTGATCGGCGCGGGCGGGCGCAGGAAGCGCAGGATATTGCAGCGGCCTTCGCTCTACTCGGATTCGTACTGAATAAGCGCACGATGGAGGGCCGCGAGGCTACATCCCTGGTGCGCGGAGGATTGAACCAGAATGAGGCCGCCGAGGAATTGGGTATCTCCAAACAGGCTATGTCCCAGCGCCTCCAGGCGGCAGGCTGGGCAGCGGAAACCGCCGGATGCCAGCTCGCGGTGAATCTCATCGACCGAGCGAACTCGAACTAAAGAAGATCTTCTTTGCGCAGTTCCGGCGTCGTGACGAAGTCTACAAGACGTTCTACAGCACCGATGAGCGTGGAATCGAGATCCCGGAAGGAATTGACGGCATTATAAACACGGCTCCATCCTTCCTTGGGATCGGACCATCCCGTTCGCCGGCAGATACCAGTCTTCCAGTCCTCCCCATATGGAACTTTGGGCCAGGCGCGCAGCCCTAGGCGCTCGGGTTTGACGGCTGCCCAGATATCAATGAAAGGATGCCCGGTCACGAGCACGTGCTCGCCTACCGTTTGAGTCAACCGCGTTTCCTTCGAACCTTCTACGAGGTGATCCGCTAGGACTCCCACGCGACGCCCAGGCCCGGGCTGGAATTCAGCGAGGCGTTCCTCGAGGTTATCCAGCCCCTCAAGGTATTCGACCACCACGCCCTCTACCCGCAGGTCGTGCCCCCACACCTTCTCCACGATCGCCGCATCATGGATACCTTCGACCCAAATGCGCGACGGCGCGGCTACTTTAGCCTCGAGGTTCTCAACGCGGCGCGATCCAGAGTTCGACTTTCTGGGCGCTTGCTTCTCGACGTATCTCGTCAGCGTCACAGGCTGCCCCTCCACAAGGAACCCTCCCTTGACGAGTTTGAAGACTCGCTCGGTACCGTGACGATCTTCGAGGCGCACGACCGGCCCCCACGCGGTTTTGTCCACGCCCATCACAGCTCCCACGAAGTCGTCTCCCCGAACTTCGACGACCAGCCCTGGTTCGGCGGGCACCTCGGGGTATTCGGTTTTCTTGTTGCGTGCATGTCCGGCGAAAATATCGCCACCATAAGGGTCCCGGGAATTCAAGCTCATAGCGGTCTACCCTATCGTCTACACTGTCCAGCCATGGATATGCGCGCCGAAGTCTGGTCTCCCGTACAAAACGTCGCCGTCTGGCTTGGCGCATGGCTATGGGGACACGAATCCACCGATGATTTACTTGACGCCCTCCGCGAGTTAGGCGGGGAACAGCAAGGAGCGCATGGAGAACCCTTCCTTGAAGTTATGTCACTTCTCCGACGCGAAACCGCCGCCATTATCGAGGGCGGTGAACGTGAGCCACTCCTGCGGCTCATCCTCTCTGGCCCGGGCGAGGCGCCAGCACTACCGGCTGGCTCGGAATCGGCGCGTGCAGCGGCTACCAACCCGGCGGGCGCTATCGTGGTGCGGACCAACGATAGAGACCGTCATATAGTATTGGTGCCCTCTTATACCAACCGCGCCACTCAGTGGATGGTAATTGAGGAAACTGCTCCGCTCCCATCACCAGCATGGCTCAGCCCGGGCGAGGCTGATGCTCTGTTGAGCGCCGCGACAAATGAATCCGCAGCACTCATCGAAGGAATGGGCTACCGCAGTGATGCCCTTCCCAATCCGCGGCTGACAGTGGGGACCCTGAGTGACTTCTACGACACACCGGGCTTACCCACTGCGGTCCCGGGGCGGGCAGCAAAACTTTTTGCGCGCGCTGATCGCGTCGCGGCCATCATCGAAACGGTGACCGACCGCATCCACAATCACAGCCTCGATCCTCAGCTGCTGCGGCTATGGCGTCACATCCGTCAAGCGCGAATGGCTGGCGTGGCCTACGCGCTTACGGATTTCGCGCGTTAATGCGGTTTGTGCAGCGACCAGATATCGCAGCACCCTTCAGCGCAGGGTGCGCCATTGACGGTGCAGCCTTGGACAGTGACGTCACCGAGAGATTCGGGCTCACTTCCCTGCTCTAGCTCATCGATGAGGTCCACGATGAGTGAAGCGAAACGAGTGGTTGGCCCGGCGGTGCGGGCGCGATAGACGCTAACACCCATCTCCTCGGCGGCTTGCTTGAGTTCTGAATCAAGGTCCCAGATGACCTCCATATGGTCGGAGATAAATCCGATGGGGCACACAACAACGCCGTCGACACCATTCTCCTGGTGGATTCGAGTGGTGTGATCGACGATGTCCGGCTCTAGCCACGGAGTAGCCGGGTTGCCAGACCGCGACTGCCATACAAGGTCATAGTCCTTCACCCCTGCTGCTTCGGCGACGAGCCGGGAGGCTTCCGCTACCTGGCGGGAGTAAATGTGCTTATCACCTTCAGCACCTCCTACAGCATCGTGCGCCGTCGGAACCGAGTGGGCAGTAAACAGCATGCGGGTGCTAGCCAGCTTGTCTTCTGGGACCTGTGCGTAGGCGTCTCGGACAGCGGCAGCCATCTCCTCGACGAACTTCGGATGATCGAAGAACTGACGAAGCTTGGTGAAAGTCATGGCGGGCAGGTTCTTGTCTTCGACGTACTTGCGCAAAGCCACGATATCTTCGTTGTATTGACGGCAGGCGCTGTAGCCGCCCCACGCCGAGGTAGCAAAGACGGCCACGTTGCGCACTCCATCGGCGGCCATCTTTTCGACAGCTTCTGTTCCGAAGGGGTGCCAGTTACGGTTGCCAAAGTAGACCGGTAGATTATGTCCGCGAGCCTCGAGCTCCGCGGCAACATTGTCAATAATCTCTCGGTTCAATTCGTTCAGTGGGCTTTTACCACCGAAGTGAAAGTAGTGCTCCCCAACTTCTATGAGGCGCTCGCGCGGAATGCCGCGGCCGCGGGTAACGTTCTCCAAAAACGGGACGACCTCCTCGTTTGCTTCCGGGCCACCGAAAGAAAGAACGAGGAGAGCGTCGAATGAAGAGGGCACCGACTCGGTGCTGTGGGCGTTGCTCTGGGCAGTACGCAGTGTGTCAGTCATGCAGCCCAGTCTAGCAACGGGCTGTTCTAAATCAGGCGTACGGCATAGGGGGCCATGCCACCTTGGCGTACAGGGGTGATGCTGACGTTTTGGCCAGACTGTGGGGCTTCAACCATCGTGCCATCACCGAGGTAGATCGCCACGTGTTGGTTACCGTTTGGCCCGTAGAAGATTAGGTCACCACGCTCCATCTCACTCGGCGAGACCTTGGTTCCTTTCTGGTACTGGTAGCCGGTGTAGTGCGGCAAGGAAATGCCTACTCCGGCAAAGGCATAGAGAACCAGTCCCGAGCAGTCGAAGCCGACCTTGTTGTAGTCACCATAAGAATCCGCCACGCCGCCGTCACGAATACCCTGGGTGGGACCGTTTGCATCGCCGCCGCCCCACGCATAAGGAACACCAACCTGGGATGTCGCACGCTCAATGACAGTTTCGATCTTTGCCTCACGGGAAGCATTGCCCAGAGATTCGGTGGCCTTTTCCGTAATACTATCGGTCGTATCGAGCGGATCCAGCACACCGGAAACCTCGGACTCCAGAGTGTCCTCATCCGACGAGGCGGACGCAGAGTCCCCCGCCGCGGTACTCTCGTCTCCGCCTTGGAGGGCGAAAAGTTTCGAGGAACCTTCCACCAAAGCGTCAATCTCATCCTGGCTCAAGCTGTTGTTGTGGCCTGGCTGAGAGGCAGCCACCAAGGAGGCTACGGTTGCTACCGTGCCAATGCCCAATGCAATGGTCTCAGCATCGATCTTGCTCGGGTCGAAGGAGCTGCCGCTACCGACAGAATTCGCCTCCCCCTCAGCGGAGCTGGCGGTGCTTGTCGACGACAACTCCTGCACGTTCGGATCATTGGCCACAGTGCTTGCGGCACTCGAGAGCGCATCGATGTCTTCAGCAGAAACGGAGGGCGCAGAGCGCTGTGATTGCAAAGTAGGGTTCTTCGCCTCCGAGGCTGAAGGGCCGGCGGCTGAGACGGAATCGGTCTCAGGGGTCGACGCTGTGGAGTCATCGGCTGGAGCCGTAGTTGTGTCCTGAGTATTGACCTCTTCCCGTGTAGGCAAGACCTCATCATTGACGTTAGATCCAGTTTCTAGACTTGATGGATCAACCGAGTCAACACCCTTAGCTTGATTAAGTGCCTTCTGGAGGGACGAGAGTTGAAAGAGCAGATCCTCGCGCTCGGCTGCAGATTCTTCAATTGAAGCCTCGGAAGCGGCGAGCTGATCGCGCGCAGCGGACTCGGCATCGGCCGCCTTATTTGCGCGCTCCTCGGCCAACTGCTGGGTCTTGCGCAGCTGAGACTCCTTGTTAGCCTTCTCCGTGCGCTCCTTTTCCAGATCGCTAACAACGGCCTGTTGCTTTTCCGATTGTGAGCGGAGGTAAGACTGGCGTTCCAGCATATCCGAGCGAGCATCCTTGCCGGCCGCATGGGAAACGGCGTCAGAGGTATTTGCTCGGCGGTAGGCGGAGCGTGAGAGCTCGTCCAGCTTGGCTTGCGCATCGGCGACGTCTGCCTGGGCATCATCAAGCTCCTGGCGAGCCGTCGTGGTTCCCTGGCGAGCCTGGGCTGCCTTGGTACGGGCGTCATTGAGATCAACGAGCGCCCGGTTGACCGTTTCACGCTGGAGGCCGATTTCGGCTTCCGCTTGCGCGATGCGTTCCTCAATCTGGGCGATGGCGCCGGCGAGGTCAGCGATGGATGGGCTATCAGAGGACAGTAGCGACTCAATATTGAGCTGCTGAGGCTCCTCCGCCACTGCAGGAGTGAGCGAAGAAGCGGTAGACAAGGCCGCGGTGGTCGCAATGGCAGCGAATGCTGCCTTGAAACGCCGGAAGCCAAAAGACGATGTGGTGGCCACGAGAGTTATCTCCTAGGCACCTACCTCATTGGAGCTGTCATGCGTGTCGAACAGACATGCATGCCGAACATCGAGCGGTACAGGAAACGAGTCAGCCAGAAACAACGGTAGTTAAGGTACGCGCAAGGTACGCATAGCTGGCTCGAACTTTTCGCAGAATGTTACGGCGTTGGTTGCGCCCAAGGGAAAAGTGGAACTGAAGAGGCTGGCGCCCGGCCCTAACCGGGGTATACCCACGCGGGTTGCCCTAGATGATCGATGATTACTGCCGCCTTTAAGACAATTTAGGTCGAATAAGTGTCGAATAAGTATGGCTGCACCATCACTGACACAGGGCAACACGATACTGCGCGGCGTCTCGTGTGTGCACCAACATCAAGTCGGACCGCTTTATAAAAGCAAGTCAGACTGCACGCTCACGGGCCTCGTTTGCTCCGCGTAGAGCGCGTTCAAATATGACTGCGCGATCCGACGATGAGGGGGCACACACCCTAATCTGGCGATAAGTCCTATGTCGGTTCCTCCTCGCTCGGCGCCCCGCTCATGGAGTGCTCATGCCTCGTACCAATAGTGGCGTTGACGCAAGCCCTCGTGGCTGGCACCCAACCGGAAACCGATGGAACCCAGGCCGACGCAGCCCTCAATAAAGGCATGCGTATGAAGTGTATGAAGCCTCTTCCACTCGGGAGGTAGGTGTTTCGATATCTTAAAAATTTGAACACTGGCACCGACTGCGCCGAGCAAACAGTACTGCTATGCGCATCACCTTAGTGGTGCGACGGTCATCCACCAGGCGGTGAACCTCAACAGTTCCCTTCGCTCGTGGCGTGCTTCCCCACATACCCGTGCGACAAATCAGTTGAGAGTCAAGGCTTGGTCCATGAACGTATGGAGCAATAGTCAACCCGTGAGTCGATACGTGAACCATACGTCACCGACACGCCTTCTCGCACACTTTCCCCATCTTTCACATAAGCCACGCGCGACCACACGGCGTTACAGGCGCACCTAACCTGCAATGACATTGTTACCAAGGCGTGACTGTGATATTGCTCACTCCGCCCTTACTCTGCACCCGTCCTATCTGTCCGGTCGCCGCCCTTTTGTCACGTCTCGAGACTTGCCCTGCACACCTTTTCTTCAAGAGCGCCTCCCTGGGGGCATGTCATTCGGAGGGTGCTTCAGGGGGCGATATTTGCGCGCACCCCCTGGGCTGTCGGCCTGTGAGCCCCGCCTCGCAATGTCAGCTTCGGCCCCGGGATCGCCCGCTCGTCATCCGGAGATTATGCCCTCTGCTGGGATGGGAAACTGTCCACCCGGCGCCTGCCTTAGCTCTTATGGCGCGCCTAGCTCTGGAGGCTTCGAAGGCAGAGTGACAACCACTCCCCCGCTTAAAAATCAAGGCTTAGTGGTTGACTTTCACCACTTCCCCACTCTGCTGCGCTAAAGGCTGGCGCGTGTTGGTCGGCGTCTTCTCACCTAGTGCTCGGCTGGTTCAACCTTTGTCGCGGCTGCCCGAAAACTCGCCCATCCGGCAACTGCCGCAACGGCAAATGCGACCGCAAAAATCAACAACCACGGCACGGAAAACTGATCTGCAACGGTATAAAAATCATTAAGTAGGGTTACCTGATCGAGTCCAGCTGGAAGCGAATCTTCGGCTGCCTCCAGGGTTGCCCGGTCATAGGAATTGCTGACAGCGGACACCCGCATGGGTGCCTGAAGAATTACTGTGTCAAGTCCCGTTTGTTCTTGAAGGGTTGTAGCAAGATCGCGGAGATCTGGAATTTTCTCCGGAAAAACATCAACGACAGCAATGCCATGGTTGGGCTGGAGGGAGTCTGCGATGTGGGCCTGGAGGTCGTCGTCAAGCGCTAGCTCCGGATTGGAAAATGCCACGCCATCGGCCGAGAGCTGTTCGGCGATGTCATCAACGTCTACTCCTGCAGGAATCATTCGCCTCTCCTTAATCTCTAGCCTCTATGAGCATTGGGGCCTAGATCTCTTAGCTTGGCGCCACAGGTCGCCACGTTCATTTCTTTGAGGGGCATGTCTCCCCTGCTGCTCCCGACTGAGCTTAAACCGTGCAGTGTGGCTGGGATGGGCGACTCGCCGCTACCCCCGAAATGTAGGAAACAGAACGCCCGTACTGTTATGCTGGTGTCGACCGAGGGTTCTTACATCTACAATAGATACGGAACATTAGCGTTCTGAGACTGTCGAAATTCCTGACCCCAGTTGGTCGCTAGGACATGCCGGCAAGTTCGATGAACCTTCGACCAGTGTTCGATAACCCACAAGCAAAAGCAAGGAATGGAGCTCCTTATGACTGAAAGCCTGAACTCCTTCGGCGCCAAGAAGACTCTTGAGGTCAACGGTAAGTCTTATGACTACTTCGACATCAACGCAGTCGAGGGCCTGGAGAAGCTTCCTTACTCCCTCAAGGTGCTGGCTGAGAACCAGCTGCGCTACGAGGACGGGAAAAACGTAACCAAGGATCACATTAACGCTTTGGCGAACTGGGATCCCTCCGCTGAGCCGGATACCGAGATTCAGTTCACCCCGGCCCGTGTTCTTATGCAGGACTTTACCGGCGTCCCCTGCGTGGTGGACCTGGCTACCATGCGTGAGGCTATCTCCGCCCTCGGCGGCAAGCCGGACCAGGTGAACCCGCTTAACCCGGCTGAGATGGTCATTGACCACTCCGTAATCGTCGAGGCCTTCGGCTCCACCGAAGCTCTGGAGAAGAACGTCGAGATCGAGTACGAGCGCAACGAGGAGCGTTACCAGTTCCTGCGCTGGGGTGCTGAGAACTTCTCCAACTTCCGCGTTGTTCCTCCGGGAACCGGTATCGTCCACCAGGTCAACAT
>DXEO01000104.1 GCA_019114925.1 Candidatus Corynebacterium faecipullorum | reverse complement strand
CTGTGCTCTATCCCCTGAGCTACTGGGGCGGGGTGCGTTGCGCACCTAGGTAAGACTAGCAGCCCTGCTTTAGGCGGCGGTAAATGCGCCTCCGTTTGAAGCGGAGTGCCCGCGGGCTGTGGCGTGGATGGCCGCGCTGGCTGCTCGGGCTTATTCGCCGGCCAGCTCCGCGTACTTGGCGCGGACCGCGCTGGCGGAAGGGTTGGTGGCGTGGGTGCCGTCGGAGTAGAGGACGGTGGGCACGATGCGGTTGCCGTCGTTGACGGACTTGATCCACTCGTTGATGTCCTCGCTGCCTTCCGCTTCGGCGTCGACAAGCGCGTGCGGAGTCTCCGTGCGGTTGAGCGCGGAAATCAGGCGCTTGCAGAACGGGCACCAGTCAGCGAAGAAGATGGTGACGTGTTCGGTAGTTTCCGGGGTAGTAGCCATTATGCAGCAGCCTTTCGGTCGTAGGTGAGGAATCGGTATTTTATGGGCAGCTCGCTCGGCGGCTGCCCGGGGATGGTGAGGTGGCCGGAGGCGGAAGTCAGCCAGTCGGAATCGGCAGATAGGCTGAACTCCTCCGGAACGCTCGGAGCCAGCACGGCATCGTCACCGTAGGCATCGCCCACCTGCACGCCCATGAGGGTGAGCTCGATGGTATCCACACGGTCGAGAGCGGAGTTATAAAGTTGGCCGCCGCCGATGATCCAGGCGTCGCCAAGCGCGGTGTTGAGTGCGGCGTCGATGTTATCCACCACGGTGGCGCCCGCAGACCACTCGCCGGGCTCGCGGCTAGACAGCACGATGTTCTCCCGGCCCGGCAGCGGGCGGAACTTGGGGTTGAGGGACTGCCAGGTCTTGCGGCCCATGATAACGGGCGCGCCCATGGTGACTTCCTTGAAATGCTTGAGGTCTTCCGGCACATGCCAGGGCATGACCACGCCGTCACCGATAACCCCGTCGAGGGACTGAGCCCAGATTGCGCCCAGCATTAGACGGAAACCTGTGCCTTGATGGTGGGGTGGGGGTCGTAGCCGAGGACCTCAAAATCCTCGAAGTCATAGTCAAAGAGACTATCGGCCTTGTGGAGCTTGAGCTGCGGGTATTCGCGCGGCTCACGGGAGAGCTGCTCTTTAACCTGCTCGATGTGGTCGTTGTAGATGTGGCAATCCCCACCGGTCCAGATGAGCTCGCCCACCTCTAAACCTGCTTGCTGAGCAAACATGTGGGTCAGCGCAGCATAGGAAGCCAGGTTGAAGGGAACGCCAAGGAACATGTCCGCGGAGCGCTGGTAGACCTGCATGGACAGCTTGCCGTCAGCGACGTAGAGCTGGAAGAGCAGGTGACAGGGCATGAGCGCCATTTTGTCCAGCTCAGAGACATTCCATGCGGAGACCAAGTTACGGCGCGAATCCGGATTGTTCTTGAGCGTGTCCAACGCGACCTGAATCTGATCGATATGCTGGCCATCCGGCGTGGGCCAGGAGCGCCATTGCACGCCATAGACGGGGCCCAGCTCACCGTCCTCGTCGGCCCACTCGTTCCAGATGCGGACCTTGTTCTCCTGCAGCCACTTCACGTTGGACTCGCCGCGCAGGAACCACAGCAGTTCACCAATGACACCGTGGAAGTAGACCTTCTTGGTGGTCAACAGGGGAAAAGACTCCGCCAGGTTATAGCGAAGCTGGGCACCGAACAGGGAGCGGGTGCCGGTGCCAGTGCGGTCGCCTTTGGGAGCGCCTTCTTCGAGGACGCGGCGCAGGAGGTCCTCATAGGGAGTCTCAATCATGGTCGCCATGATAGCGCCCTGGCATCCGTACCATGCGCGCGGGGCTTAGTACCCGCCGTTGGCCTCCGCGTAGGCGGCGGCGTGCTCCAGGATCTCGTCTGCCAGCTCGGGGCGGCAGATTAAAAGATCCGGGATAAAGGTGTCTTCGTTGTTGAATTTAATGGGGGAGCCGTCCAAGCGCGAGCAGTGCAGGCCGGCAGCCAGGGCCACGCCCACCGGGGCGGCCTGGTCCCACTCGTACTGACCGCCGGCGTGGATATAACCGTCATAGTCACCCAAGAGCACGTGGATGGCCTTCGCGCCTGCGGAGCCCGCGCCGACGGTCTCAAAACCCATCTTCTCCGCAACATAATCCGCCACCTTCGGCGGGCGGTTGCGGGAAACCACGAACTTCTTGGACAGCGGGCCGGTCACCGCGCGTACGTCAGAGGACTTAAAGGTCACGCCCATGTCCGGCATGCCGACTGCCGCATGGATCGGGGCGCCGTTTTCTACCAGCGCGATGTGCACGGCCCAGTCCTGACGGCCGGTAGCAAACTCCTTGGTGCCGTCGAGCGGGTCGATGATCCAGACGCGGTCCTTCTTCAAACGGCTCAAGTCATCGGCAGCTTCCTCCGACAGGACGCCGTCCTGCGGGCGGTGCTGCTCAAGGACGCGGGCGATCCATTCCTGAGCGGCTTCATCGCCGGCATCACCCAGCGCCAAGCCGCGCAGCAGGCCACCGTTGCGCACGCCTTTGAGGATCTCGCCACAGCCGTCAGCGAGGGAGTTGGTTAGACGGGAATCAGAAATCTCAACGGTCATAGTGACCAGATTAGCGCGCGCGATAGAGTAGGGCATGTCTAAAAACGTTCTGGCGAAGTTCCGCCCGCAGGTGGCCGGTTGGTTCCAGGACGTTTTCGCCGCCCCCACCCCAGTCCAAGAGCAAGCGTGGGAGGCTATTTCCGGGGGTGCAAATGCACTGGTTGTAGCACCAACCGGCTCCGGTAAGACGCTCGCAGCCTTTCTGTGGGCGCTGAATTCTTTGGTGGAGCGCGAGGGCCAGACTGCCCTGCCATTGAGTAATGAACCCTCCCGCGAGGGAGCTCATGACGGCGTGAGAGTGCTGTATATCTCACCACTCAAGGCTTTGGGTGTGGACGTAGAGAACAATCTGCGCGCCCCACTCAACGGCATTGCCCGCACCGCCGACCGGCTGGGCCTGGAGGTGCCGGATATTACCGTCGGCGTGCGCTCCGGGGATACCCTGCAGGCCGAGCGCGCCCGCCAGGTACGCAAGCCACCGGACATCCTCATCACCACGCCGGAATCGGCCTACCTGATGCTCACCTCCAAGGCGGCGGGGATTTTGAAGACCGTGGATACCGTCATTATCGATGAGATCCACGCCCTGGCCGGCACCAAGCGCGGCGTGCACCTGGCGCTGACTTTGGAGCGCCTCGGGCTTATCGCCGGGGAGTTTCAACGCATTGGACTGTCGGCCACGGTGCGCCCGCTGAGCGCTGTCGCGAACTTCTTGGGTGGCGACCGTCCCGTGGATATCATTGCCCCGCCCGCGAAGAAGCGCTGGCAACTCGACGTCCACGTGCCGGTCGAAGACATGTCGGACCTGCCCACCCCGGAGCAGGGTTCTCCCATCGGGGAGGCGACTGTCGACGACCCCCTGGGCATCACCGAAGGCCCCCAAGACGCATTGCGCGTGCAACGCGGGGTAGGAGATTCCGCCCTGCCCACGGCGAAGTCCATCTGGCCCTTCATTGAAGAAGAGCTCTACGCCGAAATCATGGAGCAGCGCTCCACCCTCGTCTTCGTTAACTCGCGCCGCACCGCCGAGCGGCTCACCAGCCGGCTCAATGAGCTCTATGCCCAGGAGCACGATCCGGAATCCTTGAGTCCAGCGACCCGGCGCGACCCGGCCCAGCTGATGAAACAGGTCGATGTGGCCGGTAAGGCCCCGGCAGTTATTGCCCGCGCGCACCACGGTTCGGTGTCCAAGGATGAGCGCGCGTTGACGGAAACCATGCTCAAAGAAGGCACGCTCAAGGCGGTGGTGGCCACGAGCTCGCTGGAGCTGGGCATCGACATGGGCGCGGTGGAGCTGGTGGTGCAGGTGGAATCCCCGCCATCGGTGGCCTCGGGTCTGCAGCGCGTGGGCCGCGCCGGGCACTCCGTCGGTGCGGTCTCCCACGGTTCCTTCTATCCCAAGCACCGCGCGGATCTCGTGCAATCAGCACTGACCGTCGCCCGCATGGAAGACGGCCTCATCGAGGAGATGCATGCCCCTCGCAACCCGTTGGATGTCTTGGCACAGCAGACGGTGGCGGCGGTGGTGGCGTCGGCAAGCGTGGGCACGAGCGAGGGCCTCGAAGCGGACGCGTGGTACGACACCGTGCGCCGCGCCTGGCCCTATAAGGACTTGGCGCGTGAGGTCTTTGACTCCGTGC
>DXEO01000103.1 GCA_019114925.1 Candidatus Corynebacterium faecipullorum | reverse complement strand
CACCGTGCTTGCCGCGGTTACAAGTAGTCCGGCATCGGCCGCGAGAACCACCTCATGATGCTCGCTCATTACCAGGAGACGAAGAACATGCTGGTGTCCTACTCTGAGGAGCAGGCAGGCCTCTTCTAAGTCGCAGCAATTTCATCGGTGCACTAGCTCCTAATAGCGTTGTGCGATGATGCCCAGACCCCGCAGAAATGCGGGGTCTTTCCAATAGGTTCCATGATTCCCCGGCAGCCCGGTCGCGCCCGGCACTGCGGTGGCGCCGAAGGCCGGGGAGGAGGGATCAGGGCCGTGGATTCCGCCGCGCGGGCCGGTGGCAATCGCAATGGGGTCCTCGGCGTTCCGTGCACTCCAGACCCGGCCGTGCAGCTGTGAAGCAGTGGCCACGGAAGCGCCCGGGCTGCCGACGAGCACGATGTCATCCGCAACATAGTCCTGCTGCGCTGCCTTGCCTACCACCACGGAGCCATAGGAGTAGCCCAGGAGGATGTGCTGCGCGTGCGGAAAACGCTGCCGCAAAGCGTGTTGGAAGCGCCCCAGCTCAGCAGCCCCGCGGCGCGCCGGGTCCTCGTGCGCTGCGCGGGGCAGCGAGGTCGGGGCGGAATAACCAATCCACGCCACCGTGGGCCCATTGGTGGCGCGCGCGATGGCGCGGGCGCGCTCCACGGCGGTGGGCCAGCTCGCTGCCTCGGAAGAACCCACCCCACCCACAAAGGTGCTCACCTGGGCGGCATGGGTGCCGATACCTTCAGGGTCCACGAGTGCAACCAACCGCCCGGGGCTAGCCTCCAGCACGGTGATATCCGGGTTGGCCGCGGCCAGCGAGCGAACCTCCTCGTTTGCCATGGTCAGCTGGACCTGGTGCAGCTCAGTGAGAGACAGGTCGCTGAAATCCTCCAAGCGGCTCGGCGGTTGGGCCATCTCCGGAGTACACAAGGCGTTTAGTTGGCGGGCGCAGGCCCAATCGAGGACGTCGGCCAACGCATCCAACTGCCCAAGCGCCACGCTGGCGGACTCAGCGAATGCAGGGACCGCAGCGAGCTGCAGGGTGCGTGCGCGCAGCTGTTCAATCCGCTCCTGTAGCGGCGCATAGAGGCTCAGGATCCGCGCGGCCAGGCGCATTTGCTGCGCGGGTTCTAACAGCGTGTCGGTGGCGCGCTGCAATGCGCGCCGCGCAGCATCGGCCGCGGCGCCAGAAAGCGCTAGGCCTGCCCAATGATGGTGCGATGCAGAGATATAAAGTTCGAGCTCAGAAGCAGACTCTTCCATTCGATCAGCCTCCGCGCGCAGTGCTGCCGCCGCGCTCATTCGCTTCCCTCCAGCCGTGCGGAAAGCTCGGAATCAAGACCTTGGGTCACACCCACGAAGCTTTCTAGCTCTTCTAAACGCGCCCGCCGAGACTGCTCACTGGCGCTCCGTGCATCCTCCCACCGCGCGCCAAGAAGGGTCAGCGCACGGGCCGTGCGAGGAGGCTCTAGCAAGGAAGAGGCGGTGGCGGGGGAGGCATGGTCGAAGAGGGAGCGGATTTGCTGGAGGGCAGCATGGTTGATGTCGAGGTGGGTCATAGCATCGAGAGTGCGCCGACTGTCCTATCGCCGTAAAGAGCGGCAACCGCGAATCCACGAAATCTGTGGATAACTAGTCCGGGCTCGTCTACCGTAGGCCGCATGAAGGTAGCAGCAGTCCAATTGACCAGTACCGGAAACGTCGAGGAGAACCTCGCAGTAGCGCTCGACAAGATCCGGGAAGCCGCGGCCAACGGCGCGCAGCTTATCGTCCTGCCAGAAGCTACCACCCAGAGCTTCGACTCCGGGCGCCTCGATACGAACGCGGAAGGGCTCGATGGCCCCACCGCCACCACCGTGCGTGCCCTGGCAGAAGAACTCGGCGTGTATGTGGTGCTGGGCATGTTTGCCCCGGCGGATACCGTCCAGCGTGGGGAGAAGAGCATCAACCGCGTGGCTAACGTTGCGCTCATCGCGGGACCTGGTGTTCTCGGCAGCTACGAAAAAATCCACACCTACGACGCTTTCAAGTACAAGGAATCCGATACCGTCCGGCCGGGCGAGTCACTCGTTGCTTTCGATGCCGGTGACCTCACCGTGGGTGTCGCCACCTGCTATGACATCCGCTTCCCTGAGCAGTTCAAGGAGCTTGCCCGCCAGGGTGCTCAGCTCATCGTCGTGCCCACCAGCTGGGCAGATGGCCCGGGCAAGCTGGAACAGTGGCGTCTGCTCAGCGCGGCGCGCGCGCTTGATTCCACGACGTATATCTTGGCCGCCGGCCAGGCGCGCCCCGGTGGCGAGGCCAAGGCAGGGGAGGCCTCCGGTCCCACCGGTATTGGGCACTCCGTCCTCGTCGCACCGGATGGAACACGCCTTGCCGAAGCCGGCTATGAGCCGGAAATCCTCTACGGCGAGGTGGACCCAGACACCGTGGCGAAGGTCCGCGAATCCCTCCCCGTCCTAGACGCTTAAGCTCCGTTTGTACGCCTAGGCGCTGGTAGTGCTTAGGCCCATTGGGATTTCTTCCACGCCGCCCAGGCCTCCCAGTCATCGCCCCAGCCGTCGAGCTCCGCGGCGGAGGCCGCCCACTCGTGGCCACGCTGCCAGCTATCCGTGGTGATTGCCTCCTCCGCAACACCACCCGCGAGTAAGGCCGCGCGCGCTAGTTCCACGCGGTCGGCCGGGCCGATGAGCACAAAGCGGCACTCAGTCCCTTCAGCGAGTACCGGTTCCATCGGCTCCTTGGCCACCACGGGCTTAAACCCGTGGGCCGCCGGCTGCGCACCCAGCAGCCAAGGGTCTTGGCCCTCCCGCACGATGTGGAGCAGCTTCAGCTCCGGAAGCAAGGCCTGCAGGTTGGCCTGAAATTCCGTGTCATAGTGCTCGCCCGGCGAAGGTGCTACGGCATAGACCTGGAGGCCGGAGGGGAAGGGGTTCTCCAGGGCGTCGAGAAGCAGTGCCCGAGCGCCCGCCCACCCGGTGCCGAAGGAAATCAGTGTGGTGTTCGAGTCGAGTTGCGGTGGCTCACCGGCAGGCATGCCCAGCGTCCACC
>DXEO01000102.1 GCA_019114925.1 Candidatus Corynebacterium faecipullorum | reverse complement strand
GATCACGGCGTCGGGGCGGTTTTCGCGGATCCAGAGATGTGCCACGAGGTCGCGGGCCGTCCACCCTTCGCACAACGTTGGGGCATCAGGGCCAAGTTCATGGAATAACGCCACCATCTTGGTGCGCTCTGCTGAAGAAAACGACATGCACCCCAGCATACCTACGGTCAGTAGGAACGCTGGGGCGCTAAAACCCGTGACGTTACAGCGATTCGCGGGAAGCGTGAACTTCATCGTCGTCGGGCATCAGGACATCCGAGTTCGTCGGCACGATGGTCGGCAGAATCACCGGCTCGCGCTTATACTTAGAATCCATCAGCTTCGACACCTTGCGGCGCAGCTTCTGCACCATGCGGTAGGTATCGTTTTCACCTTCAGCTGCGAGGTCATTCATGGTGTTTTCCACCATCTCAACTACCTCAGGCACGATACCGCGGTCATCGTCGGAGAAGCCCGTCGTCGACACCGTCGGGTGCTCGAGCAGGCGCGAGGTGCGGTTATCAATGACACAGGTGATGGAAACAACGCCGCCAGCACCCAGGTTGGTGCGGTCCGCGAGGGTATCGGCGTCGACATCACCCATCGACACGCCATCAACATAGAGGTTGCCCACAGGGATCTGACCGACAACCTCAGCGCGGCCATTGCGCAGATCGACGACAACGCCGTTCTGAGCCAAGACCACGCGGTCGCGGGCCACACCAGTGGAAATAGCCAGCTCCTTGTTGGCGCGCAGGTGACGCCACTCGCCATGCACCGGCATGGCGTTCTTCGGGCGGGCAGCGTTGTAGAGGAAGAGCAGCTCGCCGCCGTAGCCGTGTCCGGAGGCGTGAACCTTAGCTTCCTTGTTAGTGATGACTTCAGCACCAATCTGAGAAAGCATGTTGATAACGCCAAACACGGCTTCCTCATTACCCGGAATCAGGGAGGAGGAGAAGATGATGAGGTCACCATCGCGGACCGTGATCTGGCGGTGCTCGCGGCGGGCCATGCGGGACAGCGCCGCCATCGGCTCGCCCTGGGTACCGGTGGTAATGAGCAGCACCTTGTGCGGAGCCATCTTGGCTGCCTCATCGATCGGGATGATGGTGCCGCGCGGCACCTTAAGGAAGCCCATCTTCTCCGCGATTTCCATGTTGCGCATCATGGAGCGACCGTTGAAGGCAACCTTGCGGCCGGCGGCCACGGCGGCGTCGATAGCTGCCTGCACGCGGTAGACGTTGGAGGCGAAGGAGGCGATGATCACGCGCTGCTTGGCCCCAGACACCAGCCGCTTAAACGTTGCTGGAATGTCGCCCTCAGAGGCGGAGACGCCCGGGATATTGGCGTTGGTGGAGTCACACAGCATGAGGTCCACGCCCTCATCGCCATAACGCGACAAGGCCGGCAGATCCGTCGGACGGTTATCCAGCGGGGTCTGGTCCAGCTTGATGTCACCGGTGTGGATAATGTTGCCAGCCGGGGTGCCCAGCATGACGCCAAGTGCATCCGGGACGGAGTGGTTCACTGCCCAGAAGCGGCAGCGGAACGGACCGTAGTTCACGTCGGACTTCTCGTTGACCTCTACGAACTTCGGCTTCTGACGGTGCTCCTTACACTTGGCCGCGATCAGCGCAATAGTGAAGCGCGAAGCCACGATCGGGATATCCGGGCGCAGCTTCAGCAGCCACGGAATCGCACCAATGTGGTCCTCGTGTGCGTGCGTGACGACGAGCGCCTTGACCTTGTGAATCTTCTTCTCAATCGGGCCGAAGTCCGGCAGGATCAGGTCAACGCCCGGCTCACCGGAGGACGGGAAGAGCACACCACAGTCGATGATGAGCATTTCGTCCTGGTACTCGAAGACGGTCATGTTTCGACCGATCTCAGAAATACCGCCCAGAGCATAGATACGCAGCGAATCCTTCTGCTGCTTCGGCGGCTCCGGCAGACGCTTGGTCAGGTCCGCACCCTGCATGGACTTGGGCACATTGCGGCGACCGCGGTTGTTATTGCGATTACGGTTGCTACGACCACCGTTGTTGCTATTGCCGTTGTTGTGGTTGTTGTTGCCACCGCGACCGCGACCACGGCCGCCACGGGAACCACGAGAACGGGAACGACGGTTGCCATCGTCAGAGTTTCCAGACTCATTCGACGCTGCGCCGGAAGCGGCCGATTCGTTCGGCGCTTGGAAAACCGGCGAAGCCGCCTCATTCGAGGCGGTCTCAGTCTCCGAAGGCGGGCCCGCCTTACGGGTTACCTTGCGGGAGCGGTTACGGGATTCAGTCATTCTTAAAGGACTCCAGCCTTTTCCAAATCGTGGCGGAGAGCCTCGATCTCCTCCGCGTCAGCCGCGGTAACTGGGAGACGAGGTTCTCCAACTTCAATACCCTGCAGGCGCAGGGCAGCTTTAACAAGAGTTGCTCCTCCGAGGCGGCCTTGCGCCTCGACGAGCGGGGACAAAGTTTTCGCGTTGATCTCTCGCGCACGTGCGATATCGCCTTCGTCGAAGGCTACGTAGAGATCAGCCAGGGCCCGCGGAGCAATATGGCCAATCACGGAAATAACGCCCGAAGCGCCGAGGGCCAGCCACGGCAAGTTCAGTCCGTCATCTCCGGAGTACCATGCCAAACCGGTTTCCTGGATAAGCGGTGCGGCTGCTACAAGATTGCCCTTGGCGTCTTTAACAGCCTTGATGTTCGGCACTTCCGCGAGGCGAAGAAGGGTCTCCGTCTCAATCGGAATGCCCGAGCGGCCAGGGATGTCGTACAGACAAATTGGGAGGTCCACGGCATCAGCCACAGCAGTAAAGTGCGCGTACACACCAGCCTGGGAAGGCTTTGAGTAATACGGAGCCACGACCAGAAGGCTATCTGCTCCCGCATCAGCGAAAGCGCGCGCCGCCTCAATACTGGTGGCGGTGTTATTCGTTCCCGCACCAGCGCACAACTTAGCGCGGCCGCCTACCTCTTCCTTTACAGCTGCGAACAGCTCCAGTTTCTCATCCAACGACGTCGTCGGTGATTCGCCCGTGGTCCCAGACAAAATGAGGGAATCAACGCCGTTATCAACCAAATGAGCTGCTAGGCGACGACCAGCGGATACATCCAAGGCGCCATCCTGGTCAAAAGGAGTGACCATAGCTACGCCTACGCGTCCGAAGGTGTCGACGCCTGCCTGTGCTGTCATACCTGTGCTCATAGGCGTCAAGATTACCTGCTTTCGCCCCAATTGGCTGCATCGGGGTCGTGCGCGAGTCCCCTACTGATGCTTTAAGCGTAGGGACTCGAGGCCATTTCGGTGCCGTCAGCCAGGGTGGTGATATGGAAGTCGTCGAAAAGCACTGGCGATTGCTCCCGCAACAGCTTCAAGCACGTGACGGCGAGCTGGCGCATCTCTGTATCAGCCTGTTCGGTTGCGCGCGCACCGATAAAGTGACGCCACGCGCGATAGTTTCCCGTCACAACGATGCGGGATTCCGTGAGGTTGGGCAAAACCGCACGCGCCGCTTGCCGAGCCTGCTTCTTGCGCAGCAATGCATTTGGCTCTTCTTCCAGCTTGGACTCGAGGGCGTTAAGGAGCTCCTCGTAGACAAACCTCGCTTCATCGGCCGCCTGCAGGGTCAACCGCGTGAGCTGTTCATCTTCCGCAATGAGCTTGGGCAGGACCACCTCAGCCTCCTTGGAATGCACGAAGCGTTGCGAGAGCTGTGAGAAGGAAAAATGGCGGTGGCGAACAAGCTCATGTGACGCCGACCGCGACAGCCCCCGTATGTAGAGCGTCGCCGTGGCATGCTCCAGCAAGGCATCGTGGCCTACCTCCAGAATGTGATGCAGATAGGCCTGGTTTGACGCGGTACGGGGATTCGGCTTGTCAAAGGACTCATAACAGGCACGCCCGGCAAATTCGACTAGAGCCTCGCTTTCCGACGCCCCCTCATCAACCTCCCAGTCCACTCCACGCGGCGCGTGGAAAGCGGTTGCCGCAATGAGCTGGACATCAAGCTCAGAGACCTTTGCCATTACAGCCCCAGGTACTTCTCAAGTCCCACGGTCAGACCTGGATGGGATGCGATTTCGCGTACACCCAGCAAAACGCCGGGGGTGAAGGAGGAGCGGTCATAGGAATCCTGGCGGATGGTCAAGGACTGGCCTTGAGTGCCGAAGATAACTTCTTCATGAGCCACCATTCCCTGCATACGGACTGCGTGGACGTGAACACCATCGACGTTTGCGCCGCGCGCTCCATCGAGGGACTGCTCGGTCTTGTCCGGCATAGCGTCCAAGCCCGCCTCCTGGCGAGCCTTCGCAATACCCTGCGCAGTATGGACTGCAGTACCCGAAGGTGCATCAAGCTTGTTCGGGTGGTGGTATTCAACTACCTCAGCACTGTCGAAGAACTTCGCCGCCTGTGCGGCAAACACCATGGTCAGTACAGCTGAGATAGCGAAGTTCGGCGCGATGAGAACGTTGCCGGCACCCTCTTTCTTAGTCCACTCCTCGACCTTGGCTAGGCGTTCTGAATCGAATCCCGTGGTGCCAACAACAGCGTGGATGCCGTTTGCGATGCAAAATTCTAGATTGTCCATGACCGATGCCGGCTGGGTGAAGTCGACGGCCACCTCGGCGCCTGCTTCAACCAGCTTCTCCAGCGGGGTCTCGCGGTCAATGGAGGCAACTAGCTCCAAATCATCAGCCGCATTAAC
>DXEO01000101.1 GCA_019114925.1 Candidatus Corynebacterium faecipullorum | reverse complement strand
CGCCACGGGCATGGCCGGCAGCGGTAGCGCAAAGACGATGAACAGGCTGGCAAGCAGCCCGCCTACCAGGTTCGCCACGGTGACTTCGCCCATGAGCATGCACCACATGATGATGATCCACACCATGGACCAGGGGCGGAAGCGGTGCTTAATCCCGGCAAATCTCATTGCGATACCTCCTTTTCATCCTTGCTCACCGTGGTGGGCACTGCGGGCGTAGCGCTTGGCGACGTCCTCGTCGTCGGCGCCACCGGCTCCGGATCCGGGATGGGCTTGCTCCGGTTCTTGCGGGAATCCGCGCCCTCCTCGTATCGCTCAGCGGGGTCTAGGTGGCGTGTCGGGTCCTCAGCAGAACCACCCAGCACGGCATAACGGTAGATGGAGTCATCCTGCGCCGAGGTGGCCGCACGGGTGGTGACACCGGAGATGGGGCCCGCTAGGAAGGACATCGACACCGAAGCGATGACGAGTAGGGAGGTGGAGGCCAGCATGCCGAAGGGCACGCGGCCGACGTCATCGCGATCTGCTAGTTCAACGTATTCGGTGACCTCGCCCAGCGGGGACGGACGGACCATGGCGAGGTTGCCCTCGGGTGCGTCGCCGCGGTCACGCAGGAAACCCTTGGCCCAGACGAGGACCATGACATACAGAGTGAGCAGCGAGGTGACCACCGCGCCGCCGATGAGGACCCACGACATCCACGAGCCCTCGTTCGCGCCCGCCTGGATCAGCATGATCTTGCCCAGGAAGCCGGAGAAGGGCGGGATGCCACCCAGATTCATGGCCGGGATGAAGTACAAGATGGCGATGAGCGGTGCGGTATAGATCAGCGAGCCCAAGCGCCGCAGCGAGGAGGTGCCGGCTTGGCGCTCGATGAGGCCCACCACCAGGAAGAGTGCGGTCTGCACCAGAATGTGGTGCACAGCGTAGAAGATGGCGCCGGACAAGCCCTGCGCGGTTCCGAGGGCAACGCCGAAGATCATATAACCGATGTGGCTGACCAGCGTGAAGGAGAGCAATCGTTTGATATCCGATTGGGCGATAGCGCCCAAAATACCCACGAGCATCGTGGCCAGCGCGACCCACATGAGCAGGTTATCTAACCCACCAGCGGTGAAGATGGAGGTGCGCGCGCGGATGATGGCGTAGACACCGACCTTGGTGAGCAGGCCCGCGAAGACCGCGGTGACTAGCGAAGGCGCGGTGGGGTAGGAGTCCGGCAGCCAGGCATCCAGTGGGAAGACGGCCGCCTTAATGCCGAAGGCAATGAGTAGCACGGCGAACACCGCGGAGCGGGTGCCCGCCGGGATATCTTCCATGCGGATACCGATTTGAGCCATGTTCATCGTGCCCACCGCGGCGTAGATATACGCCAAGGCCAGCACGAAGATGAGCGAGGAGGCCATGGAGACCATGACATAGCCCACGCCAGCCCGCACGCGAGCAGGCGAGGCGCCGAGGGTCAGCAGCACATACGAAGCCACGAGGAAGATCTCGAAGCCCACGTAGAGGTTGAACAAGTCACCGGCCAGAAAGGACACGTTCACGCCCATGGTCAGCAACATGTAGGTGGGCAGGAAGACCGCCACCGGCTCGTCCTTGGTGCCGTCGCGCACGCCCTGGGAAATGGCGTACCACATGACGGAGAACAGGACGACGGAAGAGGTAAAGAGCATGACCGTGGATAAACGGTCCGCCACGAGCGTGATGCCCACCGGCGCGTCCCAGCCGCCAACCTGTACGGTCTGAATGCCGGTGGTATCCGCGATGAAAATCAACGCGGCGTTCACCGTCGCGAGCGTGAGCAGGGAGAAGAAGGCGATGCGGCGCTGCGCATGGGCGTTGCGTGCAAAGAGCATCGCTAGCGCGGCGGCTAAAGCCGGGATGATGATCGGCAGGGGGATCAGGTAGCTAATATACGGCAGCAACAGATCCACCAGGGGCGAGATGGTCTCACTCATCGGTGGCCTCCTTCACGGGAGCCTCGAAGAACTCGGGGCCAAACTTATCGCCTTCCTTGGTGTTGCGGCCAGTGGTCGGGTCATTGGAAGCATCGTGGTCCGGGGCAGCCGAGGCATTGCCCGGGCGCGAGGCCATCGCCGCGATGGCGGTGTCCTCGGTGTCATCCTCAATCACGTCCGCGGTGCGGTAACGGTACTGGCGGTAGGCCAAGGTGAGGATGAAGCCGGTCAGCGCCATCGAAATGACGATGGCCGTGAGGATCATCGCTTGGGCCAGCGGATCGGCGATTTCTTCGCCATAGGGCAGGGAAGTCCGGCCGTCGATTGGCGGCGAGCCCGCCTTACCGCCGGCCATGAGTACGAAGAGGTTCGCGCCGTTGCCCAGCAACAAGATGCCGAGCAGCATCTTGGTCATGGCGCGGTCTAGCAACAAGTAGACCCCGGCGCCGCAGAGCGCGCCCGCAGCGAGCAGGAGCATGAGGTTGGCATCCATTAGGCGTGTCCTTTCTCTGCGGTGGCAGTGGCTTCTTTCTCTTTCGCGCGGCGTGACAGGGAACGGGCACGGTCGCGGGCGCGCTGCTTACGCATCTCCTCTTCCTCATCGAGCTTCGCGCCCAGGGAAGACAGGACGTAGAGCGTGAGGCCGACGACGATGAAGTAGACACCGGCGTCGAAAATCAGCGCCGAAGGCAGCGAGACATCACCGATGAGCGGCACGCCGACCTTCGTGTACCCGGTGGTCAGCGGCGGATAGCCCAAGAGCATTGGGGTGATAACTGCGCTGAGGGAAAGAAGCAGGCCCACCGCCATGGTGCGGCCGCCGTCGAGAGGCAGCGCCTCATCGAGCTCTTCGCGCCCGCCCGCTAGGTAGCGCAGAATTAGCGCCAAGGCAGCTACGAGGCCGCCGGCAAAACCGCCGCCGGGGGCGTTGTGGCCGCCGAAGAAGAAGTACAGGGAGAGCACCATCATCGAGGGGAAGAGGATGCGGGTGCTCACGTCCACCATGAGTGAGCGGTTGAGCGCCTTTTCCGATTCCACGCCCGCGGCCAGCCAACGGCGGCCGGTGACCTGCAAGGTCGGGCGGCGGGAGGCGCGGGTAAAGCTCTGTGTGCGGTAAATCAGTGAGGCAATGCCCGTCGCGGCGATGATGAGCACGGTGATCTCGCCGAAGGTATCCCACGCACGCAGGTCCACGAGCAGGACGTTGACCGTGTTGGCGCCGTGGCCAATCTCCTTGGCTAGCTCCGGCATGTACTGCGAGATGGGCTCTTCGCGCCGGGCGTTGATAGCGAACATACCGATCACGGTGACGGCCAGGCCCACGCCGACTGCCAGCCAGGCGCGCAAGCGACCGGTTTTGGGATCCTGTTTCCACTCGGTAATGGCCGGCATGCGGCGCAGCACCAGCATGAAGAGCACCATGATGATGGTCTCCACGAGGAGCTGCGTCAGTGCCAGGTCCGGTGCACCCTGCAGCGCGAAGATGAAGGACAAGGCGTAGCCGGTTACGCCGACGAGGATGACGCCCGAGAGGCGGTTATCCAGCACGGTGGCTGCGACAGCGGCAATGATGATGATCACCGCGGCGATGGCCTGCCAAGGGTTCTCGGCCACGATCATGTGCACGTTGGTGATATCACCGTTGATGAGCATGACGATGGGCAGCACCATGAGCGTGGCGAAGATGACCGTGAGGTTGAACTGCAGCGAGCCACGCTGAGTGGAGGCGGTGATACGCAGGGAGAGCTGGCGTAGGGCGTTGATGACGGTGTCGTAGGAATCATCCGCCGAGCCCAAGGCCGGGTAGGCAAATTGGGCCTTCGTGAGCGCCTGGCGCTGCCAGTGTAGGAGGAAACCGGCGGCGACGATGACCACGGACAGCAGCAGCGCGATGGTGAAGCCATGCCACAGGGCGAGCTCGGAAGCCTGCTCCGTCCCAAAAGTGTTGTCCAGGTGCTGCGTGATGCCCTGGGATAGCGGCAGCGGCCGCAGGCCAAAAAAGATGGTGAGCAAGGTCAGCACCGTTGGCGGGATCCACAGGAAGGGGCCGATATGGTGCATATTTGCCACTGCCTCCGAGGGCTCTTCCTGTCCCTTGGAGGAGAAAGCACCCCACAAGAAGCGCAGGGCATAGGCCATCGTCAGCGCGGAGCCGACGACGACGGCAACGAGCAGCATGTTGCGTGGCATGCCGACGAGCAGCTCCTCACCCATGATGGCTTCCAGTGTGGCTTCCTTGGATACGAAGCCCAGCAGCGGTGGAATACCCGCCATGGACGTTGCGGGGAGGATGGCTAGGACGTACAGCGCGGGCTTCTTCTTGCCCAGGCCCGCAAGCTTGTCGATGTCTCTCGTTCCCGTCGAATGGTCGATAGCGCCGACGATCATGAAGAGCGCGGCTTTGAAGAGGGAGTGTGCAAAGGTCAGTGCCAGTCCTGCCTGCATAGCCTCGCGGGATCCGATGGCGATGATGGCGGTGATAAAACCCAGCTGCGAGACGGTGCCATACGCCAGAACCAGTTTCAGGTCACGCTGCTTCAGTGCCATCCAGCCGCCGAGCAGCATGGTGAAAGCACCCAGGGGGATGACCACGAGGTGCCAGGTAGGAATGTCATGCACCGAGGGAGCAAGGCGCGCGACGAGGTAGATGCCGGCCTTTACCATTGCCGCGGAGTGCAGGTAAGCCGAGACTGGGGTCGGCGCGGCCATGGCGCCGGGCAGCCAGAAGTGGGCCGGGGCGATGGCGGACTTGGAGAGCGCACCGCAGAGAATCAGCACGATCGCGACGGTGAGGTAGGGGGTGTTGGCGAGGTCTTCGGTGGCGGCGATACCGCTGAAAGACCACGCGCCGGTCTGGCGGCCGAGGAGGGTGATACCCACCAACATGGCGAGGCCGCCCAGAACAGTCACCATGAGTGCCTGCTGCGCTGATCGACGCGACGAGGCACGCTCGCCGTAATAGCTCACCAAGAGGAAAGATAGCAGGGAGGTGATTTCCCAGAAGACGTAGAGCAGCAGGAAATTATCGGAAATGACCAAGCCAAACATGGCCGTGGCAAAGCCCACCATCTGGCCACCGAAGAGGGCGAGGCGCCGCCGAGAATGGTCGAAATAGCCCCAGCAATAAAGCAAGACCAGCGCGCCTACGCCCAGGATAATGAGGCTGAATAACGCGGAAAGCGCGTCCATGCGGAAGCTGATGTTTAGGTGTGCCGCCGGCATCCAGTTGAGGTCATAAGCCAGTTGGTTGCCGTTGCGCAGCGTGCCAGTGGTGAGCTGCTGGAGCACCCAGAAGAAGCCGACCGCGGGTGCGATTGCCAAGAGCCCGAAGGCGCGGCGGCCAAGGTAGAAAATGAGGAATGGGGCAGCAATGGTGGCGATTACCAAAGCACAAAAGAGAGTGAGCACGAGGTTGCGGTGGCGTCCTTTCCTTGTCGGGGGACTGGGCTAAACCCACCGCAATGGCGGGCGTTCACTAATGCTCACGATACAGTCTGAAATCCCAATTTTCACATTTTCGTTTTATACAGTTATATATGCGTCTCCTGTTGGTGTTCCTCCACGTCACCAACAGCGCGTCCAGAGCGCATCTGGAAGGGAGCGGGACCCCGCCCGGCGGATGGCTCTGCCGAGCGGGATCGCGCCACTTAAGCGAAGCGCTGGAGGAAGAGCGCTTCAGCGATGGCGATTTTTTCAATTTCGCTCGGGTCGACCGACTCATTGGCGGAGTGGATGGTGCACTGCGGCTCCTCGACGCCAAAGAGTGCGATCTCGGCATTCGGGTGCTTCTCCTGTAGCTCCACGGTCAGCGGGATGGATCCGCCCATGCCCTGGGTGATGGTCTCGGCCTCGAAAGCCTCGCCGAGGCACTCGCCGAGCAGAGCCACGGCGGGCTTTGCCGGATCGGTTTCGAATCCCAGGTTGGCCTCGAGGATGGTGACCTCGATGTGTGCGCCCCATGGGACGTGCTTCTTCAGGTGCTCGGCCACGGCCTCCGCGGTGGCGCGGGGATCCATGGTGGCGGGGGTGCGCAGGTTGATGTTGGCCTCAGCGGTAGCGGGCACGGCGTTGACGGCCTCGGCCACCGGGGTGGAGGTAAAGCCGGTGATGGTCACTGCCGGGCGGGCCCAAATCATATCCGCGATGGCGGTGGCGCCGGCCGGATCCTTCGCGCCCATGACCTCGGTGCCCTCAAGCATCTGCGCGTCGGCGCGGAAGTTCTCCTCGCTGTAGGCGGTGTCCTGGCCGTCGGCCAGCGGCCAGGTGCCCTCGCAATCGACGCCGTCGATAGTCGTGCGGCCATACTCATCCGTCAGGGAATCCAGCGTGCGCATGAGCGCCTTGACGGCGTCGGGAGCCGCGCCGCCGAATTGGCCGGAGTGCACGGCCGAGTGGAGGGTGGAGACCTTGACGTTGATCTGGGAGCCGCCGCGCAGGGAGGTCGTCAGCGTCGGCACACCCACCTTGGCGTTGCCGGCATCGGCGATGAGGATGGCGTCGGCAGCAAAGAGCTCCGGGCGCTGTTCGATGAGCGCGGACAGGCCCTCGCCGCCGCGTTCCTCAGAACCCTCAATAAGCACGGTGAGGTTGAGGTCGGTTCCACCGTGAGCGTCGAGCGCGCGCAGCGCCGCCAGGTGCATGGCGACGTTGCCCTTGCAGTCCGCGGCGCCGCGGCCGTACCAGCGGCCATCGCGCTCAGTCAGGGTGAAAGGATCGGAGTCCCAGGCCTCCGGGTTGCCGGCGGGCACGACATCATAGTGCGAGTAGAGCAGCACCGTCTTCGCGCCCTCCTTGCCAGGGCGCTTGGCGACGATCGCCGTGGAACCATCAGCGGTGGTGATGGCTTCAGGGGTGAAGCCGACGTCGACAAGCGCGGCGTGAACCCACTCCGCCGCCTTCGCGGTCTGCTCCTCTAGACCCGGCTCGTTGTGGACGGAATTGAAGGAAACGAGCTCCTTGAGCTGGTTGAAGATAGTGTCGCGGTCGTTGCTGACAAACTCAGAAATCTTGGTCATGCCCTCCAACCTACTCGTATCCCCGAATCGGTCTATCGACAAGTAGGGAGTAATATATTCCGGGTTCTAGTAACTATTCCTTAGAAAGGACCTGACATGGCGACGACGACCGCCGAAGGTTCCCAGTCCACGCTTCGCGAGCTCACGCTGCGCGGCATTATTATCGGTGGACTCATCACTCTGATCTTTACTGCCGCCAACGTGTATCTCGGCCTAAAAGTAGGCCTGACATTTGCCACGTCCATTCCTGCCGCCGTGATTTCCATGGCGGTGCTGCGCCGCTTTGCCGGGCACAACGTCAAAGAGAACAACATTGTGCAGACCATCGCGTCAGCAGCCGGCACCTTGTCCGCCATCATCTTCGTGCTCCCGGGCCTGGTGATGGTGGGCTATTGGCAGGGCTTTTCCTTCGTTGATACCGCCGCGGTGTGCGCCATCGGTGGTGTGCTCGGCGTGATGTACTCCATCCCGCTGCGCCGCGCGTTGGTGACGGGCTCGGACCTGCCCTACCCGGAGGGCGTGGCCGCGGCTGAGGTCCTCAAGGTGGGCGATAGCTCCGGTGAGGACGGCGAGGCCGCCCACGAGGAGAATGCGAAGGGCCTGCGCGTCATCGTCTTCGGCGGCATCCTCTCCGCGTTTATGGCTTTGCTTGCGGCAATGAAGGCGGCTGCCTCCGAGGTGGCCACCTACTTCAAATTCGGCTCGGGCGCGACGACGCTGGGTACCTCCCTCTCGCTGGCGCTGGTCGGCGTGGGCCACCTCGTGGGTCTGGCCGTCGGTATCGCCATGCTCGTCGGTGTGGTCATTTCCTACCTCATCCTGCTGCCCATCCTCACCGGTGGTGAGGGCCTGGGTGATCCGGCTGCCATCATGGAGACCGTCGATACGGTCTTCTCCGATAGGATCCGCTTCATTGGTGTCGGCACCATGGCCATCGCGGCCGTGTGGACGCTGGTTAAGATTACGGGCCCGATTGTCAAGGGCATGGCTGAGTCCTTCGCCTCCTCCCGCAACCGCAAGGATGGCCAGCAAGTGGTAGTGGAGGAGCGCGATATTCCAGCGCCCTATGTCATTGGCACCATTTTGGTCCTGATGATTCCGATTGGACTTCTGCTGTGGAACTTCGTGCGCGGTACCGATATTCACGACCACATGGGCGTGCTGATCACTGTCTCAGTGCTCTTTACCTTGCTGGTGGGCCTCGTTATCGCATCGGTGTGTGGCTACATGGCGGGCCTCATTGGCGCCTCTAACTCGCCGATCTCCTCGATCGGCATCATCGCGGTCATCGCCGCTGCGCTGCTAATTGCCGCCGTCACCCGCGGTACGGATGCGGAGCCGCTCTCGCTGGTGGCTTATACGCTGTTTACCGCGGCCATTGTCTTCGGCATCGCGACTATTTCCAATGACAACCTGCAGGACCTCAAGACTGGTCAGCTGGTCGGCGCGACGCCGTGGAAGCAGCAGGTAGCGCTCATTATTGGTGTCCTCTTCGGTTCCTTGGTAATTCCGCCGATTCTGCAGGTCATGCTCACCGGCTTTGGCTTCCAGGGCATGGAGGGCGCGGGCGAGGATGCGCTGGCTGCACCGCAGGCTGCACTAATGTCCTCGGTGGCCTCCGGTATTTTTGATAACTCGCTGCCGTGGGATCTCATTGGTCTGGGTGCGGCGATCGGTGCCGTCATCATCATCGTGGACGAATGCCTGCGCCACTTCACCGACAAATACTCCCTGTCCCCGCTGGCAGTGGGCATGGGCATGTATCTGCCGGCGGCGATCACCATCGTGGTGCCGATTGGTGCCATCTTGGGCTACTTCTATAACCGTTGGGCGGCACGCCAGTCCAAGCCGGATTTTGTAAAGCGCATGGGTACGTTGTTGGCTACCGGACTCATCGTGGGCGAGTCCCTCTTTGGTGTGGTAAACGCGGGCATCATTGCGGCTTCTGCCGGCGACTCCCCGCTGGAGATCTTCGAGGGCGGCACGGCAGCCAAGTTCATCGGCGTCATCCTCTTTGTTGGCGGTATCGCCGCGGCTTATAAGTGGACGGCGAAGAAGGCTGCGTCTTAAACGCGATAGAGGTTTCGTGTTGATGAGCGGTACGGTTTAACGGGCAATTTACTTTGACGGGCGGTGCTTTCGCACTGCCCGTTCGTGTTGAACCTTGCAGTCGCGGGGTCTGAGTGCCAGAATGGGCGCTAGCACTTCCACATGGCAAGTGCCAGAAATAAACAGAGTCATCTATGCGGTCGGGGCTGGAGAACACTCGCCAGCCGTGCCGTCGCGGGCGTCCGTCATAGATCAGACGTGAGTGTCGTCCTCAACAAAGCTTAAGGAGCACAAACACATGGCAAAGATTATTGCCTTCGATGAAGAGGCACGTCGCGGCCTCGAGCGTGGTCTCAACACGCTTGCCGATGCCGTCAAGGTCACCCTCGGCCCCAAGGGCCGCAACGTCGTCCTGGAGAAGTCCTGGGGCGCCCCGACCATTACCAATGACGGTGTCTCCATCGCGCGCGAGATCGAGCTCGAGGAACCGTACGAGAAGATCGGCGCTGAGCTGGTCAAGGAAGTAGCCAAGAAGACTGATGACGTCGCCGGTGACGGCACCACCACCGCTACCGTTCTGGCACAGGCTCTCGTGCGTGAGGGCCTGCGCAACGTAGCCGCTGGTTCTAACCCGATGGGTATTAAGCGCGGCATTGAGGCCGCCACCAAGAAGGTTGTTGACTCCCTGCTCTCCTCCGCAAAGGAAGTAGAGACCCAGGAAGAGATCGCCACCACCGCAGGTATCTCCGCCGCTGACCCGGCAATCGGCGAGAAGATCGCCGAGGCTATGTACACCGTGGGTAACGGCTCCGTGAACAAGGATTCCGTTATTACCGTTGAGGAGTCCAACACCTTCGGCGTTGACCTTGAGGTCACTGAAGGTATGCGCTTCGACAAGGGCTACATCTCCGGCTACTTCGCTACCGATATGGAGCGCCAGGAGGCAGTCCTCGAGGATCCGTACATCCTGCTGGTTTCCTCCAAGATCTCCAACATCAAGGACCTGGTCCCGCTGCTGGAGAAGGTCATGCAGACCGGCAAGCCGCTGCTGATTATCGCTGAGGATGTTGAGGGCGAGGCCCTGTCCACCCTCGTGGTCAACAAGATCCGTGGCACCTTCAAGTCCGTTGCTGTGAAGGCTCCGGGCTTCGGTGACCGCCGCAAGGCCACGCTGCAGGACATGGCTATCCTCACCGGCGGCCAGGTCATCTCCGAGGAGGTTGGCCTGTCCCTGGAGACCGCCGAGATCGAGTACCTCGGCCAAGCCCGCAAGGTGGTTGTGACCAAGGATGAGACCACCATCGTTCAGGGCGCTGGCTCCCAGGAGCAGATCGACGGCCGTATCAAGCAGA
>DXEO01000011.1 GCA_019114925.1 Candidatus Corynebacterium faecipullorum | reverse complement strand
CTCCGTCTTGTTGGCCCCGGTGGTGAACAGGTGGGCATTGTCCGCACGGACGATGCCCGCAAGCTCGCGTACGAAGCAGATCTTGACTTGGTCGAGGTTGCCCCGAACGCGAAGCCGCCCGTAGCCAAGATTATGGATTACGGCAAGTTTAAGTACGAGCAGGCTCAGAAGGCCCGCGAGGCCCGTAAGAATCAGCAGCAAACCGTGGTGAAGGAACAGAAGTTCCGTCCGAAGATTGATGATCACGATTACGAGACCAAAAAGGGCAACGTGGTGCGCTTCCTGGAGAAGGGCTCCAAGGTAAAGGTAACCATCATGTTCCGTGGTCGCGAGCAGTCGCGTCCGGAACTCGGTTTCCGTCTGCTGGAGCGTTTGGCTGATGACGTCGCAGAGGTTGGCGTCGTGGAGTCGCGCCCCAAGCAGGATGGTCGCAACATGACCATGGTTCTTGGGCCCGTCCGCAAAGGCAAGAAGTAGACCACGCTCCACTTAGGATTTAAGGATTTAATTCTCATGAAGCAGAAGACTCACAAGGGCACCGCCAAGCGCATCAAGGTGACCGGCTCCGGCAAGCTGCGTCGCGAGCAGGCTAATCGCCGCCACCTCCTGGAGGGCAAGCCTTCCAAGCGCACCCGTCGCCTGAAGGGCACCGAGGACGTTGCCAAGGCAGACACCAAGCGCGTCAAGCGCCTTCTCGGCCGCGCATAGTCAGCGCCGAAACACTCCATTTCCACACACCACAATCAAGATAAGGAAGTATTACTGTGGCACGAGTAAAGCGCTCAGTTAACGCCAAGAAGAAGCGTCGCGCGATTCTGAAGTCCGCTAAGGGCTACCGCGGCCAGCGCTCCCGCCTCTACCGCAAGGCCAAGGAGCAGTGGCTGCACTCCATGACTTACGCTTACCGCGACCGTCGCGCCCGTAAGTCTGAGTTCCGCAAGCTGTGGATCCAGCGCATCAACGCTGCCGCTCGTATGAACGACATCACCTACAACCGCCTCATCCACGGCCTGCGCCTGGCTGGGATCGAGGTTGACCGCAAGATCCTGGCTGAGCTGGCTGTTAATGACTTCGAGGCTTTCTCCGCACTGTGCGAGGCCGCCAAGGCTGCACTGCCGGAGGACGTAAACGCCCCGAAGGCTGCTTAAGCTTTCACCAGTCTGCCCACGCCCACTGCTTTCCACATCAAGGAAAGGGTGGGCGTTTGGCGTTCCATGCTTCAATTAGGGGCACAGCAGACAATGGGGAATAGGCCCCAGTGGAGTGAAGAAAAAGGGGACATGGTGTGTGGTTTGTGTTACCTTAATCAAGTTCACACGTTCTCTTCCTGTGCTTACAGGCTTAAAAAGGAGTCTTTCTCATGACCAACCCCCACGGCGGTTTCCAGCAGAACAACCCGAATGCTTCGGTCAATAACCCTCAGTACTCCAATCCGTTCGGCTCCACTGGAAATCAGTACCAGGGCGGCAACTACGGCGAGAACCTGCCGGCCCAGCAAGGCGGGTACCAAGGACAGGGCCAGTACTACTCTCAGCAGGCTACGGTCAACGCACCACAGAAGTCTTGGCTGGTAGCACTGCTCCTTGCTTTCTTCCTTGGTGGATTTGGCGCGCACAACTTCTATGTCGGTCGTACGGGCCGCGCTATCGGCCAGCTGTCGCTCTGTGCCTTTAGTATTTTGACGTCGTGGCTCGGTATTGGTGTTTTCACAGCGTTTGCGCTATCGGCCTGGGTGCTAATCGAGTTCGTCATGATCATCGCCGGTGCAGGCGGTTATGACCGAGACTCCAATGGCATCCCCCTGAAGAAGTAGTCTTTAGCAATACTCTTGTGGCCCACCGCCTCCTCCAGTTAGGAAGCGGTGGGCTTGCTGCATTGTGGTGTCCCTATGCGATCTGTGGGCTCTTCGGTGGCCTCGGTAGGGTGGAGGCCATGAAATTGGACTTTGAGAATGCCTTCACCGAGCGCACGCCGCGAATAGTCAATGCCGCCAAATTGCATCGCGCCGCTAGCCGCCGGAAGGCAGAGCGTTTCCTTATTGAGGGTGAGAATGCTGTCGATGCAGCGGTGTCGACAGGCTCGGCCACGGATGTTTTCTTAACGGAAAAGGCCGCCGAACGCTTTGCGCACATCGTGCAAACCTGCGGCTATATGGACGTCTATGTTCATCCCATCACCGACAAGGCAGCCAAGCACCTTTCCGATACGGCGACGAGCACAGGCCTCTTTGCTGTGTGCCGTCCTGTCCTGTGGAGTGCAGGTAAAATCCTGGCGGGCAAGCCGCGTTTGGTCTCAGTCCCAGTGCTTACTTCCGAGCCGGGCAATGCAGGTACCTTGATTAGGACCTCGGATGCCATGGGCGCCGATGGCGTCATCTTCGCGGGTGAGACGGTCGACCCATTGGGCTGTAAAGTCGCGCGCGCATCAGCAGGCTCACTCTTCCATATTCCCGTGGCGCGTGATCCCAATATCAAAGATGTCTTGGGTAAGTTGCGGTCCTCCGGCATGCAGGTGCTGGCAACGGCCGCTGACGGTGAAGTAGATCTGGCTGAGGCTGATCTTTCCCAGCCCACTGCATGGCTGTTTGGAAACGAAGCTCATGGGCTGGGGGAGCTGTTGGATGAAGCCGATATGCGCGTGCGCATTCCGATTTTGGGGCGTGCAGAGTCACTGAACCTTGCCACGGCTGCCAGCATCTGCCTGTATGAATCTGCCAAACAGCAGAACCGCTAGTCTTTGCTGGGGCTGGGGCTGGTGGCCACAGAAGTCGGGGAGCACGGTAAGATAGCTCGCGTTAGTTTTTGTGCGAGAAGAAGGTAATCAAGGCACGTGTCCGACACACCTCAGATCGAATTGACCGAAGAGGCCCTCGAGGCCGCCGCGCAGAAGGCCATTGCCGCCTTCGAGGCTGCGTCCGACCTCGACGAGCTCACTTCCGCCCGCCGTGAGCATCTTGGTGATGGCGGCTATATTCCGCAGGCCCGCCAGTCGCTGGGGCAGTTGCCAAAGGATCAGCGCAAGGACGCCGGACGTGCGGTGAACATGGCGCGCGGCAAGATGGAGAAGCGCTTTGCACAAATTCGTGAAGTGCTCGAGCAGGAGGCTCGCGCCGCGCAGCTCAAGGCGGAGAAAGTCGATGTCACCGTCCCAACTACCCGGGCGCAGACCGGTGCTTTGCACCCAATTACTGCGCTGTCGGAGCGCATTGCTGACATCTTCGTGGGCATGGGCTGGGAAATCGCCGACGGCCCCGAGGTCGAGGCTGAGTACTTCAACTTCGATGCTCTGAACTTCAAGCCTGACCATCCGGCACGTACGTTGCAGGACACCTTCCATGTGGGTAAGGAGGGCTCGAAGCAGGTTCTCCGTACGCACACGTCGCCGGTGCAGGTGCGTACGATGCTAGAGCGTGATGTACCGCTCTACATCGCCTGCCCAGGCCGAGTTTTCCGTACCGACGAGCTCGACGCGACCCACACGCCGGTCTTCCACCAAGTTGAAGGTCTTGCCGTGGATAAGGGACTGACCATGGCCCACCTGCGCGGCACTCTGGAGCACCTGGCCAAAGTTCTCTTCGGCCCGGAGACCACCACCCGCATGCGCGTGAACTACTTCCCGTTCACCGAGCCTTCTGCTGAGGTCGATGTGTGGTTCCCGAACAAGAAGGGCGGCGCCGGCTGGATCGAGTGGGGTGGCTGCGGCATGGTTAACCCCAATGTTTTGCGTGCGGTTGGCATCGACCCGGAGGAGTACACCGGCTTCGCCTTCGGCATGGGCTTAGAGCGCACCCTGCAGTTCCGCAATGGTCTCACCGACATGCGCGACATGGTGGAGGGCGATGTCCGCTTTACCTTGCCATTCGGCGTGCAGGCATAGGAACCCAGAGAAAGGATAGAAAGAAAACAATGCTTATTTCCCAAGACTGGGTTACCCGCCTCCTCGGCACCGCAAACTCTGGCTGGAACGTATCTTCCGAAGAACTAGACTCCGGCTTTGTCCGCGTCGGCTTCGAGACCGAGGGCTATGAAGCTCTTCCGGAGACCACGGGTCCGCTGGTTATTGGCCAGGTCGTGGAGATTGAAGAGCTCACCCAGTTTAAGAAGCCAATCCGCTACTGCCAGGTGAATGTTGGCCAGGCCAATGGCACCGGCGAGCTGCAAGGCATTATTTGCGGCGCACGTAATTTCCGCCTCAACGACTATGTCGTGGTCTCCCTTCCGGGCGCTGAGTTGCCGGGAGGCTTCAAGATTGCTGCCCGTGAGACCTATGATCACATCTCCAACGGCATGATGTGCTCCGCAGCTGAATTGGGCTTTGGCGCGAAGGCCGATGGCATCATCGTTCTGGGAGAGGAAGTCGCCGACAAGATTGGTGAAGACGCTCGCCCCATCATTGGCCTGTCCGATACGGTTTTCGACGTCAACATCACCCCAGACCGCGGCTATGCTTTGTCGGCCCGCGGCTTGACGCGTGAGATTGCCTCCGCCTTTGACGTGGCTTTCCCCGACGTGGCTCAGGATCCAAGCGTCGCCGGTATCGATACCTCTGCTGTACCGGAACCGAAGGGCGAGCTGATCGCCGTCGATCTGCGGGAAGAAACCAAGGCCCAGCGCTTTGGACTGCGCAAGGTTAGCGGCATCGATCCGGCTGCCCGCACACCCTTCTGGATGGAGCGCGAGCTCATGCTGTCCGGCCAGCGCAGCGTCAATCTGGCGACTGACGTCACCAACTACGTCATGCTGCTCCTCGGAGCACCGATGCACGCCTTCGACGCCAACGTCGTGAACGGCGACCTCGTGGTGCGCAACGCTAGCGAGGGCGAGACGTTTGAGACCCTCGACCATGTCAAGCGTGAGCTTTCGGCGGGTGACGTGGTCATCTGCGATGACAACGGAATCCAGTCCCTGGCTGGTGTCATGGGCGGCACAACCTCTGAAATCTCCGAGACGACCACTGACGTGTACTTCGAATCGGCCATTTGGGATCCGATTACCGTGGCCCGCACCTCGCGCCGCCACAAGCTGTCCTCGGAAGCTTCCCGCCGTTTCGAGCGCGGCGTCGACCCAGCCATCGTGGAGGTTGCTCTCGATGTTGCGTGTGCGCTGCTGCAGCAGATCGCGGGCGGCACCATTGAGGAGGGCCGGACGCTCGTGGGAGGCGTCACCAAGCGCGAGCCCATCACGTTGCGCGCCGCCAAGCCAAGCGAATACGCCGGCGTTGAGTACTCCCACGAGACCGTGGTGAAGCGCCTTACTGAAGTAGGCTGCGAGGTTTCTGGCGAAGAAGAGCTTTCCGTCGTCCCCGCATCGTGGCGCACGGACATCGAAATGGATGTGGATCTCATCGAGGAGATCTTGCGTCTGGAGGGGCTCGAAGATATTCCGATTACTCTGCCTACCCCGGTGGGAGGTCGCGGCCTTACTCCGGCGCAGAAGCGTCGCCGTGCAATCGGACACGGCTTGGCTTATGCGGGCTATGCCGAAGTTCTGCCATCGCCGTTCATCGCTAACGATACCTTCGACACCTGGGGCTTGGATAAGGAAGATCCGCGCCGCCGCACTGTTGCCGTGCAGAATCCTCTCGAATCGGATAAGGCCGTTCTGTCCACGACGTTGCTTCCGAATCTCCTGGAAGCAATCGCCCGCAACGTGGCTCGTGGTCGCAGTGACCTCGCACTCTTCGGCCTCCAGCAGGTGGCATTCAAGCGCGCTGATGCGTCCCCGATGCCTTCGGTGGAGTCGCGCCCGGAGGATTCCGTAGTGACTGAGCTTTTGGACTCGCTGCCGCTGCAGCCCCTGCACGTGGCCACGGTGGCTACCGGCAACATTGAACACGAGGGTCCGTGGGGCTCCGGTCGTGCTTATAGCTACGCAGATGCCATCGAGTCCGCGCGCCAGGTCGCCCGCGCTGCTGGTGTTGACATCACTGTCAAAGCGGCCGAGCAGCTCCCGTGGCATCCGGGACGCTGTGCCGCCTTGGTCCTCGCTGCAGACGAGGAGACCGTCGTGGGCTATGCCGGCGAGCTGCATCCGCAAGTACTGGAGGCTCTCGAGCTCCCAGCCCGCACGTGCGCCATGGAGCTCGATGTCACCGCACTGCCGTTGGACGAGAAGTTCCCAGCACCGGTCCTCTCCTCCTTCCCGGCCCTGCACCAGGACATCGCGCTGGTGGTGGATGAGGATACCCCGGCAGAGGCAGTGCGCCGGGTGGTTGAGGAAGGCGCCGGCGAGCTCTTGGAATCCGTGGAGCTTTTCGATGTCTTCCGTGGTGAGCAGCTCGGGGAAGGCAAGAAGTCCCTTGCCTTCCAGCTCTTGTTCCGAGCGGATGACCGCACGCTGACTGATGAAGAAGCTAACGAGCACCGACTAGCTGCCGCAGACCTAGCCAAGCAGCGTCTTGGTGCGGAGATGCGCGCTTAGCGTTCACTGGCATCTTCGGTTCCTTAACCCGGCTCACGCACCCTGTGAGCCGGGTTTTCTTATGCTGCAAGGAGCGAAGGGGTGGGGGACAGATCCCCTAGCACTGGATGTGGTGTGGCTTGGCTCATAACCTCAAGGGGGGCAGCGTTTCCACACCGAAAGGATTGTTCACACCATGCGTTTGATTTCTCGTCTGACAGCCACCGCCGCGGTCGTCGGCGCACTGACCATTGCCCCACATGCCTCCGCAGACTTGTCCCAGGGTTTCTCCAATGCTGATGGCACCGTCAACTGCGAGGCAGCGAATATTGATGGCACTTACGTCGCCTGCTTGTCGAATGGTGCTCGCGCCACTAGTCCGGAATGCAACCCACCGGGTCAGTTGGCCCCGCGATTCTTCTACCACGCGGGTCGCTCCAACGCTGATTGTTTCAACCAGGGGCTTACGCCTTCCAGCTTCAAGCGCCTGCAGCCCGGCCAAATCCACCAGTTTAATGAGGTCACCGCCATTGCGGACGCCCAAGGCGGCATCCACTTCGTTGGCCCGCAGGGCTACCTGGGCTACGCAGGAAAGAAGGCCGTTTCGGGCGCCGAAGGCCTCGGACAGGTCTCATCCCGCGTCATGTAGGTTTCGCTCCTACCCCTACTGCAAGGCTCGGATTGTCGCAGCACACTGCGGAGATCGGGGCCTTATTCCTCTGCGGAATGCAGGAAATGCCCACAATTTCTCTGAATAACATACAGCCGGCTGCATTATTTGCTACTGTGGCTGCATGACTATTTCAGTAGCTATCGCCGGAGCCACGGGTTACGCAGGAAGCGAAATTCTGCGCCTCTTGCTGTCACACCCAGCGTACCTTTCGGGTGAACTGCGCATCGGCGCGCTTACGGGGCACTCCAACGCTGGTCAGCGAGTCTCCGAACTCATGCCGCACCTCCCGCAGTTGGCAGATCGCATCATCGAGGACACTACACCGGAAGTTTTAGCGGGCCATGACATCGTTTTCCTCGGTTTGCCGCATGGGCATTCCGCGGAGATTGGCCGTCAGCTGGGGGAGTCCGTCACTGTCATTGATTGCGCCGCCGATTTCCGCCTCCGCAACAAGGAAGATTGGGATGCATTCTATGGCGGGGAGTATGCCGGTTCATGGCCTTATGGAATTCCTGAAGTTCCCGGCAACCGGGACAAGCTCAAAGGCAGCAACCGTGTGGCCGTCCCTGGGTGTTTCCCGACCACGATTACTCTCGGCGCTCTGCCTGCCGTGGCGAAAGGGTTGATTGAACCGGACCTGTCCGTCATCGCGATTACCGGTGTTTCTGGAGCAGGAAAGAAGGCCTCCGTGGCCCAGCTGGGCGCGGAGACAATGGGCAATCTCAAGGCTTATAAGCCGGGTGGCACCCATCGACACACTCCGGAAGTCCTGCAGAACTTACAGCCCTTCACCCAGGATGAGGTTTCGGTGAGCTTTACTCCGGTGCTCGCGCCTTTACCACGTGGCATCTTGGCGACGATTACGGCGCCGTTAAAGGGGGATATCGACAAGGACAGCGTTGCTCAAGCCTTCCGTGACTTCTATACAGAAGAGCCGTTCTGCCTGGTTCTGCCGGAAGGTCAGCAGCCGGAAACACAGAACGTAGTGGGCACCAACATGGTCCACATTCAGGCGCACGTGGACGAGCGCGCTCAGCGTCTGGTGATTACCGCAGCCCTAGACAATCTGTGCAAGGGCACCGCCGGTGCAGCTGTCCAGTGCATGAACCTGACCTTGGGATGGGAGGAAACCTTGGGTCTGCCGCAAGCGGCCGTCGCACCTTAAGCACTCAAATTAATCGCGCGTGTTCCCCGCGGTATCCAATTCCGCGGGGACTTCCGTTCTGTCAAGACTAGGAGAAAATAAAAATGATCACCGCACCCGCAGGCTTCGTGGCAGCGGCCACGAGGTCTGGGATTAAGCCCTCGGGAAAGCCTGATATGGCACTCGTGGTTAACCAGGGACCAAATTTCGACGCAGCGGCGGTGTTCACCCGCAACCGCGTGGTGGCCGCACCCGTAAAGCTTTCCCGCGAGGCAGTAGCCGATGGCACACTTCAAGCAGTTATTTTTAACTCTGGCAACGCTAATGCCTGCAACGGCGAGCAGGGAGACAAGGACGCCGCGGCGATGGTTTCCGCTGTTTCCGAGCACACGGGTATTCCTGTAGCCAACATTGCTGCGTGCTCGACGGGCCTCATCGGAGAACCACTGCCCATGGAACAGGCCCTAGCAGGCATTGGGGTGGTTGCCGGGAACTTGGGTCCGGATAAGGCTCACGGTCAGGCCGCGGCAGAGGCCATCATGACCACCGATACCGTAACCAAGGAAGCGGTAGTCGAGTCCGAAGGCTGGAGCATGGGCGCGATGGGCAAGGGTGTGGGTATGATGGCTCCCTCGCTGGCCACCATGCTGGTATGCGTAACCACGGATGCCGTGGCCTCCCCGCAAGCATTGCACTCTGCCCTGCAGGCCGCCAGTGATCAGACCTTCAACACGCTCGATGTGGACGGTTCGACGTCAACGAACGACACCGTCATCATCTTGTCCTCTGGCGCCTCCGGTGTAGAACCGAGCCAGGAGGAGTTGGATGCGGCGGTCCTAGCCGTGTGCTCCGATATCGCGGATCAGCTCCAAGCAGACGCGGAGGGCGTGACCAAGCGCGTAAAGATCACCGTGGAGGGAACAAGCACCGATGAGCAGGCGCTGAACGCTGCGCGGACGTTGGGGCGCGACAACCTCTTCAAGTGCGCGATGTTCGGCTCGGATCCCAACTGGGGCCGTGTTCTCGCCGCAGTGGGCATGGCGGATGCCGATATGGATCCGGAGAATATTTCCGTGTTCTTCAACGACCAGGCCGTGTGCGTTAAGTCCACCGGTGCGCCCGGCGCGCGCGATGTCGACCTTTCTGGCGCCGACATTGACGTGCGCGTGGACCTCGGAACCGGAGGAAGCGGCACTGCCTTCGTACGTACCACCGACTTGTCCCACGACTACGTGGAGATCAACTCCGCGTATAGCTCTTAGATCTCAGAGGGAGGAAGAATGCTTCAGGGATTAAGCAATGCTGACCGAGCTACTGTGCTCGCGGAAGCTTTGCCGTGGCTGCAGCACTACCGCGACAAGATCGTCGTCGTGAAGTACGGCGGCAACGCGATGGTGGATGACTCACTCAAGGCCGCCTTCGCCGCCGACATGGTTTTCCTGCGCACCGTGGGCGCTAAGCCTGTCGTTGTGCATGGTGGCGGCCCGCAAATCAATGAGATGCTAGGCAAGCTGGGCATTGAAGGGGAATTCAAAGGTGGCTTCCGGGTGACCACCCCGGAAATCATGGACGTGGTCCGCATGGTTCTCTTCGGCCAAGTGGGGCGTGGTTTGGTCAATCTCATCAACTCCCATGGGCCCTATGCCGTGGGAACAACCGGTGAGGATGCTGGGTTGTTTAAAGCCCGCAAGCGGCTCGTTGACGTCGACGGTGAGCCCACCGATATCGGCATGGTGGGGGACATCGTCAGTGTCGAACCTTCTGCCGTCATGGACATCATCGAGGCCGGGCGCATCCCGGTGGTGTCCACCATCGCTCCCGGAAATGACGGCGAGGTCTACAACATTAACGCGGATATCGCTGCCGGTGCGCTGGCACGAGCCCTAGGCGCCGAACGCCTGGTCATCCTCACCAACGTGGAGGGTCTGTATACCGATTGGCCCAACCGCGATTCGCTGGTGTCGAAAATTGAGGTTGACAAGCTCAAGACTCTGCTCCCGGGCTTGGATTCGGGCATGATTCCGAAGATGGAGTCCTGCCTCATGGCCGTCGAGGGGGGTGTGAGCGCTGCCCATGTCATCGACGGGCGTATCGCTCACGCCGTGTTGCTGGAGCTGCTTACTACGGGCGGCATCGGCACGATGGTGCTGCCCAATGATTATAACCGTGAGGACTACCCAGAAGGCACTGTCTTCAGGAAGGACGATAAGAAGTTACTACGCAGACCACACTGACGCAACGTTGGGGAGAGGTGTTAAGCAACACCTATGGCACCCCACCCGTGGCCATCGTTTCCGGCAAGGGAGCCACGGTGACTGATGAAGACGGTAAAGAATACATCGATATGCTCGCCGGCATTGCGGTGAACTCGCTGGGCTATGCCCACCCGGCCATCGTCGAAGCGGTGAGCACTCAAGTGGCGACCGTGGGGCATGTCTCCAACCTCTTTGCCAACAAACCCGTCGTCGAAGCTGCAGGAAAGCTCTTGGAGAAGGTGGGGGACAGCGACGCCCGTGTCTTCTTCTCCAACTCCGGAGCGGAAGCCAATGAGGCTGCCTTTAAGCTGGCTCGCCTGACGGGGCGCCGGCGCATTCTCGCGGCACATCATGGTTTTCATGGCCGGACGATGGGCTCTCTCGCCATGACGGGGCAACCTGCCAAGCGCAAGGCCTTCGAACCTTTCCCAGGCGGAGTGGAGTTCTATTCTTACGGCGATATTGATTATTTGACCACGCTGGTGGAACAAAACCCGGAGGATACCGCCGCCATAATCTTGGAGCCCATCCAAGGGGAGACCGGTGTGATTCCAGCACCCGATGGGTTCTTGAGCGCCGTGCGGGAGCTGTGCACCAAGCATGGGATCCTCATGATTGTGGATGAAGTGCAAACGGGTGTGGGGCGCACCGGCGATTTCTTTGCCTTCCAACATGAGGACATCCTTCCGGATGTCATCACCATGGCTAAGGGATTGGGCGCGGGTATGCCGATTGGCGCCACCATTGCTCGTGGTCAGGCCAAGGACCTCTTCACTCCGGGTTCGCACGGAACGACCTTCGGCGGCAATCCCGTCTCCTGTGCGGCGGCAGCGACGGTGCTGGAGCTTGTCGACGCCCCCTTCCTCGCCGACGTTAGCCGCAAGGGCGAGTGGCTACGCGCCGAGCTAGCTAAATCTCCGGCTGTGCATTCTGTCCGCGGCCGAGGGCTTATGCTAGGAGTTGTATTAAATAAGTCGGTGGCTAAGAATGTTGTGGCTGCGGGCCTGCACCACGGTCTTATACTCAACGCCCCAAGCAGCGAGGTCGTGCGCTTGACCCCGCCGCTAGTGATTACCGATGAAGAACTCGCGCAGGCTGTGGAGCGCCTGCATAAGATACTGGAGGATATTGGATGAGCGTGCGCCATTTCTTGGCCGATGATGACCTCACACCGCAGGAGCAAGCGGAGGTCCTAGATCTCGCACTGAGGTTGAAGAAGGAACCCTTTGCCGAGCGTCCTTTGGAGGGCCCGAAATCGGTCGCCGTTCTTTTTGACAAGACGTCGACGCGTACGCGCTTCTCCTTCGAGGCAGGAATCGCTCACCTGGGCGGCCACGCCATCGTCACGGAGACTAAGTCCACGCAGATGGGCAAAGGAGAGACATACCAAGACACCGCAGCGGTACTCTCCCGCTTTGTCGAGGCAATTGTCTGGCGTACCTATGCGCACCAGAATTTGTTGGAGATGGCTGAAACCGCGACGGTACCCATCGTCAACGCTCTGTCCAACGACCTGCACCCTTGCCAGATCCTGGCGGATTTGGTGACCTGCCGCGAGAATTTCGGTGACCTAGCTGGCCGCAAGGCCGTCTACCTGGGTGATGGCAACAACAATATGGCTAACTCTTATATGTTGGGCTTTGCCACCGCGGGCATGGAGATGACGATCATTGCGCCGGAAGGCTTCCAGCCGCAGCCGGAGTTTGTAGAACGTGCTCGCACGCGTGGCACGGTCACTGTGACTGATTCCCTCGACGCTGTCGACGGCGCGGACGTTGTTATCACCGACACATGGGTTTCCATGGGGCAGGAAGATGATGGCAAGGACCGCCGCACCCCGTTCCTGCCTTATCAGGTCACTTCGGAGGTCATGTCCCGCGCCAAGGATGAGGCAATCTTCCTGCACTGTTTGCCGGCTTACCGGGGCAACGAAGTGACCGCTGAGGTTATTGACGGGCCACAATCCCGCGTTTTCGACGAAGCGGAGAACCGTCTCCACGCACAGAAGGCGCTGCTCGTGTGGCTTCTTGCAGCTCAGGAGGAGAACTAAGGGAATGACGACAACCCCAACCACGCGCAATGCCCGCCAAGCAAAGATCTTGGAGATACTTGACCGCACACGGGTCACGAGCCAAGTCCAGCTCTCCGAGCTCTTGCTCGATGAGGGAATCGATATCACGCAAGCTACCTTGTCGCGTGACCTTGATGAGCTGGGTGCCAAGAAAGTAAAACGCGATGGTGGCGGGTCCTTCTACGTGGTGGGCGGCGAGTTGGAGCAATTCGAAGACCAGCTCAACGGTCCGCGCGAGAAGCTGCGTCGCATGCTCGATGAACTCGTGGTCTCCCACGACTTCTCCGGCAATATCGCGATGCTCCGCACGCCCGCGGGCGCTGCCCAGTACCTTGCATCCTTCATTGATCGTGTGGGCCTGCCAGATGTGGTGGGATGTATTGCAGGCGACGACACCATCTTTGTCCTAGCGAGTGAAGGACTAGGAGGCCGTGAGCTTGCGGAAAAGCTCACCAGCCGTAGCATTTAACATTTATACGTAAGTCTGTATAATATAAATAAGTTCAATTCTTAGCACCTGTCTGTCTTAAAGGAGCAAACTACTATGACTGCACGCGTTGTGCTTGCCTACTCTGGCGGTCTGGATACTTCCGTCGCCATTCCTTATCTGGCCAAGATGACCGGCGGCGAGGTTATCGCTGTGTCCCTTGACCTCGGTCAGGGCGGCGAGGATATGGAATCTGTGCGCCAGCGTGCTCTCGACTGCGGTGCTGTCGAGTCCATCGTTGTCGATGCAAAGGATGAGTTCGCAGAAGAATACTGCTTGCCCACCATCAAGGCGAACGGCATGTACATGAAGCAGTACCC
>DXEO01000100.1 GCA_019114925.1 Candidatus Corynebacterium faecipullorum | reverse complement strand
CTCTCTCCACTGGAATTCACCCCGGAGAACGTCAGCCGCGCCCAGTGGTACTTCGACGGCTGGAACATGGGCGGTGCTGTCGGTGGTGGTGCAGGGGCGGACGTCTAGTGATTCGCGTCGTCACCGATTCCGCTGCGGGCTTGCCGGCGGATATCGTCGAGGAGCTCGACATTTGTGTTGTCGATTTGCACGTCATGGAAAGCCACGGCAAGGACGGCGCGGAGTTGTCCACCTCTGGTCTGACTTCCCTCGAATTGGCTGCTTTATACGGACGTCAGATGGAGCGCTCCGGCGATGACGGGGTGCTAGCCATCCACCTGTCGAAGGAGCTGTCCTCGACGTGGTCGGCGGCGGTGACTGCTTCTGGCGTTTTCCCCGATACCGTGCGCGTTATCGATTCCGGTACCGCCGGCATGGCGATGGGTGCGGCTGCCATGGCGGCGGCCAAGCTTGCCCAGGAAGGCGCCTCACTCGACGAGTGCTATGCCGCAGCCATCAATACCCTCGAGCGCGGGCACACCTGGGTTTACCTCAACTCAACGGAGGAGCTTCGCCGTTCCGGGCGCATGTCTGCGGCCACGGCGATGCTATCTACCGCGCTGCTCGCCACCAAGCCCATCATGGCCATCCAAGGCGGCAAGCTGGAGATGGTGGGCAAGACCCGTACTCAAACTAAGGCCTTTACCAAGCTCGTGGACCTGGTGGCCTCCCGCGCGGAGGGCAATCCGGCGTTCATCGCGGTGCAGTACAATGAGGATAACGTCTCGGCCCGCCGGCTGGAGGACTTGCTGCGCTTGGCGCTGCCGGATTCTTCCTTCATGCTGGTGCCGCTTACCGACGTCCTCTCCGTCCACGTCGGCCCCGGGGCCATCGGCGTCTCCGCAGTCTTTAGCTGACGTTGTTGACGTGATCAACAAGTTATCCACAGGCGGCGGCTGAAGCTCTCGACGGGGGTGAGGGCGCTGCGTAGCGTCGCGGGCATGAATGCCATTGCTGATCGCCTCCGCGACCTCACGCGCCCGACAGGCGAAGAAGAACTGCTCAACGTTGATTTTCCGCGCGTGCGCGTGCCACCCTGGCTGGCGCTTGTCGCGGCGGGCGTGGCCGGCGTGGCACTCTTGGCCTGGCTGGGGATGAGCCGTAGCGCGGAGAACCCCTATGAGGTGGCCGCGCCGAGCAGCGAGGTAGCGGCCGATATCGTGGTCTCGGTCGTGGGGGAGGTAGAGCAGCCGGGGCTGGTGACCTTGGCGCCGGGCGCGCGCATCAACGACGCCCTCGAGGTGGCGCGCCCGCGCGTGCCCACCGATAACCTCAACCTGGCGCAGAAGCTTAACGACGGCGAGCAGATCACCGTCGGCGGCCCACCCAACGCCCCAGAAACCGCGGGGGAGGGGCTGGTGTCCCTCAACTCCGCCAGCGAGGAGGAGTTGACGGAGCTGCCGGGCATAGGGCCGGCCACGGCCGCGGCGATTATTGCGCACCGCGAGGAGGTCGGCAGCTTTACCACCGTGGATCAGCTCATGGACGTCTCCGGTATTGGTCCGGCGAAGTTTGCGCAGTTAAAGGATAAGGTCCGTCCGTGAGAGAACTGCGGCTCGTGCCCGCCGCGGTGGTGGCGTGGCTGGCCACGCTTTCAGTGCTTTTCGGCCACCCATGGCTGTTGTGCGGGCTCGTGTTTTTCGCTTTCGCGCGCGGTCAATGGCGCGGGCAGGGCATTTTATGTGCGGCGAGCGGAGTCATCTTCGCCGCCCTGGCTTATGTGCGCTCGGTGCGCGCTACGGCATTTCACTTCGGCTCGGAGGTGACGGGAAAGCTCGCTGCCGATCCAGTTCAGACGGCATCCGGGTGGATGGTGCGCCTGCGCGTGCCGGGCTACCCGGCGCAGCTGCCGGTCTTCCTCAAGGAGAAACCGGAGGCTTTCGGCGGTTCGCTGGTGACGGTGCACGGCCACCCCGGCCCCTCGGAGCAGGTCGGGGTGGGCACAACCGTCTTTAGCGGCGAGCTCACTGCGCACTCCCATAGCTGGACGGCAGCGGTGGCAGAAAACTTTCGCGCCGTGTGCGATAACGGCCTGATCCCTGGCATGGTGCTGGGCGATACTAGCCTGCAAAGCCCTGAGGAGCAGCAGCTCTACATCGATACTGGGATATCTCATTTGAGCGCTGTATCCGGCTCCAACGTTGCCATCGTGTGCACCGCGGCGGCGTTGGTCGTGTCGGGGCAGCGGGTGCGGGTGGGGGCGTCGGCAAGCGCGTTGGCGTTATTCGTAGCGCTGGTAGGGTGGGAGCCCTCCGTCCAACGCGCCACCGTCGCCGGGCTGGCGGGGCTGGTAGCGGTGCTGAATTCTTCGAGGATGGAACCGCTGCACGCGTTGTCCCTGGGGGTGCTCTTTTTGCTCGCGGCGGATAGCGACCTAGCCGTCAGCTTCGGCTTCGCGCTCTCCGTGGCGGCCACCGCCGGCATCGTGGTGCTCAGCCCGCTGCTGTTGCGGGTGCTGGGGACTGGCATCGTTGCGCGTGCCTTCGCCGTGGCCATTGCCGCGGATATCGTGACCATGCCGCTCATCGCGTTGATGACTGGGCGGGTATCGGTGGTCTCTGTGATTGCTAACGTGCTGGTGGCGCCCGTCGTGCCGGTTATCACCGTCGTGGGGCTTATCGCCGCCGCGCTGGCGCAGGTGGGGCTGGGCAGGCCGCTGGTTATCCTCATCGAACCGCTGGCGGATTGGATCCACCTCGTTGCCTCCTCCATGCCGGTGACTACCGTGGCGGCGGGGCCCGTTGCGATGCTCCTGCTTGGCGGGTGGGTCATTGCGGCGTTGCTAAGATGACAGGCATGTCTTCAGCCCCCGTGCACCTCATCCTCGGCGATGATGAATTCCTGGCCGAGCGCGCCCGCCTGAGTATCCAACACGGCGAGGTAACCAAGCTCAAGGCCTCCGAGGTGAGCGAAGGCGAAATCCTGGAAGCCACCAGCCCTTCGTTGTTCGGGGAGGACCGCGTCATCGTCATCAGTGACGTGGAGAGGGCCGGCAAGGAGGTCACGAAGATCCTTCTCGACGCCTGCGCCAACCCCATGCCCGGCATCACGCTCATCTTGCTGTACTCGGTGACAGCGAAGACGCTGAAGAAAAAGAAGAAACCGCCGGAGCTCATCGCGGCACTGCGCAAGACGGCCGAGGTACATGAGGTCTTCTCCCTCTACCCGAACGAGCTTGCGCAGTGGGCTACCCGTGAGTTCGCCTCGCACGGGGTGCGACCGACCCCGGATGTGGTGCAGGCGCTTCTCGACGGCGTCGGCTCCGACCTCCGCGAACTCGCCTCCGCCATCTCGCAGTTGGTCTTTGATACTGGGGGCAAGGTAACCCGTGAGGCGGTGCACGCCTACTACGTGGGCGTGGCTGAGGTGGCCAACTGGGATATCGCGGATGCTGCTGTGGCTGGCCGCGTGGAGGCGGCGGTTTCCACGTGCCGTCGGGCGCTGCAGTTGGGGGCGAGCCCCGTGGCCATCGCCTCGGCGCTGGCGAACAAAGTGGGCAATATAGCGCGCCTCTACTCCGCGCGCGGGGATCAGTATTCGCTGGCCTCCCAGACCGGCATGGCGCCCTACGCGGTGAAGATCACCCAACCGGTAGCGCGGCGCTGGTCGGGGGAGAATATCACCAAGGCCGTCATCCTCATGGCGGAGCTGGATGCCGCGGTCAAGGGCCAAGGTGGCGATGAGGACTTTGCCATCGAGGCGGCCGTTAAACGGGTGGCGGAACTGGCGCGCTAGACTAACCCTCCATGGATGATATCGAGAACTTTGCTACCAAGCTTTTCGACTTTGCCCGCAACGGCGATGCCACGCTGCTCGAGTACATCAAGCAGGGCGTCAACGTGGATATGGTGAACCAGGACGGTCAGTCCTTCATCATGCTTGCCGCCTATCACGGCCACGCGGAGCTGGTACGCCAGCTCGCCGCGGCGGGGGCCGACGTCAACCTCCTCAACGATCGTGGTCAGTCGCCGTTGGCCGGGGCGATTTTTAAGAAGGAGGAGGCGGTGATCGACGCGCTTCTCGACGCCGGCGCCGACCCCTCCGCCGGCCAGCCCAATGCCCTCGACTCGGCCCGCATGTTTGGCCGCGAGGACCTTCTCGAGCGCCTGTCATGAGCTGGTCCGCGTTTGCGGCCATCCTCCTGATGAACCTCGTCGGTGCGGCAGCGCCCGGCCCCGACATCGTCCTGGTCACGCGCTATGCCACGCGCTCGCGCCGCCACGCCATTGCGGCGGCGACGGGCATCCAGGTAGGCGTGCTGTTCTGGTGCACCCTGACCGTGTTCGGCGCGGCCGCCCTGCTCACCGCCTTCCCCGGTGTCCTCTCCCTGATTCAGGTGATTGGTGGATGCTTCCTCGTGTTCATGGGCGTGCTGTCTATTCGCTCTGGGTTGGAGCTGCGCAAGCATCCGCCCGTCGATGAGGAAGAGGCGGCCGCTCGCTTGGGCTCGGTGGGCAAGGTTTTCCGCACGGGTTTGGCCACTAACCTGTCCAACCCGAAGATCGTGCTCTTCCTCGCCGCTATGGTCGCTCCGCTGCTGCCGCCGCACCCGCCGGTGTGGGTATCGGTGGCGCTGGTGCTGAGCTTGTCGCTGTCGAGCTACCTGCTCTTCGTTTTCCTCTCGACGGTGATTTCTACGCGCGCGATTCGCCGCCGCCTTCTCGCCGCAGGGCCGTGGATTGACATCGCCTCCGGCGTTTTCTTCGTGGTGGCTGGCTGCGCCCTGGTGTGGGCCGGCATCCAAGCCACCTAACCCGCCCCAGTTCCGCCTAGCGTAGTTCCGCCCCGCCCAGCGTCTTTGGCGCTGGCGCCGCCGCGCTGCGGCCTAAGGCTGTTCGAGGAGCTCCGCCAGCCACTGTGACCACGCCGCAACCGTGCGGGAACGGCGGCGCAGGGTCGTATCACCCAGGCCTAGATTGGCCGCGTGCATGAAAACCATTGCCTCTTCTTTATTCACTGCTCGCCGGGTATCTACGACGTGCTGCACCATGTCCCGGAACACCGGGCGGGAGGCCAGCGCCCCGATGAGGGTGAGGTTGCGCTCATCGCGCGTGCCGCTGAGCTTGGTTAGGCCTAAGTAACGGGCGGCGTTGGCGTAGTAATCAGCCTGGCGCGGGGTAAATCCGAATTCCTCGGGCATCTCCGCTTTGGCCACTGGGTTCTCCAGCAGGCTGATGACCCGCGCAAAGGAGTCCGCCTGGGGGAAAGGAACACGCGTGCCCTCGACCTGTGTGCGCGCCAACACCGCGCGCACCGTCGTCTCAGTCACACCAGATTCGCCCAACACATAGCGTGCCGCGCTGACCAGCTCGATGCTGCGGAAGTCCTCCGGCTGCCTAAACGCGTAGCGGTAGAAGTGGAAGATGCCGTTAGAATACACCAGATACACCGGCACGACGTTCTTCTCCAAGGCCAGCGAGAAGCGGCGGAATGGGAAATAAAGCTGGCGGATGTTGAAGTCGGGGGAGAGGTGGTTCTTCGCCTCCACGAGCACGAGGTGCTCGGCGGATTCGAAGCCGGCATCGATCTCCATCTGGGCGCGGTCCACCACCATGTCGCGCCCGCCGATACGCATGGGAAGCGTGAGCGTCGACATGCGCCCGCTGACCGTCGGCACCAACTCACCGCCCAGGAAATCATCGAGCATGCCGCTTAAGCTCGCCGCGGTGAGTGCTGCTGCCTCCGAGGTTAGGTTCTCGAAGTCAATGGACTGGATGTGCCGCGGAACCGGCATCGACTTCAGCGGCCCAGCCTGCTCCGGGAAAGGCTGGTACAGGTCAAAGCGGCCAATCAGATAGGCATCGCGGCGAATCGGCAGCATGGACAACCCGTGCTCTCGAAAGACCTCGGGGCGCGCCGCCGAAAAGTCATGCTTGGCCATCAACCGAGGCTCTCGGCCCGATAGCTCCTTGAGTTTCGTAGCGGGCAGTATCGCGAAGCCCTGGTCCGCGATGTCGGCGGCGATGTGGGGGTAGACGAGGTCCCAGGCGGCGTCGTTAAGCATAATTGCGCACGAGCACCTCATCGACCTTGCCACGCCTCGAGGCCACGGAATTCACCGCGCGCGTGGCGCCTACGATGTCGATGTGGTAATCCGCGTATAACTCCTTGATGAAGTCCGTCGCGGAATTCGACAGCAGGAACTTCACCCCACGCGCATCCAAGGCATCGCAGGTTTCCTTCAGCCGAATCTGGTCCGCGCGGCCAAAGCCACCCGACTGGTAGCCGGTGAAATTGCTCGTGGGGTTGACCGGATCATAGGGCGGATCGAAGTAAACGAAATCCCCCTCGTTGGCCTCCACCGCGGCGTAGTCGCCGTTATAAAACGTCACGTCGTGGGTAGACAGGTACTCCGAAACCGCGCGCAGATTGGGTTCATCGCAAATCTTCGGGTTGGCATAGCGGCCAAACGGGGCGTTGAACTGGCCAGCGTTATTCACCCGGTAAAGACCGTTGTAGCAGGTCTTATTCAAATAAATCGTGCGGGCAGCACGTTCGACGGGGCTTAAGTGCGCAAAACCCGGTTCACGGTCGCGGGCGCGCATCTCGTAGAAGAAATCCGAGTCATTCGGATAGCCCTGCAAAAGGGCGATGAGCTCGTCCACGTTATCGCGGACCACCTCGTAGACGGTGATGAGTTCGGTGTTCAGGTCATTGACCCGGGCGCGTTCGGGCGCCAAAGAAAAAAGAACCGCTCCGCCGCCCAAGAAAGGTTCGACATAAGTGTCGAAGCTCTCGGGCAGCACGGAGTGGATAACGGGCAGCAGTTGGCGCTTTCCCCCCACCCACTTCAGGAGCGGCTTCATTTAGGCCATCTTGTTGAAGGCGGTGGCCATGCCAGACTTCTTGTTAGCCGCAGTGTTGCGGTGGAAGACGCCCTTAGACACGGACTTGTCCAGTGCGCGGGAGGCAACGCGCAGCTGCTTCTCGGCTGCAGCCTTGTCGCCAGCGGCGACGGCCTCACGGAACTTGCGGATCTCGGTGCGCACGGCGGAGCGTACGGACTTGTTGCGCTGACGAGACTTCTCGTTGGTCAGGATGCGCTTCTGCTTGGACTTGATGTTTGCCATCGTTATACCTCTTAGAGTCGTAGGAATGTGCAACCGAGGAAGGCGGACCCAAGGTCCTGACCGCCAGCGTGCCCCGGCATCCCAGAAAATTTAGCAGGGAGCGGGCCGAATCCCCAAATCAGGCCCAGTGATAACGCGAGCGCAGCCGGTTGGCAATGCGTTCGAAGCGTCGCTCCGGGAAAAGAGTGCCCTGGCGGCGGCATTGTTCCTCGGAGATTTCCAGCACGCGGTCGATCCGCACCCAGCATTGCCGGCCGGATTCATCCCATTCTCCGGTGCCGATATCGAGCCATTCCTCCTTGTTGGCGTGGCCCGGGTTGGAGGAGATGAGCAGGCCCAGCACGGTGGTGCGCGTGCGCGAAACAATCAGCACGGCTCGCTCGCGCGGCGGGGACTGTTTGCCATCCGAGGGCGCCCATACCCACACGACTTCCCCGGAGTCCGCCTGCCCGTCCATGTCGGGGGTGAAGAAGACGCTGCGCGGGTGGGCCTCGGCACCTTCGACGCGAATGTCGGCGGCTTTGCGTGGTTCCGTCACGGAATCATTCTGGTTTAGTCCTAGGCCTTCGGTGATGCGCTCGAGACCGACGTCGACAGGCTCAGGGCCTCCGATACCGAGAATGCGTGCCAACCTAGACATGTCGTCTATTCTAAACACATGTCTACAAACTTCGCGGCCACTACGTTTACGGATCCGTCCAAGATCCGAAACTTTTGCATTATCGCCCACATCGACCACGGTAAGTCGACGCTGGCTGATCGCATCCTGCAGTTGTCGCAGGTGGTGGAGGAGCGCGATATGCGCGACCAATACCTCGACAACATGGATATCGAGCGTGAGCGCGGTATTACCATTAAGGCGCAGAACGTGCGCCTGCCCTGGATTCCTCGCTCCGGTGAGTTCGAGGGACAGGAGATTGTCATGCAGATGATCGACACCCCTGGTCACGTGGACTTCACCTACGAGGTTTCCCGTGCGCTCGAAGCCTGTGAGGGCGCCATCCTGCTTGTCGACGCCGCCCAAGGCATCGAGGCCCAAACCCTGGCCAACCTCTACCTGGCCATGGAAAATGACCTGGAGATTATCCCGGTCCTTAACAAGATCGACTTGCCCGCGGCGGATCCGGAGAAGTACGCCTTAGAGATTGCCCACATCATCGGCTGCGAGCCGGAAGAGGTGCTGCGCGTTTCCGGAAAGACCGGCAAGGGCGTGCCGGAGCTGCTGGACAAGGTGGCGGAGCTTATCCCGGCGCCGACCTCCGAGTTCGGCGAGGATGCCCCGGCCCGCGCGATGGTCTTTGATTCCGTCTATGACACCTACCGCGGCGTGGTGACTTATATCCGCATGATGGACGGCAAGCTGACCCCGCGCCAGAAGGTCACCATGATGGCCACGGGTACTAACCACGAGCTGCTGGAGGTGGGCATCGTCAGCCCCACCATGCAGAAGTGTAAGGGGCTGGGCCCGGGTGAGGTGGGCTATCTGATTACCGGCGTGAAGAACGTGCGTGAGACCAAGGTGGGTGACACGATTACGTGGGCGTCGAATGGCGCAAGCGAGCCGCTCAAGGGCTATGCTGACCCCAACCCCATGGTCTACTCCGGCTTGTTCCCCATCTCCCAGGCGGACTTCCCGGATCTGCGTGACGCGCTGGAGAAGCTGCAGCTTAACGACGCCTCCCTCACCTTCGAGCCCGAGACCTCCGTTGCCCTGGGCTTCGGCTTCCGCTGTGGCTTCTTGGGTCTGCTGCACATGGAAATCACGCGTGACCGTCTGGAGCGCGAGTTTGGCCTTGACCTGATTTCCACGGCACCGTCGGTGACCTACCGCGTGGTGGCGGAGGACGGCGAGGAGTCCATGGTGCACAACCCGTCGGACTGGCCTGGCGGCAAGCTGCGTGAGGTCTACGAGCCGATTGTGAAGATGACCATCATCGTGCCTGAGGAGTTCGTGGGCTCGACGATGGAGCTGTGCCAGTCCAAGCGCGGACAGATGGGCGGCATGGACTACCTGTCTGAGGACCGCGTGGAGCTGCGCTACACCATGCCACTGGGTGAAATCATCTTCGACTTCTTCGATATGTTGAAGTCCCGTACCAAGGGCTACGCTTCCCTCAACTATGAAGAAGCCGGCGAGCAGCTGGCGGACCTGGTGAAGGTGGATATCCTGCTCAACGGTGATCCGGTGGATGCCTTCTCCGCCATTGTGCACCGCGATTCCGCGCAGTGGTACGGCAATAAGATGACGAAGAAGCTCAAGGAGCTCATTCCACGCCAGCAATTCGAGGTACCTGTCCAGGCGGCGATTGGTTCGAAGATCATCGCGCGTGAAAACATCCGCGCGATGCGCAAGGACGTGTTGGCTAAGTGCTACGGCGGCGATATTTCGCGTAAGCGCAAGTTGCTGGAGAAGCAGAAGGCCGGTAAAAAGCGCATGAAGTCCATCGGTTCCGTTTCGGTGCCGCAGGAGGCCTTTGTGGCGGCGCTGTCCACCGACGCTGAATAGGGTGACCGTTGCCTAGCATGGCATCGGGCCTACAAAACCTTCAGTACTAAAGGGCAGGCCCCACGCCCACGCACTGGCGCAGGTTCACCCACGTCGTGGGCTGGATGATCTAACCCTGTGGAAGGCAGAGCCCAACAGGCTCTCGGCTCTGCGCATTAACTTGTTTGGTTATTCGGCATGGAATGAGTAGTTGCCGGTGAGCTGGTTGTGGATTGTCACTGAGTAGTTCTGGCCGTTGGCGTTGGCACCTTCGACAAGCATGTCGAGCTCTTGGGCGTTGTAATAGCGGCTTAAACCCACGTACAGGATGAGCAGGAGGAAACCGCCCACGACTGCAATAGCGGTGGCAATCTTCCACGCACTTGTTGGGTTGGTCACGAATAGTCCTTTCCTGGGTAGGGGTGTTTCCTGCAGCTACGAACACGATAACCAGCGGGACAGCGCGTCTTGTCCCTTAAAGGGCCATGGGTGCACCCACGGCACGGGGCCAGTGGGTGGGAGGCAACTGGCGTTCATCGATATCCCCGTCAACCGATCTTCCAATCGCCGGGCGTGCTGTCTCTAAGATCGCCGAGTTCTCCGTCAGTCTGGCCTCAGTAGGAGGGGTTCGCCCTTTAAGGGCGTGCGAGCCTTGCTGTCACTGCCCTGAACCTGGTGGGCTTCATC
>DXEO01000099.1 GCA_019114925.1 Candidatus Corynebacterium faecipullorum | reverse complement strand
CGACTCGTTGACTTACTGCAGTACCGAGATAGGCAACGGACTGAACGTCGTAAAGCGCTGCGAGAGCTGATGGCTGAGGCGCAAGCGGCTGGTGCCTATGACGTAGATACTGCAGACGCAGCCGACATTGCGCAGATCCTAAAAAACGCCCGCAAGGAAGTGGCAGAAAAGGCGCGGCGTGGCTAAAACCTCGGCGCTTTAAGCGTGCATGCTAGTGCCGAAGTAACCGCATTAATCATCACAAGCGGTCTTCCCTCTCCAGTAGCGATACAACGTCTGTCCCGGAAGTCAGATACTCTGTGTTGCTTGGCTGTGAGAAAGGCTCCGGGTTGTGGCTCAAGATTCCGGCAGCTACCGCACGCACTATGTGGCCGGAATGCTGGTCATCGCTTTAACCGCCTTGCCTGAACGTCCGGTGGGTCGGTGCTCTGCGTCCTTGTTCGTTGACTGGTGAACCTTGGAATAGTCAAATGTAGAACAGTAGAACAATGATAATTTTAAAGGCGATGCCTAGGGGGAACAAGGGGGGCGTCGGCAGTCGCGTGTCCGTGCTACGGAGCAGAATGCGGCTTGCCTGGGTCTAACTGGGGAGATGTCCGTTCGGTGACTACACTGTCTAACCATGACTAACCCGAGCGATAACACCACCCACCGCTACACGCCGGAGCTCGCCGCGCAGATTGAAAGCGCCTGGCAGCAGTACTGGAAGGACAACGGCACCTTTAATGCGCCGAACCCAGTCGGTCCGCTCGCGGAGGAGGGTAAGGAACTTCCCGCGGAGAAGATGAACATCCAGGACATGTTCCCCTACCCTTCCGGCGCGGGCCTTCACGTGGGCCACCCGCTGGGCTATATCGCTACGGATACCTACGCGCGTTATCAACGCATGCTGGGCAAGAACGTCCTGCACACGCTGGGCTATGACGCCTTTGGTCTGCCGGCAGAACAGTACGCCATCCAGACGGGTACGCACCCGCGCACCACGACGGAGGCGAATATCAAGAATATGCGCCGCCAGCTGGGTCTTCTCGGCCTGGGTCATGATCCACGCCGCTCGTTGGCCTCGACTGACCCGGAGTTTTATAAGTGGACGCAGTGGATCTTCCTGCAGATTTATAACTCCTGGTTCGATGAAGAGCAGCAGAAGGCGCGCCCAATTTCTGAGCTCATCAAGGAGCTTGAGGTGGGCAAGCGCACCACCAAGGACGGCCGCTACTACGCGGACCTCAGCAAGGAAGAGCAGCGCAAGGCACTCGATGAGTTCCGTCTGGTCTACCTGTCCAACTCCACCGTGAACTGGTGCCCGGGCCTGGGCACGGTACTGGCTAATGAGGAGGTCACCGCGGAGGGCAAGTCCGAGCGCGGTAACTTCCCGGTCTTCCGCAAGAACTTGTCGCAGTGGATGATGCGCATTACCGCCTACTCCGACCGTCTTCTCGATGACCTGGAGCTTCTGGATTGGCCGGAGAAGGTCAAGTCCATGCAGCGCAACTGGATTGGTCGCTCCCGCGGTGCGGAGGTCACCTTCCACGCTGAGGGCTATAACATCGATGTCTTCACCACTCGCCCGGATACCCTCTTCGGCGCGGAGTACGTGGTGCTGGCCCCAGAGCATGAGCTTGTCGACGCCCTCCTCTCCCCCATCCCCTACGAGGATGATGTGGATGAGCGCTGGACCTTCGGCCACGATGATCCGAAGGAGGCCGTAGAAGCCTACCGTGCTTCTATTGCCGCGAAGTCCGATCTGGAGCGCCAGGAGAACAAGGAAAAGACCGGTGTCTTCCTGGGTACCTATGCCACCAACCCGGTCAACGGCAAGCAGGTCCCGATCTTCATCGCGGACTACGTTCTGACCGGCTATGGTACCGGCGCCATCATGGCGGTCCCGGCGCACGATACCCGTGACTACGAGTTTGCTACCGTCTTCGGCCTGCCGATTACTGAGGTAGTCGCTGGCGGCGACATCACCAAGGAGGCCTACACGGAGTCCGGCAAGGCCGTGAACTCCGCCAACGATTCCCTAGACATCAACGGCATGTCCAAGGATGAGGCCATCGCAGCCATCATCCCGTGGCTGGAGGAACAGGGTGTGGGCCGCGAGAAGATCCAGTACAAGCTGCGTGACTGGCTGTTTGCCCGCCAGCGTTACTGGGGCGAGCCCTTCCCCATCGTCTACGACGAGGCCGGCCAGGCCTACCCGCTGCCAGAGTCGATGCTGCCCATCGAGCTGCCGGAGGTAGAAGACTACAAGCCGGTCTCCTTCGACCCGGATGATGCCGATTCCTCCCCGCAGCCGCCGCTGGCCAAGGCCCGCGAGTGGGTTGAGGTGGAGCTGGACCTGGGACTTGGGGATGGCCCCAAGACCTACTACCGCGATACCAACGTCATGCCGCAATGGGCAGGTTCTTCCTGGTACCAGTTGCGCTACATCGATCCGACGAATGACGAGATCTTCTGTGATCTGGAGAATGAGCGCTACTGGACGGGACCGCGCCCAGAAGAGCACGGCGCCAACGACCCGGGTGGCGTTGACCTCTACGTCGGTGGCGTTGAGCACGCCGTGCTGCACTTGCTCTACGCCCGCTTCTGGCACAAGGTCCTCTTCGATCTGGGTTACGTGAGCTCCAAGGAGCCCTACCGCCGCCTGTACAACCAGGGCTACATCCAGGCCTATGCCTACACCGATTCCCGCGGCGTCTACGTCCCAGCCGCCGAGGTTGAGGAGAAGGACGGCAAGTTCTACTACAACGGTGAAGAGGTCAACCAGGAGTACGGCAAGATGGGCAAGTCCCTGAAGAACTCCGTGGCCCCGGATGAGATTTGCCGCGACTATGGTGCCGATACCCTGCGTGTTTATGAGATGTCGATGGGCCCGCTGGATACCTCCCGCCCATGGGCAACCAAGGACGTCGTCGGTGCGCAGCGCTTCCTGCAGCGCCTGTGGCGCCTAGCCGTCGACGAGAACTCCGGCGAGCTGTGCACGACGGACGCAGAGCTCTCCGAAGATGACCTAAAGCACCTCAACCGCACCATCGCCGGCGTGCGTGATGACTACGAGAACCTGCGCCTGAACACCGTGGTGGCCAAGCTCATCGAGTACGTGAACTACCTGACCAAGACCTATCCGAAGGGTGCTCCGCGTAAGGCCGTCGAGCCGTTGGCGCAGCTGGTCTCCCCTGTTGCCCCGCACATTGCGGAGGAACTGTGGAAGCGCTTCGGCCATGACGAGACCATCACGTACGAATCCTTCCCGGAGTTCGATGAGAAGTACCTCGTCGACGACGAGATTGAGGTTCCGGTGCAGATTAACGGCAAGGTCAAGGCACGCGTAATGATCCCGGCCGATGCCGATCAAGCCACGGTCGTGGGCATTGCCAAGGAAGATGGGCGCATCGCTGAGCTGACTGCAGGCAAGAACGTAGTCAAGGAGATCTACGTACCCGGCCGCATGGTCAACCTGGTGGTCAAATAAAACCACCGGGCCCCGATAAATCGGGGCCCCAACTGCCCTAGTTGACGAAACCAGCTCCGCTCAGTAAATGCTGAGCGGAAAGATTGGCAGTCTGGGAAGTTTTGTGTCTAGGCGTGTGCTTAGACGTCCCGACTTAGGTCATTTTGGTGCGGAAAACCCCACCTCAACCGCGAAAACCGCCAGGTAGCAGTGTTAAGAGTGACGTTGCGGCGCTTGCCCTATGACCTAAGTCGGGTCGCAATGACCGTTTCCGTAAAGCATTGCACGTATCTTCACGAAACGGACTACCTTCGTCACTCCTCTCGTAACGCGCAACGTCTGCGTGTTTCCATCGACATGCGGGAGACAACTGACAAAGGGCGTCTGACAAAAGGCATCAGTCATAAGGCGTTTTCACGGCTAAAAACGCCATTTACTCAGTGCACATGGCGTTTTTAGACCCAAAGATGCCTTTTGTAGAACGCCTTCCTGACCTAGGCGGATTTAACGCGGAACAACCCCACCCCACCGCCGCACAACACCAGGCAGCAGTGTTAACAGTGACGTTGCGGTGCTTGCCCTGTGACCTAAGTCGGGTTAGATGGCGGCCCCAACTGCCCTAGTTGACGAAACTACAGCCGCTCAGTGAATACTGAGCGGAAAGTTTGGCAGATCGGGCAGTTCGGCGCCTAGGTATGGTGTCGAGAAGACCGTGCCTTGGAGTTAATCCAGCTCTTGGTTCAGTTCTTGGCGCACCTTGGTGATTATTTCACCGAGGAAGCCCTCGCAGCCATCGGTGATGTCAGGGAATGTGGAATCATCCTCGAGAATGCCCAGCGTGAACAGCAAATCGCGGGTGATGGCGTGCGTGTAGTCATATTCCGGGTTGAACTCCCACTCACCGCGGAATAAATGGACTAGTTCGAAGGAGAGCTGAGGAATACCTTCCGGTTCGGCGTAGGCATAAGGGATGTTGTTCAGGATGACCTGCGTTGCCCAGAGCGGATCGCTCATGGCCTTGCGGCCATATTTGGTGAGCTTGATCTGCGTTGTTGTGGTCTTGACCCAGTCCAGGTCCGTGAGGAATCCGCGCAGGTTCAACAGCGGCTGGTGGTAGTCCTCGCGCTTGACCTCATCAAAATCATTGGGGCTGTTGAGGCCTTCTTTCAGGCGCGAGACAGCCGCCTGCTTCAGGTAGCCGGCCCCGGTGAGGCGCGGAAATTCTTCGATGACCTCGAGGTATTCACGCACGCGTTGGCCTACGTGGGCGGCGATGGCGTCGTCAAGCACCGGCAGCTCATAGTCAGGCCGCAGCTCCGGGTAGGCCTCGTGGATTTCCGCGCGCCATTCCTCCAGCATCTCCGAGGAGGGCACCGGGATGTCCTCGAAGGGCGTGGAGCGGAAGGGGTCGAGGGGGAGATCCCCAGGCAACGCGGGCTTGGTGCCGCCCTCCAGGTTGGCAGCCTCCGTGCCCATTGTGGCCAGGCGCTGCGCCACGGCCGGCGGGAAGAACGTGGTGAGGCGCTGATGGATTTGGTCTAGCGTGAAGTTAGGGAAGAGTGCGAAGATGCGCTCCATGCTCTCAGTAGGCACAGCCATGTAGGCCATGGTCGCCTGGACATCGAGGACCACCTTGAACATAGCCTCGGCACTGCCCAGCTCACTCATGAGATCGGGGCCCTCACCGGCGATGAGGGCTGGCAGGCCCATGACGACGCGTGAGGTGTCCGCCACGCTGATGCTGATATTCCATGCGCCCTCCGAGGGGTGGTAGTGCGCCACCTCCCGGAAGGTCTCGAAAAAGTCCTGGTCAATGATGGTGAGGACGTCGATCGGCGTGCCTTCCTCGCCCACGAGGATTCCCGGATGAGAGGGTTCAAGGCCGAGCGCGGCGTGGACGATGATCATCATCTCGCCCACGGTGAGTTCCGCGGGGGCGGCGACGAAGCGGGACGTGGTGAAGAAGGGATTCTCCACGTCGATACGGACGTTCCTAGCGAGGTTCATAGTGCCCGACAGTATTAGAAAACCGTGCTATCCGCGCGCCAAAGCTTCGCCCACGCGCTTGCCAGAATGGATGCACCCGCCCAGGAAGGTGCCTTCCAGAGCATTCTTGCCGTGCATGCCGCCGCCTCCGAAACCGGAGGCTTCGCCGCAGGCATAGAGGCCGGGGAGTACCGTGCCATCGGGGTTAAGGCACTGGCCGTTCAGGTTGGTTTCCAGGCCACCCAGCGTCTTCCGGGTGAGGAACTTCAATCGCACTGCGATGAGAGGGCCTTTGGTGTCATCCAGGATTCGGTGCGGGGGAGCAACGCGAATGAGCTTGTCGCCTAAGAATCCGCGGGCAACGCGGAGGTAGTTGACTTGGGCGTCTTTGCTGAAGGGGTTATCCAGCTGGGAATCGCGATCTTCCAGGACTTTTCTAAGTTGGGTTACCTCAATGGTGGGGGAGTCCTCAGGTGCAATGCGGTTCATTCCGGTGACGAGGTCCTCCAGGTTGTCTTCCACCACCCAGTCAATTCCGTTCTTCATGAAGGCCTTGACTGCCACATGGGTGCCGGGG
>DXEO01000098.1 GCA_019114925.1 Candidatus Corynebacterium faecipullorum | reverse complement strand
AGCAGGCCCACGCCCGTCCACCAGCGGGGTGAGGTCAACGAGTATGGTCACCAGGTTTGATGCCTGGCCTGGTTTGCGGGTGTGTTTCCATACTTGTTCATCGACTCCGAGGATGCGAACCCCGTCTAGGTGGTCAGGTCGCCGTAGACAAGCTGGCGGCAGGCATCCAGTGCGACCTGGTTGACTAGGTCCCAGCCCACACCGAGTGCTTTGGCGGTAGCGGACACACTCATTCGATCTATGGCTAGGCGCTGCAAGATCCAGCGGGTGACTCGGTGAGTAAGCTTGGCACCGTCATCCACGCAGGTTAAAGATTCTTGGAAGATCTTCCTCTTACATAAGTCGGCTGTGCATAAGAATCTGGGGACTTTTACGTGCAGCCTAGTGGGGAATCCGACGACAGGAAGATCAACGAGTCGACGGGTGACGTGGTCACGTAACTTGCCAGCCTGCCCGCAGTCCGGGCACACGCCGAAAACGGCTACTGGCCTAGCCTCAAAGATGGTCAACGCTCCGGCATCAGCGGCACCGGTGATGGCAAGTCCGATTTCCGCGGTACGGCAGATGGTGTCGGCAACGAGGTTTCCAGTAGGCTTCACAGTACGGGTCCCTGGTGGGTTTAGATGGTTGTGTAACAACTTTCATCTTCACACCAGGGATCCCTATATGTTGTGGTGACCCGCTGAACCCGTCGTGTTCTACCTCACCCCACTACGCACTCCAAAACCGGAAGAGCCTGTTTACGCTAAAATCGCTCAACTGGCTTGGGGCACCCTATAGTTAAACCAGTTCCTTCGAGGTTTAAAAGGATTCACACCATCCGCATTCGCAAGGCCGCCATTACCGGGGTTACCGCTCTCACTGTTGCATTCGGCGGCACCATCGCTATGGTTGCTGCTGCTGTTTCCTCCCCCGTTGCCTTCTACAGCTGCGCGGTGTACTCCGGCGTTATCCCTGAGTAGGTGGGTCAGGCCATCAAGAACGTCTCCTTCTAGTTCACCTTCGTAGCTGGCAGCACAAAGCCCTCCGCGTCCTGTGAATCCCACGGAGACGCGGAGGGCTTTGTTTGGTTTTGGCAATGTATAAGCGCTCTGCGCTTAAACGCTAGGCCTCATCCGGAAGGGTGAGAATCTCGTTGCCATCATCGGTGATGACGATGGTGTGCTCGAACTGGGCTGTGAACTTTCCATCGGTGTTCTGGACGGTCCAACCGTTATCCCAAATCTCATAATCCAGCGAACCCAGGTTAATCATCGGCTCGATGGTCAAGGTCATTCCAGGCTCGAGGATATCGCGGTAGGTCATGGAATCGTAGTGCAGCACAACCAACCCGTTATGGAAGGTGGGGCCTACACCGTGACCGGTAAAGTCAGTGACCACGTTGTAGCCAAAGCGGTGAGCATAAGACTCAATGACGCGTCCGATGACGTTAATCTCACGGCCCGGCTTAGCGGCCTTAATGCCGCGCATCATCGCTTCCTTGGTGCGCTCCACCAGCAGCTTGTGTTCCTCGGTGACGTTACCGGCAAGGAAAGTGGCGTTCGTATCGCCATGCACACCATTCTTGAACGCAGTGACGTCGATGTTCACAATGTCGCCGTCCTCAATCACCGTGGTATCCGGGATTCCGTGGCAGACGATCTCGTTAAGGGAGACGCAGCAAGATTTCGGGAAGCCCAAATATCCCAGCGTCGACGGGTAGGCGCCGTGGTCACACATGTACTCGTGAGCCACGCGGTCAATTTCATCCGTGGTCACACCAGGTGCCACAGCCTTTCCGGCCTCCTGAAGGGCGTTAGCGGCTATCCGGGAGGCCTCACGCATGGCCTCAATAATCTCTGGGGTCTGAACGAATGGCTCACCCTGAGCTTCCTGGACTGTGTCCTTCCACACGTACTCTGGGCGCTCAATATCCTTCGGTACCTTGCGGATGGGGGTATCTTTTTCTTGTTTCAGCATCGCGCGCTTAGTCATAACTACTCATGGTAGCCCTCTTGCCCAGCACCCGACAAAGAGCACTACTGGCGCACTAGTAAGCACGCGCTACTGCTCTTGTGCGGGAGCAACCTCACCGTGGCCTTCCGCGCGGAGGGCGTCCAGACGCTGCAGGAAATTATCAGTGATATTGACCGAAATGGTCGAGCCACCACCCAAGACGACGAGCGTTGCGAAAGCAATGTCATCATCCCGGAATCCGGTAAACCAGGCGTGCGAGCCGCCGTTGATTTCCGCCTCACCGGTCTTGCCATAGACGGTCCCCTGGGCCTGCATTCCAGCGGCGGTACCGCTCGCCACTACCTGACGCATCATGTCACGCACTTGAGCCAGGGTTTCCTCGCTGGGCGCGGGGACCTCCTCGGAGACTTTGGTTTCGCGTGACTCGATGAGCGTTGGCGTCGGGGTCTTGCCTGCCGCAACTGTCGATGAGACAAGGGCCATGCCAAAGGGAGACACAAGGTCTAGGCCCTGACCATAGCCAGCTTCCGTGCGCTCCAGAGGAGTTTCACCCTCGGGGATGGAACCGGTGAGAGTCGAGATGCCGGGCACCTCATAGTCGATGCCCAGACCATATTGCTTGCCCACATCGCGCAGCTCTCCCTTCGGAAGGTCCGTCGAGATCTGCGCGAAGGTGGTGTTACAGGATTGCGCGAAGGCCTGGCGCAGCGGCACCGAGCCGAGGGAGAAGCCGTTGTAGTTGGTCACGGTTCGCCCATACAGGTTCATGGTTCCGGGGCACGGCACGATGGAGTCTGGCGAAAGGCCTTGCTTGTCGACGCCCGCCGAAGCCGTAATGATCTTGAACACCGAGCCGGGAGGGAACTGACCTTGGAGGGCGATATCACCCTTCTTATCCGCTTCCGGGGTTTGGGCAACGGCGAGTATCTCGCCCGTCGAAGGGCGCATGGCCACGATCATAGCCTCATACTCGGGGCGCAGATTGACCGCTTCTTGCGCAGCACGCTGGACGTCATAGTCCAGCGAAACTTTGACAGAAGGAGCTGCCTCGGGTTCGTGATACTCGACGTCGGAAAGCGCGGCGCCATGCTCGTTGACTACCGAGACGGACCAGCCATTAGTCCCGTCGACGTCCTCAGAGACCATCGTCCGCACGCGGGCGAGGATTTCCGGGGCCAAACCAGTATCGCGCGTGATAAGCGCGGGTTCCTCGTTGAAGCGAATCCCCTTCTGGTTCTCCAGAACCGGGCGCAGCCGTGCTGCCTGAGCCTCGTTGAGCATGGTGACCGAGTAAGCACCATCGACCTCTTCGAAATTCTTGGCGAGCTCTCCAGAATCAATTTCGGGGAAGGAATCATCCTCCCGATGCGCTTGACTCAGCGCGCCGGATACTTTTGCGGCGACAGAGCGGGGATCATCTACGGCGTCGGTGTCGACGACGAGACGGTATTGCAAGCCCGGAGACATGAGTTCCACCCCATCGGAGGAGACCACGCCAGCGCGTTTCGGAGCGATCGAACGCAGCTCAAGGTGCTGGTGCGCACCGAGGTCAGGGTGGATGATGCTGGGCTGCCATCTGACAGTCCAGTCCTTATCCTTGCGTGTCAAGGACATGGACGTGTCATAGCGCAAAGAACGGTTACGCGGCAAGGTCCACGTTACTGAATAGTGCGCAGTCGCCTTGGCTTCCTCCTGCTCGACGTCGGTCAATTCAACGTCGAGGCCTTCTGCTTGCAGGCCCGCGAAGGTAGCGTCGAGGGTATCCGTAGCGGTGGCGCTGTCATCAACGAGCTGCGCTAGGTCCTCATTGTTGCGGGTTTCCATGTCTTCCAGGAATTGCTCAGCAACTGGGCGCGCGGACACCGGCTTGGGGGTGCATCCCACCAAGGACGACGCCGCGATGCTTGCCGCACCGAGCAGCGCCACGAACTTCTTCATGGTTGGGCAGCGTAGCAGCCAAGGGCGGCCCGACGGCCGCCCCACACCGCAGGTGGGCTACTTGGTAACGCGGACCTCAGCCTTGGCGCCTTCCACGGCTTCCAAGCCCTGCTCTTCTGCTAAGCGCATTGCCTCTTCGATGAGCGTTTCCACAATCTTGGATTCCGGAACGGTCTTGATGACCTCGCCCTTGACGAAGATCTGGCCCTTGCCGTTGCCGGAAGCTACGCCGAGGTCAGCATCGCGGGCCTCACCCGGACCGTTCACTACGCAGCCCATGACGGCCACGCGGAGTGGGAATTCTAGGCCGTCGAGGCCTTCGGTGACTTCATTAGCCAGCTTGTACACGTCCACCTGTGCGCGTCCACAGGACGGGCAGGAGACAATCTCCAACTTGCGTGGGCGCAAGTTGAGGGACTGCAGAATCTGGTCACCGACCTTGATCTCTTCGACCGGGTCCGCAGACAAGGACACGCGGATGGTGTCACCGATGCCTTCGGCAAGCAGGGCGCCGAAAGCGACCGAAGACTTGATGGTGCCCTGGAATGCGGGGCCAGCCTCGGTAACGCCGAGGTGCAGCGGGTAGTCACACTGAGCAGCGAGCTGGCGGTAGGCCTCCACCATGACGACCGGGTCATTGTGCTTCACGGAAATAGCAATATCGCCATAACCGTGCTCCTCAAAGAGGCCAGCCTCCCACAGTGCGGACTCAACAAGAGCCTCCGGGGTGGCCTTGCCGTATTTCTCCATGATGCGCTTGTCCAGGGATCCTGCGTTAACGCCAATGCGAATCGGAATACCAGCATCGCCGGCTGCCTTTGCAACCTCCTTGACGCGGCCATCGAATTCCTTGATGTTGCCCGGGTTAACGCGGACAGCGGCACAGCCGGCATCGATGGCGGCGAAGATGTACTTGGGCTGGAAGTGAATATCGGCGATCACCGGGATCGGAGACTTCTGCGCAATTGCCGGCAAGGCCTCCGCATCCACGGTCTTCGGGCAGGCCACGCGGACAATATCGCAACCACTAGCGGTCAGCTGAGCAATTTGCTGAAGGGTGGCGTTGATGTCATGCGTCTTCGTCGTGGTCATCGACTGCACGGAGATGGGGTGGTCAGAGCCCACACCTACCTGGCCAACCATGAGCTGACGCGTCTTGCGGCGCGGCGCCAAGGTGGGAGGTGGGCCGTCGGGAATACCAAGACCAATAGGGGTCGACATCTGTGCTCCTTGCTAATTGGGTTTTAACGCCCCTACTCTAGCACCGCATACGGCGGCCGGATCACTAGCCAAACAGCCGAATTGGGTTGACCACGTCCGCGATCATGATGAGCGCACCCACCGCCATGAGAACGAAGGCCAGCACATAGGTTACTGGCATGAGCTTGGTGTAATCCGCCGGGCCCTTCGCTTCCTTGCCCATAAGCCGGCGCAGGGCGTCACGGATCTTCTCGTAGAAAATTACAGCGATATGACCGCCATCAAAAGGCGGAAGCGGAATGAGGTTGAACAGCGCGAGGAAGAAATTGAGGGTGGCCAGCATCATAAAGAAGGAGGACCACAGACTGCGCTCTACCAGCTCGCCACCTACGCGGGAGGCACCCACCACGGACATGGGACCGTTGACATCACGCTCCTGCCCAAAGATAGAAGCCACCACGTCCGGAATCCTTGCCGGGAACTGGGCGATACCCTGGACGGTGGCTTTCAAGGCATAGCCCTAGTAGCGCGCGGTGGCCGGGATAGCGTCGACAAAGGAGTAGGTCTCCCTGATATCGATAATCTGATTAGTCATGCCGATGGCACCGACCTCGACCAGCTGCCCCTCCGCGTTGAGCCGGGTCACCGTAGCAAGAGTGATATCGAAATCGCGCGGCGCTCCATCGCGTTCGACGGTGAGGGTGACGGTATCACCGGGGTAGTTCATGACGGTATCGCGAAGCTGCGCGAAGGAGTCCATGTTTTCACCGTTAAGCGCTACAACGATATCCCCTGGCTCCACGCCTGCTTCACCGGCTGGGCCCAGCCCTTGGCAGGGTTCTAATTCGCCATCGGCGTTCTGGTTCACGGCACAGGAGACCTCCCCCACACGTGGACGAACATCCGCGTCTGGGTTGGGCAAGCCCGTGGTCATCGCGATCATCAGCAGGATAATGAACCCCAACAGCAGGTTGACCGTGATACCGCCGGCCAGAACGATGATCCGCTGCCACGCCGGCTTCTTGTACATGGCATAGGGCTCCTCTTCCTCCGTGAGGAACTCATCCTGCGCCGTCATGCCCGCGATATCGCAAAATCCACCCACTGGAAAAGCTGCAAGGCCGTATTCGGTGTGGCCACGTGTAAAGGAGGCAACACGCGGCCCAAAGCCGATGAAGTAGCGCCGCACGCGCATCCCGAAGGCGCGGGCGGTGAACATGTGGCCTGCCTCGTGTAGGGCAACGGTGATGCCGATCCCCAAGGCGAAGAGGATAATACCGAGGACATTTGCCATAAAGTAGAGGCTTTCTAACGAGCGAGCGAATCCACCAACGCATTAGCGCGACGGCGGGCCTCACCTTCCACGGCGAGGACATCATCGACGCTAGAGGGTACACCAGCGAACTCTGAGGCCTGCCCCACGACGTGGCTAACCACGTCAACAATTTCCGGGAAATGAATGCGGCCCGCCAAGAAAGCAGCTGCTGCTTCCTCATTCGCGGCGTTATACACGGCAGCGTGGGTGCCGCCGGCAGCGGCAACCTCACGGGCAAGGCGAACGGCTGGGAAGGCTTCATCATCCAGTGGTTCAAAGCGCCAATCATGTGCGGTGGAAAAGTCCAGTGCCGGCTGCGCGCCCGGCACGCGGTGCGGCCAGTCCAACGCCAATGAGATCGGCAACTTCATCGACGGCGGGGAGCATTGTGCAATCGTGCAGCCATCGGTGAAGGTGGCCATGGAATGCACAATGGATTGCGGGTGAACGGTGACATCAATGAGATCCGGGTGGATGCCGAACAGCAGGGTCGCCTCAATGAGCTCAAGGCCCTTGTTCACTAGCGTGGCCGAATTCAAGGTGTTCATCTGCCCCATCGACCACGTCGGGTGTTGTGCTGCCTGCTGCGGGGTGACATCCCACATCTCCTCGCGGGTCCACCCGCGGAAAGGACCACCGGAGGCGGTGAGTACGAGGCGCTCGAGCTCCACGTCGCTGCCTGCGCGCAGGCACTGCGCCATGGCGGAATGCTCGGAATCCACCGGGATGATCTGGCCCTCCCCCGCCAAGCGGGTCACGATGGAACCACCGGCAACGAGGGATTCCTTATTCGCCAACGCCAATAGTTCGCCCTTCTCCAAGGTGGCGATGGTGGAGGCCAAACCCATGGAACCCACAAGCGCGTTGAGGACCTTATCGGCGTCCACCGTCTTGACCAACTCCTCGGCGGAGTCTGGGCCCGAGAGCACGGCGCCGCCGAGGGTCTCGGAAACGGCGCGTGCCGCATCCGGCTTGGCGACGGCCACGTGGTCAAACGAAAGGTTGAGGGCACGAGCCTGCTCAATGACGAGCTGTGGGTTAGAACCGCCGGCGGCAATGCCTACGACTGTGAACTTATCCGGGTTATCCGCGATAACCTCCAGAGCTTGGGTGCCAATCGAGCCAGTAGAGCCGAGAATAAGAATGCGTTGGGTACTCACCCTCTCAACCCTAGCCGGTCAACCCAAGCAAGAGTCGTGAGCGCTGCGCTAACGATAGTCGGGGGTGTTTAATCGCGGTTATCGGCTAGATCATTTAAACTACTACACAGAATAACTGGCATTTTTCGTGCGCTCGCTCGAATCAATTAGTTCTAACCAGGGTGAGCTGCATGTACACGCAAAGGAGAGCAAGTGTCTTCCCACAAGCCGGCATCGCAGGTTTTCGACGGCGTATCCACCGATGACGTCCCGTCCGCAGGTTTCGGTTGGTCCCGCATCAGCCGCTCGGGCGTACAGATCGCTGGTTGGACGTCCGTCGTGTTCCTGCTTGCTTATAACTTTGGTAACCACAAGGGCCACGTGGAGACGATCTGGCTCTTCGCCCTGGCAATTCTGATTGCCCTTGGTCTGGTGATTTACGCCCTGCAGCCAAAGCTCTCCCAGGTGCGCACCCTGACCGCTCGTAACAAGCCGGTGGGCCACGAGGAGCCGGATTGGGCATATGAGCAGAAGACTGTCCACAACGTCTACGCTTCCCTGACCGATGATGAACTGCGCGCCCTCAACATTGAGCCCTCCCGCGTTGCTCACCTCCGCGGTGTTTCCGAAGGCCGCCAAGCTGCCAAGCCGGTGACCAACTAAAGCTTCTTCGCTTTAACCAAAGCTCCCTCTTTGCAGTTCTGAATGAACTGCAAAGAGGGAGCTTTTCTTTTCTGTCTGCCATTGTCCACTAGCTCACGTAACGGTTGACCTTGGCGTAGATTTCCGGCGTCCGCTCTTGTGCCTTGTTTCCGGCGAACCGCCAGACCCCGGCGTAGACAAGCGACGGAACCAGCACGGAAACAATCAACGCAGCATACAATAACCAGCCGCCGCGCTCATAGCTGAAGGCAGAAACCACGATGCCGGGAAGCGCGGGCACCCACACCAATAGCATGCCGACAAACGCAGTGAGGAAAGCACCAGCAGAATACCCAGACTTATCATTCCACCGGTTCTGCCCAGGAGCGGATAAAGGATAAGGGTTGAGCACAGTCAGGCCCAAGCCCACCGCCGCCGTGGAGATGAACACGCCTATTGCCACAGCTGTGCTCAACAAGCCCAAGGTGAAATTCTCGCTAAAGACAAGAGTCACTACGGCAAGCAGAACGAACCCAATCAAAGGAATAGTCACGTGTGCGAGGTGGCGCGCATGCAGGATGGTGCGCGGGGCAACCGGCGCCACCATGTGGACCCAATTCGATGGTCCATCGAAGCCATAATCATTAGCCAAGAGCGAAGAGAGCACGATTGCACTGAAGCACAGCATGAAATAGGCGGTGAAATCATCGCCCTTCCACAACTGATAGAGCGTCAGCACGCCAAACAGAGGCATCATGTACAGCATTCCTGTTTGCCGCTTATCACGGGTGAGATAACGCAACGCGCGGGTATATTCCATCGCCGCAGGGTTAGAATAAGACCACGCGCCCAACTCCAACTTGGATACGCCTTTTCCTGTCACCTCGCTGGCTGCATCACCACCCGCGCCCGGATTGCGCATGAGGCCGGCTATCTGGCGCGACCACACCCAGCCCAGTAGGCCAAGGATGGCCACCGCGATCAGTAGTTGGGCTAGGGCGGTGAGGAAGTGGCCGTCGGCAAGCGCGAGCGCCCACCCCACCCCTGCACCAAACGGGGTCCAGGCGCTAACGGCACCCACCGTGTGAAGAGGCGGCAAAGACTCCAAGACGCTCTGGGCTTGCAGCATGCCAAAGACCAGGAGGCCCATAACCACCATTGCCGCAATTTGGGTGCGGGATTTCTGGGAATCTGCGATGGCGGAAGCCACTTGGCCAAGGCATTCGCCGAAGATGATGGTTGTCGCGCACGATAAAACCACGCCCACGACGAAGGGCACTGCGGCCCACCCAGGCCCCGTCAGAAACAGAAACACACTTCCGATGACCGCATACACCAGGGAAAAGACGACCGACATGAGGGCGCGGGTGGTCAGAAGGCCCGAGAAGAAAAGGCCCGGAAGCACCTCGCGGGGAGTCAGAGGAAGGGCGCCTAAGGTTGTCGGGCTCAGTTGGTTCTCCCCCGCCGGCATGAAGAGAGCGAGGAGTACGTAGACGAGCATGCCGCCTGCCACCCCGACGGTCAGCGCTTGGTAACCGTGGCCCGGGGTGGTGATATTGGAATACACCATGAATGCGAGCGACAGGAGACCGATTGCTCCGTAGATGAGCATCATGAGCCCCATGATGAGCGTCGACGGGTTGGAAGCAACGCTGCGCCACCACAGGGTGCGGTGAAGCCTGAACAGAGTAGACGTCATTCGCGCTCACCCACCGACGGGGAGCGCAGCCATCCAAACTTCGAGGCATCCAGGTCTCGTCCCCCGACAGCCGCAATGAACAGATCGCTGAGGCTTTGGCCCTGCCGAACATCGTCGACGTGGCCTGCGGCAATGACTTGGCCGCCGTTAATGATGGCCACGTGATCACACAGCCCCTCGACGAGCTCCATGACGTGTGAAGATAAAATGACTGTTCCACCACGCGAAGCATAGGCACGCAGCATCTGCTGGATGAGGCGCCCGGAGACCGGATCCACTGCTTCCAGCGGCTCATCCAAGATGAGCACCTCTGGGTTGTGTAGGACGGCTCCCGCCAAGAGGATCTTCTTGGTCATACCGGCGGAGTAATCCGCGATGCGTTTATCGGCGGCATCGGAGAGGGAGAGGGCGTCGAGAAGTTCCTGCGCACGGCGCAGCGACTCGGAGCGCTCCAGTTTGTGCAAAGCACCGAGGTAATGCAAATACTCCGCGCCCGTGAGGCGATCAAAGACCGGTGCCCCATCCATGAGCAATCCCATGGCCTGCTTGGCGGGAATGGGCTCCTCCCACACATTGTGACCAGCGATAAAGCTGTGACCCGAATCAGGGCGCTGGAGACCACAGGCCATGGTCAGCATCGTGGTCTTGCCCGCGCCATTCGGCCCCACTAATCCGTAGATGGAACCACGCGGGACGTCCAGGTTGAGGTGGTTGACGGCGGTCTGAGAACCAAAGGACTTGCACAGATCACGCACCGCTAGAGCTTGGGTGCGCGGATCAGCGGCTAAATCCTCACGATAAGGATGAGTCATAAGCATTAACGGTATCAAGAACCATTAATGCCTTGTTCTCCAGCAAAACTATCGTTAGGAAACTGTAAGCAAAGCCCCTAAGCAGTCTCACGCTCATCAGCGGCAAGCTGGCCACAGGCCGCAGCGATTTCATCGCCCTTGGTATCGCGCACGGTGCAGGGCACACCCTGCGCAATCACGCGGCGAACGAACTCGTCCTGACGCGCCTTCGGGGCAGCGTCCCACTCCGAGCCCGGCGTGGGGTTAAGCGGAATGACGTTGACGTGGACCTTCGAGCCCAGAGCCGCATGCAGCTTCCGGCCCAGCATGTCGGCGCGGAAATCCTGATCGTTCTTATCGCGGATCAACGCATACTCGATGGAAACGCGGCGGCCCGACTTATCGGCGTAGTACTTAGCGGCGTCGAGTACCTCCTCAACCGGCCAGCGGTTGTTGACCGGCACGAGGGTATCGCGCAGTTCATCGTCCGGGGTGTGCAGGGAGACTGCGAGGGTGCAAGACAGATCCTCGTCCGCGAGCTTGCGGATGGCCGGGGCCAGCCCCACCGTCGATACAGTTACATTGCGCTGGGACAGGCCGAAGCCGCTGAGATCAGATCCGGTAATCTGGCGTACCGCATGAACCACGCGCTTATAGTTGGCCAGCGGCTCACCCATACCCATGAAGACAACGTTGCTTAAACGCCCGCCTTCCTCTTCCATGAGGCGGGCGGCGTGCCTAAACTGCTCCACGATTTCCGCGGTGGACAGGTTGCGGTCCAGCCCGCCCTGGCCGGTGGCACAGAATGGGCAGGCCATGCCGCAGCCAGCCTGGGAGGAGATACACAAGGTGGCGCGCCCTGGGTAGCGCATGAGCACGGACTCCAACAGGGTGCCATCGTGCAAACGCCACAGGGACTTGGTGGTTTCCCCATCGTCGGTGGAGGTCTGCCGAATGGGTTCCATGAGCGTGGGGAAGAAACGCTCTTGGACCGCCTCACGGGCGGCGGCCGGGATATCCGTCATCTCGGAAACATCGGAGGTGTGGTGGACGT
>DXEO01000010.1 GCA_019114925.1 Candidatus Corynebacterium faecipullorum | reverse complement strand
GCAGCAGTCATGCGTGCCATCTTAGTATGTCAGAGCGACACCGTGCGTAACCGCCTAACCCAACAAGGTGATGCCGTGCGTAATAAGAATCTTGGCGATCATCGCCGCCGGATAGACCATGGCATAGCCCAAAGAGACTCGCTGATCAGCATTCGTACGGTTATTAACAAAAGCCAAGACCGCCGGCTGTGTTTGCGCGCCAGCCATGGCCCCCGCGGTCTTTGTTGCCCCAACGTGCAGGAAACGCCGCATCACAAAAGCGAACCCAGTAGCCACCAGCATGGTGATAATTGCACCGAGCAGGAGAATTTTCCACCACGAGCCATCAGTGAAGGCGCCGGCTATCTCCCCACCCGCATTCGTTCCGGCTTGCGCCAAGAACAGCAGCAGGCCTAGCTCGGAAAGAATCGTGTTGGCCGAGTGCGGCAGTGCAGTCACCGTGTTGCCAATGCGCCCGATGCGCGCCATGATCAGCGCCACGATGAGGACGCCCGCGGCAGCGCCGAGGCTAAAGGAAGAACCTCCTGGAAGCGGAATTTCGAGGTGGCCCACGAAAACGCCGATGGCCATGCCTAAGCCGAGGGAGACCGGGTTGATATCCGTCAGTCCTTGGGAGGAATCACCAAGAAAAGCAGAAATCTCCCGCAAAGACTTCTTGGAACCGACGACGCGCACGCGGTCCCCCAGCTCTACGATGTGTTCGGGGATTGCGACCTGGTCGCTATCGGCGCGACGAACTCGCGAGATACGCGCGCCCCAGCGATCCGCCAACTGGTTATTGAGCTCCGCGATGGTCAGACCAGCCAAGTTGTGCTCTGACACAGTAATGCGGCGAAAATCTAGCTCGTGGCGGTCATCATTGAGAATCTGCGGCGACTCACGCCCAGCGTGCTCAATGATGTTGTCTAGGTCCTCGGGGGCGCCGACGAGCGTGACAACGTCCCCGGGGTGTAGCACATCAAAAAACTTCGGCAGGACGATGACATTGCTGCCTACTCGGCGTAGACGCGTGACCTGCACTTCCCCATTGCCGATGTCTGCGAGCTCTGCAACGGAGGTCTCTCGCAGAATCTGCATGTGCTGGCGCGTGACGGGTGACAGGGTGTCGTCGTCATTACCGGCGTCGCGAAGCACCAGCACAGTCGCCGCGAGCATACCGATGACGCCAAACAGATAAGACACCGCATAGCCCACTGTTGCTGAGCCCGGATCGCCCGTAGCCTCCGAAGCCGCCGCCAAAGCCGGAGTATTTGTCACCGCGCCAGCGAAAGTACCGGCAATAGTGGCACTCGACAGACCAAAGACATAGGTCCCCAGCCCCCAAGCAGCGAAGGCGGCGACGATGAAGACTCCGATCATGAAAAGCACGGGGCCGGTCGCAGTCTTCAGCGATTTGAAGAAGGACACGCCTGAGTTGTTGCCAATACCAAAGGCAAAGAGCACCAAACCAAACATTCCCAAAATGGGAGGAACGGAGGCTTCGACGCCAACGGCGGAGGCAGCGGCCGAGAAGGCGATACCCAAGAAAAGCACGGCCGCCGCGCCCAAGCTGATGCCCCGTGTCTTGATACCGCCGAGGGCCATGCCGAGGCCAATCAGCAGGAAGACCAGGAGAACCGGCTGATCAGCCAGGAAGGCTAATACGCTTGTCATGATTCCTTTATTAACTAAGGGTGAGCCCTATCGGTGCTTAACCAAAAAGGGCTTGAGCGTTGGCATAACGCTTGGCCGGAACCACCTTCAGCTTACCCACGGCATCCTCGAGCGGCACGAGGTCGATGCTTTCGCCGTGCAAGGCCACGCACATGCCGGACTGGCCGTTGTGTGCAGCGCGGGCGGCATGGGTGCCATAGCGGGTTGCCAGCACGCGGTCATATGCCGTCGGCGTACCGCCGCGCTGGATGTGACCCAAAACGGTGGTTCGCACGTCGTAGCCCGTGCGCTTCTTGATCTCATCACCGATGACCTGACCAATTCCGTTGAAGGTCTGGTGGCCAAACTGGTCTACACCGCCCTCTTCGAAGTCCATAGTGCCTTCCTTGGGCAGCGCACCCTCGGCAACGCAGATAATGCCGTACTTCTCACCCATCTGGAAGCGGCGCTCCATTGCCTTGGTGATTTCTGCGATATCGAACGGAACCTCAGGAATCACCGTGTAATGTGCACCACCCGCCATGCCAGCGTGCAGTGCGATCCAACCAACGTGGCGGCCCATGACCTCAACGATGAGAATGCGGTCGTGGGATTCTGCGGTGGTGTGGAGGCGGTCGATCGCGTCGGTAGCGACGGAGACTGCGGTGTCAAAGCCAAAGGTGTAGTCAGTAGCGTTGACGTCATTATCGATGGTCTTCGGCACGCCGATGACTGGAATGCCATTATCGGACAGCCACTTGGCGCCCTTCAGCGTTCCCTCACCGCCAATCGCGATGAGCGCATCAACCTCGGCATCAGCCATGTTGGCTTTGATGGTGTCCAGCCCAGCCTTGAACTTATCTGGGTGGAGGCGGCCGGTACCGAGGATGGTTCCGCCGCGCAGGAGGATGCGGTCAATCTCAGCGTCGTCATAAAGGTCACGGCGACGGTCTTCCATCAGACCTACCCAGCCGTCCTCGTAGCCGACGACTGTATCGCCGAACTCGTTGGAAGCGGTACGAACGACCGCGCGGATAACAGCATTCAGACCGGGGCAATCACCACCGGATGTCAGTACAGCAAGACGCATGTCTTCCAATCTACTCGCTTCACTGCAGACTCGCAGTTTCCGCAGCAGCGTGGAGCGTGTCTCGAAAAAAGAGCGAGGAGACGCACCCCACGGCCAATATGGCAGCGATGAGCACCAGAGAATTCGCAGCACCGGCAACCTGCATGACTGCCGAAACTCCGGCGACACCAATCACCGACCCCACCTGGCGCGATGTGTTGTACACACCGGAGGCCGCCCCCATGAGATGTGCATCAATATCACGCATCGTCGTCGCGGCGTTCGAACCCCAAATGAAGGACTGCCCCGCACCCAGTGCTGCGCACGGCAGGCCCAGCCACCAGGCCGATACTCCGGCATGCATAAGGAACCACAGCAAGATGAATGTACTGATCAGGATTCCGAACCCTACGACTGCCAGGCGGCGCAGATGTAGCTTATCGGCCAGAATCCCCGCTAGCGGCGACACGCACAGGGACACTAGCGCCATCGGGGTGACAATCAGGCCGGCATCCCGTGCGGACATTCCCTTCTCAACCTGCAGCCACATCATGATGGGAATCATCATTGATGCCGCCATGAAACCCATGGAGACGATGGCCACGGACCCGACGGAATAATTATGGTCTTTGAACAACACGAGCGGGACAAGCGCTGCCATCCCACGGACTGATTGCAGGCGAACGAAGATGACCATGCCGAGAACTCCGACGGCGAGGAGCGCCCAAATCCACCACGGCCAGCCTGTCTCCGGGCCTTGTTGCACCGCAAAGACAAAACAAGTCAACGCGATAAACGACACCCCTACCGACACGAAGTCAATCCTCCCCGGCGTCGTTGGCAAGGCAGGAACCCACAGCCCAGAAAGGGCAATCGCTGCGATGACGAAAGGAACATGAATCCAAAAGACTGCCTGCCACCCAAACGCGGCTACGACGAAGCCTCCCACAAGCGGTCCAGCAAGAGTAGCCAGCGAACCTACTACACCCCACGCCCCCAACGCCCGCCCACGTCGCTCACGGGGGAATATGCGGTTGATCACCGCCATGGTTTGCGGCATTTGAATGGAAGCACCGAGGCCTTGCAGAGCTCTAGCAGCAATCAGAAGCTCTACGGATGGGGAAAGCGCACAAAGTAGCGCGCCCAGGCCAAAGAGGCCATTACCTAGCTGGAACATTCGCTTCTGCCCGTAGATATCCCCTAGTCTTCCGGTAAATAACAGGGGTACGACCACAGCAAGCAAATAGATCGCGGAGACCCACAGCACCTGATTGACGTCGGCGTTGAATTCGCGGCGGACGTCGGGAAGCGCAACAGCAATCATCGATTGATCGAGCAACGACATGAAGAAACCCAGTGACAGCGCAGCCATGGCGAGCCAAGCCTGCTTTTCTGAGATGGGGGCTGCTGCGAGTTTCATGGAGCGAAGTCTAGCCACCATCCGCGCACACGGCCTAAACTGAAGCACATGGGAATGATTGACATTAAGAAACCACAGGATGTGTCGACGGCCGCGACCGTCACACTAGGACTCATTGGCGGTTGGCTCACAGCGCGGGAGACGGGAATCCGTCCGCTTGGCGGCGTTGTGCTCGCTGCGGCTGGCGTCTGGGCAGGCCGTAGTTGGTGGGCTAAGACGAACCCGGCCACTACCGCTGGCCTGGCAGCTCTATACACCGGCGCTTTTGGCCTCTCGCACCCGCTGGCTAAGAAGATTGGCTCCTGGCCGGCAGTCCTGACCGTCACCGCCGCAAGTGCGGGCGCTGCTTACGCGCTTTCCGACGCCCAGTAGATGCATCCCACGCCCCTTCGTGCTGCCCTTGACCGTTGGAGGGGCGTTTCACCTTTCTGCACAGGCAGAAGCCCCAACCGGTTTACATCGAACGTGCTGGCTAGCCCATGCTGGCTACCCCCGTTTATAGTGACGACTTGACATGAATTTAGCGCTGACTATTCCCATGTGGGGTGTGTGACACTAGAATCATGGTTAGAACATTTCTTCTAATACTTGTTGATCTCGGGGGAGACCATGACCACCACTACACGCCCTGCAACCTTCTTCTTTTCCATCACCAACCCGAATAACCCACACGCTATAGCCCGCGCCAAAGCCCGACGAGCTACCTA
>DXEO01000009.1 GCA_019114925.1 Candidatus Corynebacterium faecipullorum | reverse complement strand
GATAACGTAGTCACCGCCTTCGGCCGCATCGAAGGACGCACCGTAGGGTTAGTAGCCAACCAGCCCCAGGTCTTTGCCGGCTGCCTCGATATCAATTCTTCGGAGAAGGCCGCGCGCTTCGTGCGCACCTGCGATGCCTTTAATATCCCGATCATCATGCTGGTCGACGTCCCCGGCTTCCTCCCCGGCGCTGACCAGGAACACGATGGCATCCTGCGCCGCGGCGCCAAGCTGCTCTACGCCTACGCCGAAGCCACCGTTCCGAAGATCACCGTCACCCTGCGCAAGGCCTACGGCGGCGCTTATTGTGTGATGGGTTCCAAGGGACTGGGAGCGGACGTCAACCTGGCCTGGCCCACCGCCCAGATCGCGGTCATGGGCGCTGCCGGCGCCGTCGGTTTTATCTACCGCAAGGAGATCAAGGCTGCCCACGAAAAGGGCCTCGACGTAGCTGAGCTGACCAAGTCCTTCGAGCGCGAATATGAGGACCACATGCTCAACCCGTATAAGGCAGCGGAGCGCGGGCTTATCGACGCCGTCATTCTTCCCTCTGAAACCCGCAGTGCAATCGCCAAAAATCTGCGCTTCTTCGCCGACAAGAACGTGGCTCGCCCGGCACGCAAGCACGGCAACATCCCGCTCTAGGCCGCGCTCGGTTCGGCACAGATTAGTACAGAAGACGCACTGTATTACACTAGTGTCCCATGACTGACTTGAAGACGACCGCTGGCAAGATCGAGGACCTGAGCACCAAGCTCACCGAGTCCCGGGCGCCGCAGGGAGAGGTTCCTGCGGCCCGCAGCGCCATCGAGGCGCTCTTTGACGCCGGATCCTTCGTGGAGACCGATGCGCTCGCTCGCCACCGCTCCACCGAGTTCGGCCGCGAGCACATCCGCCCTTACACCGATGGCGTCGTCACCGGCTTCGGCACCGTCGATGGCCGCAAGGTCTGCGCCTATGCGCAGGACGCCTCGCTGTTCGACGGCACCATGGGTGAGGTCTATGGCGAAAAGGTCACCAAGCTCTATGACCTGGCCATTAAGACCGGCGTGCCCATCGTCGCACTCGTCGCCAGCGATAAGCCCCGCGCCCAGGAGGGCATTGTCTCCTCCGCCATGCAGGCCCGCATCCTTGCCCGCGCCACCACCGCTTCCGGTCTCATCCCGCAGGTCACGGCGGTCTACGCGGACTCCAAGGAGGCCTCGCTGGTGGCCGCGCTATCGGATGTCGTCATCGCTCCGGACGGTGACCTGCAGGCGGACGGGGAGCACGAGGTGAACGTCGCCAAGCGCGTGCTCTCCTACCTGCCTTCCAATAACCGTGCCGCCGCTCCCCGCACTGATGCCACCATCGTTGCGGGCTCCGTGGAGGAGAACATCAGCGAGGCCGACCACGCCCTCGATACCCTCGTGGGCGATGACGGCGCCGTCGATCTCGCCAACGTGGTCACCGCCACCTGCGAGGATGTCTTCGAGCTCGGCGCCCAGGTGCGCGGTGTCTTCACCGGCTTCGGCCGCGTGGAAGGCCGCACGGTGGGCATCATCGCCAACCGCGATTCCTTCGATGCGGAAGCTGCCGCTAAGGCCGCGCGATTCATCCGACTGTGCGATGCCTTCAACACCCCCATCGTCGAATTCGTCGACACTCCGGCATTGGAGGTGGAGAAGGCAGCGCTGGCCAAGCTCGTGCACGCCTACTCTGCGGCGAGCGTGGGCAAGATCAGCGTCATCGTGCGCCGCGCGCACGGTACGGGATACATCGCCTTCGGCTCCAAGGAGCTCGGTGCCGACCTGTCCTATGCTTGGCCGACGGCAGAGATTGCCGTAGCCGATGCCCCTGCGCTAGCCGCTGAGCTGGAGTTGAGTGAGGAAGAAGCCGCCGCCTACCTCACCCCGTACCAGGCCGCTGAGCGTGCTCTCGTCGATTCCGTCATTACCCCGGCAGCCACCCGCGGTTCCCTCATTGAGGGCCTGCGCCTGCTGGATCGCAAGATTATTCCGACCCTGCCGAAGAAACACGGCAATATCGTTTTGTAGAGGTTTCCCTATGACCGCTTCCCTGTTTACCGTTCTCAACGGCAACCCCACCGATGCTGAGGTGGCGGCCCTGACCACGGTGCTCACCCAGCTCGACTCTGAGGCGCGCGCCAAGGCCGCCGATACCCGCTCCGAGCGCGACCTGTGGGGCCAGCCGGGTGACGTGTTCAACCCGTCCGCCTTCCGCAACGTCCGCTACTACTAAGCACATGCTCCTGGTTCTGGCTTCTCAGTCCCCCTCCCGCCTGTCCATCCTGCGGGGTGCGGGCGTGGAACCCGTCATTGCACCTGCCCACGTGGATGAGCGGGCCATCGAGGAGCGCCTGGCGGGTGCTGAGCCCGCCGAGATCGTCTGCGCGCTAGCTACTGCCAAGGCGGAGGCCATTGCCCCCGACTATCCCGAAGACGTCGTGGTGGGCGGGGATTCCATGCTGCTTCTCGACGGCTCCCTCCAAGGCAAACCCCACACCCCCGAGGCCACCGTGGAGCGCTGGCACGCGCAGGCCGGGCGCGCAGCAGAGCTCATCACCGGCCACTGCGTGCTCTACGGCAACGAGCGCTTCGTCGAGGCCTCGCGCACCACGGTGCACTTTGCCCAGGCCTCGGACGCCGATATCGAAGCCTATGCCCGCACCGGCGAGCCGCTGGAATGCGCCGGCGCCTTTACCTTGGAGGCCCTCGGCGGCTGGTTCATCGACCGCATTGAGGGTGATCCCTCTTCCGTCATTGGCCTTTCGCTGCCGGTGCTGCGCCGCGCGTTGTACTCCTTTGGGCTCAACGTTTCCGACTTCTGGACCCAGCACTAATTCTGGGCGAACTCCGTATAGTTCCGGGCGAACCTTCCAAGGTTCGCCCCTTTCTAGGTTCGCCCCTCTGGTGGCCGTGGCGCCTCATGGCTAGAGTAGGACGCCATGGAAATGAAAGATATGCTCGCTCCCCCGCCCATCAAGCTGCCCGCCGATCCGGGTGCTGACAGCACCTCCGATCTCACCGCAGGAATTGTCGCCCACCCGGATTCCCCGCTGCTCTGGGCACTGCTGGCGGAGCAGGAGCTGAAGAAGCACGCGGGCGCTGAGCCCACCGCCTTCATCACCGCCTACGCCTATGCGCGCACCGGCTACCACCGCAGCCTCGACCGCCTACGCGGCACTGGGTGGAAGGGCTGGGGTCCTGTCCCCTACTCCCATGAGCCCAACCAGGGCGTGCTGCGCGCGATTGCTGCTCTGGGCCATGCAGCAAAAGCGATCGGTGAGGACGCGGAGTATGACCGCATCCGCCAGATGCTTTCCGACGCCGACCCCGAATCCGTCGCCACCCTGCTGGACTAAGCAGCCAGTAGCGCCGTTGCGCGCTGTCCCGTCTACCCCCCCGGCCCGCCACATGGTTCTGGTCACCTGGTTCTACTCAAAAGGTTTAGCTGGGGGCAAGTAAACCTCCTTGGTGCCCACAGATGGTTTGTTTGGGGTCACATGAACCTTTTGACCCGAACCATATGACTGGAACCATCCGTGGCGGCTAGCGGAGTCTGCAAACAGTCCAGACGGCCCTCACATGAAAAATCCCGCGGACCTCGAATACTAAGGCCGCGGGATTAGCCTGTCTGCGCTAAAGCAGAGCGGAGATTGGCTTGTGCTTAAACCTTGTCACCGTCTGCCTTGGCAACAAGATCACCGGTGTTCTGCGCGGTACGGATGTTTGCCACGAAGAACTCCAAGATCAAACGGAACTGAATGACATAGAAGAGGAACCCGATTCCACCAAAGATGACAGCGCCCAGGAACGTCAAGAATCCGATGATAAAGCTGTCAGCGAAAGCCGCGAAAGAGAAGAGGATCAATCCTGCCCAGGAGAGTCCTGCCAAAATGACGAGCAGAATGTAGATGAAGGAGGAGAACTTCAGGGTGACAAAGTTGCTGAAGGAGAAATCAAACAGCGCCTTGAAGAAACCCGTGCCCTTGGAAGAACCACCGTTCTGTGCGGCCTGCTGCGGGTACTGATTATTCTGCGGAGAGGCAGCAAAGGGCGAGTTCTGCTGGCCGAAGCCCTGCTGCTCAGGTGCACCAAAGCCCTGCTGGCCTTGGGAGCCGAAACCTTGCTGTTCCTGGGCGCCGAAGCCCTGGTTCTGCTGGGAGTAGCTACCAAAACCGGACGTGGAGTTGGAGTGAGAAGCCTGGGCGCCGAAGCCATCGCTTGACTGCTGCCCAAAGCCATGGCCCTGGTTGGATTCCGTCTGCGCACCGCCGCCAAAGCCGTCGTTGCCATAGCCGTTAGTGCCATAGCCGTTGTTGCTGTAGCTCTGGTTCGAGTTCGCCGACTCAGCGGCGTGCTCGGCGCCAGCAGCGCTATCGGTGTTGTAAGAAGCATAGGAGGCGCCAAAGGAATCCTGGGTGGAATGGGTGTCCTGGCCCTTAGCGGACTCGGATGCGGGCTCAGAAGAAGCAAAGCCTTCGCTAAACGTGCTGTCCTTAGCCTCGCGGCCAGTGTCCGGCTGCGAGTCCTGGGAAGAGGCGCTACCGAAGGAAGAAGTCTCAGCGGAGCTCTCAGAGTAATCGCCGTAACCTGCCTGACCGCCCCAGCCAAAGCCGGAGTTCGAGTCCTGGGCATTCCAGCCAGACGCCGAACTATCGTTGTTGGTCTGGGTGCTGCCGTAGCCGCCAAAGCTACCGAAGTTATCGTTCCCAGCGTTCTCGCCGTTGGAACCATTAAAGCTGTTATCGCCCACGTTGCTATCGCTGTTGTCGGCGTTCTCACCAAACTGGTTGGGGTTCGTCATTATTCCTTAGACCTTTCGGAGAATCATCGAATTTCGCAGCACGCTACAGCACTACACTGGCGCAATTTTTTACCCCTTCGAACGTACCCGAGATCTCGACCACTGGCAGCCCGGCTTGGGGAATAAGCCCCAAGAAAATAAAAATTTCCCCTGCCGCGGCAGAGGAAACTCGACAAGGCTAGCGCGAAAATA
>DXEO01000097.1 GCA_019114925.1 Candidatus Corynebacterium faecipullorum | reverse complement strand
TAATGTGTCACTGCCGGTTTGCCGTCATCAACGACCCCAAATTTCCAGCCCGCCGAAGGATGGCGGCCAATGGGTGCATCAATTGTCCCCACGATAGGATCCGGCAGGCCCTGGACCACGGCGTGATAGGTCTTTTGCACGGTGCGTTCGCGGAAGGCGTTCTTGAGTTGGGAGTAGGCGCGCTCGCTGGCGGCCACCACCATGACGCCGGAGGTACCCACGTCGAGGCGGTGGACAATGCCCTTGCGTTCGGTCGGTCCGGCGTCGGCAAGCGCATAGCCCGCCGCCCTCAACCCACCAATGACGGTAGGGCCATCCCAGCCCAACGTCGGGTGCGCGGCCACCCCCACCGGCTTGCACACACAGATGATGTCCTCGTCCGCGTAGAGGACATCCATGCCCTCCACCAGCTCCTCCTTGGGGATGAGCGGCTCCTCAGGCGCTGGCATCATGACGTCGATCCACCCGCCGGCACTTAAGCGCTCGGACTTGCCCACTGCCTCGCCGTCGATTTCCACGTCGCCCGCCGTGCACAACTGGGCCACTCGGGCGCGGGAAATGCCCAGGAGCTTAGCCAAGGCAGCGTCCACGCGCATGCCATCGAGGCCCTCGGGTACCGGCAACCTACGACTTTCGCGCATCATGCTTCCCCCGCTTCCTGCTCTTGTGACTTCTCTTTCATCTCTGACCAGAACATCGCGATGATAAAAACCACCACGCCACAGGTAATTGCCGCGTCCGCGATATTGAATACGGCGAAGCTGCCCACGGAGATATAGTCCACGACGTGCCCGAACCAAAACCCCGGCTCGCGCACAAGTCGGTCGATGAAATTTCCCAGAGCGCCGCCGGCAATCATGGCCAGCCCGATGGCCTGCCACTTGTCGTGGATGCGCGGAGCTGCGATGGCAACTCCGACAACGAAAACCAGCTGGATGGTAGTGAACAACCACGTCGAGCCCTCCCCTCCCATGGAGAAGGCGGCGCCGGGGTTAAACAGAAGGTAGAAGCGGAACCAGTCACCGAACACAGGTAGGGCTTCACCTTCGGTGAGGATGGACAGCATCAGCGCCTTCACGGCTTGGTCGACGGCGGCCACACCGAGCACCACCGCAACCATCACTCCGATATAACTCCTTGCTTTCACCCGTTCCATTCTAAACAGGCTCATCCGGTAATTTGGAATGCGTGTTTCGTGTGAGAGCTCTAGCAGTCCTGTCCGCCACCGTCCTGGGAGTAAGCGGCGCGCTCGCCGGCTGTTCCTATTCCCAGCCAGCCAAGCCAGTCGAAGAACCGGTCGGCTTGGCCCTCGATGCCCCGCGCGTCACCCTCTTGGAGCCCGGTGACGGCGCCAGCCGCGTTCTGGCTTATCAGGATCTCGATGCTTCGCAGGAGCTGACCTACAAGGTCGCCACGGGCTTCGACCAGCAGCTGCGCAAGGATGGCAGCGCTGCCCCTTCGCCGGCGGCCGAGGATAAGGTCACTCTTCCGCTACAGGCTTCGGTGGAAGCTGCCACCGAGAACGTCGAAGGCCAGCTTCCGGCGAGCCGCAACGCCTTCGTCACCGTGGGCAAGCCTGAGGCCGACGGCACGGACGTCACATCCGCTGAAGGCTTCCAATTTGGGTGGCGTGGTACGGATACCGGACAGATGAATTCTCTGCGCCTAGCGGCCCCGCAGGCAGCAACCGACCAGGCCCGCAGCACAGTCGAGCGCGCTATCACCAGCCTGACCTCCCTGCCCATCGTCTTCCCGGATGAGGAAATCGGCCCTGGCGCCAGGTGGATGGTGGAATCGCGCGTCACCGGTGAATCCACGCTGCTGCAAACCACGACCTATACCTTGGACAAGCTGGACGGGGATATCGCCACCCTCAGCGTCAAGGTGGAGCAGCGGCCTTCCCTGGGCGCGCTGTCCTTTGACGGCGCCGACGCCCCCGAAGAACTGCAGGGCAAAGAACTCAAGGTCCTAAACCACACGTCCACCTCGGAGGGCTCGGTCACAGTTGATCTGACCAAGCCGCTTCCCACCGCCGGCGATGTCTCCGTAACCACCGCCATTTCTTATGGTGCGGAAGGCTCCGATCTTCGCGTGGTGCAGACCAGCGCCACCGAAATGGAGTTCACAACCGACTAGCCACCGCCTATCCGACTGCACACGGCAGCCGCATCACGGGTTTCCAGAAAACACAGCGCCCACCGCCTGACTGGCAGAAGAACCAGTGGGTGGTGGGCGCTTAGGTTTCTCGGCCGGGTTTACTGGGCCGGGGCCTCGGCGGGAGCCTCAGCGTCCGCTGCAGGAGCCTCGGCAGGGGCCTCCTCGGCAGGCGCTTCCTCGCCTTCAGCGGGGGCGTCGGCAGGCGCCGCTGCGTCCTCCGGTACGGAATCGGCGCACATCTCCGGCACCTCTTCCGGCGGGACGATGTTGGTGACCAAGACACAAGCCCAAGTCTTAGACAACTTCCATGTACCACCCTCGTTGATGAACTCCACCTGGTCGGCGGTCTGCTGCTGGCCATCCGGGGTATTGATGTGGACAGTCGCCAGCGCGGAATCCGGCACGAGGCCCGGGATGACCGGAGCCACGACCTCGAAGGTGGCACCAGACTCGGCCTGGGACTGCGACATGACGTCGAAAAGCTCCGGCGCCGTCTCGCTGCCCTGAACCAGCTGCACCTTCTCTTCCTGGGGAAGGTTCGGATCGGCGGCCTTGGCCAGGATCTCGTTGAGCTGCTCCACGGTAGGCATCTCGGTGGAGACCGCCTGCGAGGCGGAGGTTTCGCCCGAAGGCTTAGCAGCAGAGCTACTCTCGCTCGCTGCATCCTCAGAAGACGAGCAGGCGGACAGGGCAGTCGCGGCACCCAGAGCCAGGACGGCGGCGCTCAGCTTGAAGGATTTCACAAATACTCCTCACGTAGGGGATCGTGGTTTATCCCTTTTACTCTAGCGCCCGCGAACCCAGCCCTGGGTTTCCCGCGCAGGTGCGCGCCTGTAGTAGCCTGCTGGCATGACTTTTGCACTCATCGCCACCGGCGGCACCATCGCCTGTACGACGGTCCGTGACGGCTCCCTCGTCCCCACCGTCAGCGGCCAGCAGCTGGCCGCATCCCTAGGCGCTGCGGGCAGCCCTCACGACATCGAGGTGGTGGAGTTCCGCGCCCTGGACTCCAGCTCAATTACGTTGGCCGACCTCGATGAGCTTTTGTTGTGCGTTCGCGAACAGCTCGCCCGCCCAGACATCGACGGCGTGCTCATCACGCATGGCACAGATTCCTTGGAGGAGACCGCGCTGGCGCTGTCCCTTTTTGACTTGGGCGATGGCCCCATCGTGCTCACCGGAGCACAGCGCGCCTTCGACCACCCGGACGGCGACGGCCCACGCAACCTACGCGAGGCCTATGAGCTTCTGCGCTCCGGCAAGCCGGGCGTGTGGGTGCAGTTCGGCGGCAAGACCATCCCTGGGCGCGGAGCGCGCAAGTGGCACACTTCGCAGCTCAACGGCTTTGAGGAGCTGCCGGTGGGAGACTCCGCCGTACCACTCCTCCCCTTAGCACCGATGGCCGGACATCCAGTTGAGATCATCGCGGCCTACCCGGGTGCCGGTGCCACGCTTGTCGACGCCTCCCTCCCCCACACCCACGGCCTCGTCATCGAGGCAATGGGCTCCGGAAACATGGGCGCGGAGATGGGTGCCGGGGTGGCCCGCGCGCTGCAGGCGGGCGTGCCCGTGGTGATTAGCACCCGCACGCCTTATGGAGTCACAAAGCTGGCCTATGGCGGTGCTGGCGGTGGCGCCACCTTGGGTGAAATGGGCGCGGTGGCCTCCGGCGGATTCCGCGCCGGCCAAGCCCGCATCATGCTCGCCGCGGCACTTGCCACCGGCACGCCGGTGGCAGAGATGTTTAGTTCGGCGCCACCCTCCACGACTTATACTGCGGGCTAGCTGTCCCCTCGTGGTGGGTCCTCTACCGCATCCTCCGGGTCGGCGTCTTCGTCCACCGGGATGTTTTCCCAGGCCAATGAGTCCAGCGGATCGGCTGGGCGGAGGTTTTCCTCCTCAGCCGCGAAGGAGCGCACGAACCCCGGGCCCGTAGCGCGGGTTTCAAAGCGCACGCTCACCACCCCGTGGCCCGCACCCTGGATCCAGCCGTGGCCGAAATCGGGGTGGTAGACGTCTTGGGTAGCGCGCCACCGGCGGCTCGGCGCTTCTTCGGAACCCGCCGTGGAGGAGACATTGACTGGGGCCGATGTGCTGCCCGGCAGATAATCACTGACCCCGGTTTCATAGTCCGTGTCCGGGTCCCGGCGCACGATCTCACGGTCCAGTTCCGGAAAGAGCACGTCTTGGCGGGCCTCCTCCAGCCCTGAGTAGCTCACGCCCACCAGCCTGATAGGACCGAGTTCTTCCGGGTAGCGCGCCAAACTCAGTGCTTTGGCTTCGAGCACCTTCAGGTCATCGGTGGCATAGGGCAAGGTGGCTGAGCGCGACTCGATATGAAAGTCCGTCATCCGCAACTTCACCGTCACAGTGCGCGCGCCGCGGCCATCCTTCAGCAAACGGGAATGAGCGCCATGCGCCGCGCGGATTAGCGCCGCATCCACCTCCGCTGCCGTGCACAAGTCGGTGGGATAGGTGAACTCGGTGGAGATTTGTTTGGCAATCGCACGCGGGGCGACGGGGCGCTCATCAATTCCTTGGGCAAGCTCCCACAGCTGCACCCCCACCACCCCGCCGAGCGAAATCTCGACTTCCTTGCGGCTCATTGCGGCCAGCTGGCCGATAGTCTCCACCCCGATGGCGGCAAGCTTCTGCTGAGTGACCGGCCCCGCACCCCACAGCTTGCCCACCGGCAGCGGGTGAATGAGCTCCTCGAAGCGCTCCTGCGGGACCACGAAGGTGCCATCCGGTTTGGCCTCCCCCGAGGCGATCTTTGCGCTCTGTTTGCCAGCGCCGGCACCAATAGAGCTGGGAAGGCCCGTCTCCGTTCTAATCACTCGGCGCAGGTTCTCCGACCATTCGCGGACCTCCGCGGGCGTGGCTCCGAGCAGTGCGGCCGGTTCCATGAAGGCCTCATCGATGGAAAGCTGCTCGATGACCCCGGCGTGCTGCGCAATGATCCCAAATACCCGGCGCGAGGCCGCCGAATAGACCGCCCGGCGCGGTTGCACCACCACGGCTCGATACCCCACGAGCTGCTGCGCACGGAACATGGGCATGGCGGAATGCGCACCATAAGCGCGCGCCTCATAAGAGGCACCCGCGACGACCCCGCGGCCGGATGTCCCTCCCACCAGCACCGGACGGCCGCGCAGGGTAGGTCGGGTGAGCTGTTCCACCGAGGCAAAGAACGCATCCATGTCGATGTGAAGAACCCAGCGCTGCATAGCTACAAGTCTAAAACATATATTCGCATCCACAAGAAAGCCCTCGGCAGGCAAAGAGAACTAGCTCTCATGCGTGGCATGAGTGATCTATGCCCCACGATTGACGTGTGGCGCTAGACATCAAGCCCCTCTTGCATGCATCATGTATGCATGCAAAAAGACAAGGTACCTGCCGCAGAAAGGGCCTATGAGCACCTCAAGCGCCGCATCATCGATGACGAAGTCGATGACTCGGACATGCTCTCCGAAGCCGCCCTTGCCGCCGAGCTAGGGATGAGCCGAACCCCGGTGCGCGAGGCTTTCCTCCGGCTGGAGGTGGAAGGCTTTTTAAAGCTTTACCCCAAACGCGGCGCGTTGGTCGTGCCCATCAGCCCCCGCGAAATCCGAGAGGTCTACGAGGCCCGCCTCCTCGTGGATGAGAACTCTGCCCGACACATCTGTGGGCTATCCCCCGAGGAACGTGAACTCATTGCCGATGTCCTCGATGCCACCATCGAGGAACAGAAAGCCGCCCTCAACAATTCTGATCTGCGTACCTACACCCAACTGGACGCAAAATTCCACCAGACCATTATGGACAACGGCGGCAACCGCCTCTTAGCCCACCTTGGCCACACGCTGCGCGAGCGCCAACAGCGTTTTACCGCCACGGCCATTGGCCGCAGCGTCGAAAAAGCCCGCGCCTTCGTGGCTCAACACGCCTTGCTTGCCGACGCCCTCCGCACCGGCGACATCGACTCCTACCTCACCGAACTCCACTCCCACCTCAATTCCTCAAGGAAGCAACTGTGACTGTCTCCGCGCATTCGAACCCGCTTGTCGAGGCGCCTGCTACCCAATCCGACGCCCGTACAGAAGCCGACACCATCGCTGAAAGTTCTGAAGGCACTGAAAGCACTGCCTCCACAGGCTCGCCCATCCACTCCCCCGAAACTCCGCTGTCAACGCGCGCGTGGTTTCCCGTCGCCGGTTCCATGATCGCCGTGGCGTGGGGCGGAAACGAGTTCACCCCGCTGCTGGTAATGTACCGCGAGACCTCGAATTTTTCCCAGGTTACAGTCAACGGGCTCCTCGCCGCCTACGTGGTAGGCATCATCCCCGCCCTGCTGATCGGCGGTCCACTCTCCGATCTGCTTGGCCGCCGCCCCCTACTGCTCCCCGCAGCACCGCTGTCTTTGGCGGGCTCCTTCTTACTATCCATCGCTCCCAACGAGCCACTCATCATCGCGCTGGGGCGCGTCTTGTGCGGCATGGCCCTGGGATTGGTCATGGCCGTGGGCTCAACGTGGATTACGGAGCTCATCACGCGCACTGGTGGAGATCCAGCGGCAGGCGCCCGCAAAGCGTCCTTGTGCTTGACCGCAGGCTTCCTCGTGGGGGCAGGTATCGCTTCGGTGCTGGCCCAGTGGGGTCCGTGGCCGACCCACACGGCATATATCCTCCACATGCTGCTTACGTTGCTGACCGCCGTATGGATTCTCCATACCCCGGAGACTCGCCAGCCCAGCCGGGGCGACGTCAAGACCACCATTTTAGAGCTTCGGGTGCGCGACATGCTGGAGATGCTGCACATTCCTGCCGTCGCGCACAAGCGTTTCCTGCGCGTCGTCGTGCCCGTTGCCCCGTGGGTATTCGGTTGTGCGGGAGCAGCCTACGCGCTGCTGCCACAGCTGTTATCCGATTCAGCAGGCAATGCCCCCATTGCCTTCTCCGGCCTGATGACCGTTATCACCCTGGGCTGCGGTGTCGCCGTCCAGATGTTGGGCCGACTGGTAGATACCCATAAGTCTGCGCGCGCCTCAGCCCTTGCCATGTTCGTCATCACCGTCGGCGCCATCCTTGGGGCCTTCGCCGCCCACTCGCTCTCCCTGCCGCTCGGCATCGCAGCCGCTGCGACGATGGGTGCGGGATACGGCCTAGCACTCGTTGCCGGCTTGTCTGAAGTCCAGCGCATCGCGGGCGAGCGCGAGCTGGCCGGACTGACCGCCGTATACTACTCCATTTCCTACACCGGCTTCTTCATCCCTATGGCCTTCAGCGCTCTTGCACCTTATATCGGTTTCACCGCCTTGTTCAGCATCGGCAGCTTCTTGGCGCTGGTCTGCCTCATCAACGTCATCCTTGCCTGGCGCGCGCACCTGCCCGGCACCCGCCGCTAGGCACCCGCCGCTAGCACCGCTAGCACCGGCCCGCAATAGTCGCGGCGCCCTGCGCTACCTGTGCACAGACGCACAAAGCTCCGCTTCCCGCATTCGGGGAACGGAGCTTTTCTGCGACCGTTTACGTCGCCGTTGTCGTCTTAGGCCTTGGCCACCGTGGCAGTTACGCCCTTAAGAACGTCGTGGACGTTCTTGTCGGCACCAGCCTCGAGGGCCTCGGTCGTCACAGCGAAGTCAACAGCGAGCACCTCTGCCGCGATGTGCTCGCGGTGGCGATTGGCCCACTCCTCCTTCTCCGCTGGGACAGACAGGACCACGGTGATGCGGTCGGTGACCACGAAGTCCTCGGCCTTGCGGGCATCCTGCAGGCCGCGGATGACATCCGCAGCCCAGCCCTCAGCCTCCAGTTCTTCGGTGACGTTGGTATCCAACACCACGAGACCATCCACGCCGTCCACGCGCGCCGTGGACTCCGGGTTCGCAGCCTTGAGACGCTCCGTGTACTCATCCGCGGTGAGGCGGATATCGCCGTCAACGATAACCTCCTCGCCGTCACGCTCATAGTTGCCCGCCTTCAGGTTCTTGATGGCGCGCTGGACGTCCTTGCCCAAGCGCGGGCCTGCCACCTTGGCATTGCACACAACTTCGAAGGTGCCTACCTCATCAACGTCATCGGTTAGCTCAACGTCCTTGACGTTGACCTCATCGCGGATGATGTCCTTAAAGTCGGCCAAGCGAGCCGAATCCGGCATCGCAACGGTCAGCTTCGGCAGCGGCAGGCGGTTGCGCAGCTTATTCGACTTGCGCACAGACGACGCCGCCGAAGCCACCGCGCGGGTGGCGTCCATAGCTGCCACGAGGCCTGCATCCGCCGGGTAGTCCTCAGCCTTCGGGTAGGAGGCCAAGTGCACAGAGCGCTCACCGGTCAGACCGCGATAGATGACCTCGGCCACGTGCGGCAGCAGCGGCGCCACCACGCGGGAAACGGTCTCCAGCACCGTGTAGAGGGTGTTGAAAGCCTCTGCATGGGTTTCCTCGCCCTCCCAGAAACGATCGCGGGAGCGGCGCACGTACCAGTTGGTCAAGGCATCCGCGAAGAGACGAACCTCCTCGGTTGCCGTAGCAATATCGGTATTCGCCAGCGCATTATTCGTGTTCTTCACCAAGTCATGCGTCTTGGCCAAGATATAGCGGTCCAGAACGTTGGTGGAGCTGACATCGAACTTCGCGTCCTGGGAAGCGTAGAGCTGCAGGAAGGTGTAGGCATTCCAGATCGGCAGGATAGCCTGGCGCACGCCCTCACGGATGCCCTGCTCGGTGACGATGAGGTTGCCACCGCGCAAGATCGGCGAGGACATGAGGAACCAGCGCATCGCATCCGAACCATCGCGGTCAAAGACCTCGTTGACGTTCGGGTAATTGCCCTTGGACTTGGACATCTTCAGGCCGTCATTGCCCAGAACGATGCCGTGGGCCACAACCTTCTTGTAGGCCGGGCGGTCAAATAGCGCGGTGGACAACGCATGCATGACGTAGAACCAGCCGCGGGTCTGACCGGAGTACTCCACGATGAAGTCCGACGGCGAGTGGGTCTCAAACCACTCCTTGTTCTCGAACGGGTAGTGCTTCTGCGCGAAGGGCATGGAGCCGGACTCAAACCAGCAATCCAACACATCCGGCACGCGGCGCATCGTGGACTTCCCCGTCGGATCATCCGGGTTCGGGCGGGTCAGCTCATCGATGTGCGGGCGGTGCAGGCTGGTGGGGCGCACGCCGAAGTCACGCTCCAGCTCATCCAGGGAGCCGTAGACATCCACGCGCGGGTACTCCGGGTCATCAGAGATCCACGCCGGGATCGGAGCGCCCCAGTAGCGGGTACGGGAGATGTTCCAATCGCGAGCACCTTCCAACCACTTGCCGAACTGGCCGTCACGGATGTGCTCCGGCAGCCACTCGATCTCGTTGTGGTTGAGCTCCACCATGCGGTCACGGAACTCGGTCACCTTGACGAACCATGCCGGCAGCGCCATGTAGATGAGCGGCTCGCCGGAGCGCCAGGAGTGCGGGTAGGAGTGCTCGATGGTCACGTGGCGCACCACACGGCCGGCTTCCTTGAGGTCCTTAATGATGGCCTTATTGGCGTCGAAGACCAGCTGGCCCTCGTAGGGCGGCACCTGCGAGGTGAACTTGCCGTCCTCATCCACCGGGATGACCAGGCCCACGCCATACTTCTGGCAGGTGAGCATATCGTCTTCACCGAAGGCCGGAGCCTGGTGGACCACACCGGTACCGTCCGCGGTGGTGACGTAGTCAGCCAGCAGCAACTGGTAGGCGTTCTCCACATCCGGGAAGAAATCAAAGATGGGCTGGTACTTGAAGCCCTCCAACTGCGCGCCCTTGAACGTCTTGAGAACTTCCGCCTCACCCAGCTCCTTGGCCAGGGTGCCGGTAAGCGCCTCGGCCATGATGAAGGTGCGGCCAGCAAAGTCGCCCTCGGTGGCCTTGAACAGCACGTAGTCGACCTCTGGGTGGACCGCCAAAGCCAAGTTAGACGGCAGGGTCCACGGGGTGGTGGTCCAGGCGAGGAAGGAGGCGTCGGCAAGCTCGGCGTTATCCGCCAACGTCTGCTCCGCCGCGCTTCCCTCCACAGCGCCCGCCACTGGGAAGGTCACCGTCAGGGTCGGATCCTGGCGCATCTTGTAGGAATCATCCAGGCGGGTCTCCTGGTTCGACAGCGAGGTGTGCTCAGCCCAGGAATACGGCAGAACCCTAAAGCCCTGGTAGATCAGGCCCTTGTCATAGAGCTCCTTAAACGCCCACATCACGGACTCCATGTAGTTCAAGTCCATGGTCTTGTAGCCGTTTTCAAAGTCCACCCAGCGGGCCTGGCGGTTGACGTACTCTTCCCACTCATCGGTGTACTCGAGGACGGACTTGGCGCAGTACTCGTTGAACTTCTCCAGGCCCATCTCCTCAATCTGGGCCTTATCGGTGATGCCGAGCTGCTTTTCTGCCTCCAGCTCCGCTGGCAGGCCGTGGGTATCCCAGCCGAAGACGCGCGGGACGCGGTTCCCGGCCATGGTGCGGTAGCGCGGGACGCTGTCCTTGACGTAACCGGTCAACAAGTGACCATAGTGCGGCAGACCGTTGGCAAAGGGAGGGCCATCATAGAAGACGTACTCGGGGCAGCCCTCGGTTTGCTCGAGGCTGGCTTTAAAGGTGTCGTCGGCCTTCCAGTACTTCTGAACTTCCTGCTCCATGTCAGGGAAACGCGAGGAGCCAGCGGTCATATCGACTTTGGGATAAACACTGCCGACGTTCGCGGGATTATTACTCATCTAAAAATTCCTTCACTCGTTCGCTGTGGCGGGGACGCGCCTTGCGGCTCGCGGTACCACCCCGCTTGGGCGCCGAGGCGCCCCGCTTCGTTGATGTGAAGGAGATGACGGTCCCTACCCGCCCGGTTCTAATAATGCTCCGCTAAGAGCGAAGCACGTTCTTCCGGAATGCTCCCCGGTGATAGCCGGCTCACTGCATACGTCTAAAAGTATAGCGAGGCGGTCAAGTTTTCACAGGCTCAGGTTCCCGAAAGCCTCAAAATAGAAACGCCAGTACATAAAAGAGGCACCTGGGATAAAGTTTTCCACAGGAACATTTTTTCTAATGCGCGCAGCTCACAAGGTGTTTTAAGCTCCACAAATATGAACGCGCTACAGACTTTCCTCAACGCACTCGGGGCTGGCATCGATGTCATCGCCGAGTGCGAAGGCATGTCTGAAGCAGACCTCATCGCCGCCGGCTCCCCAGACAAAACCGCCGCGCAATTGGTGCGTTTGCATACGAGCTTCTTTGGCAAGACCGCCATGACGCGTATGCAACGCGACGCGGTGAAAGCTGCACGCCAACGCGGTCACTCTCTACCGACGCTGGAGGTCATCGACCGCTATGCCCGCAAAGCCAAAACGCAAGCACTGGGCTGGAGGCTGCGTCTAGAGCTCTGCCGGACCAGTGCCGATACCCTCGCGATGGAAACACTGGCGAAAAAGAAGCTCAAGGAGCACTCTGAACCAGCCGCACCGAAGGAGGGCGTGACTGTTTACCGCCGCCGCAATGCACCGTGGACGATGGCAATCACTGGGCCATCGCAGCTCATTGCAGAGCTTAGCGACGCCGTCAACCGTGAACGCCCCCTCGAGTCCATCCGCGAGGCCTTCTTCAAAGGTGCTGCCCCACGCCGCGGCCTACAGACTAATATCCTCGTACCACTGGAGGCCATGACGAAGATTCTCGACGGTGACGGCGAGGAAATCACCCTGCAGATGACCAACGGCGCCACGATGACCGGCGCGGAATACCTCAACAAGCTCATCGCCGGTGAGATCGATAAAGAAGGAGCGCTCGCGACCCTTTTCCACCCCTATCACGGGCCAGTCAACCTCTACTACGAGGAGCGCTCGGCCAGCATCAAGCAACGCATTATGGCTATGGCAGAGTTCCCAGTCTGCGCTTGGGATAAGTGCATGAAACCGGCCGATGAATGCCAGGTTCACCATCTCATCGCGTGGAAGAACGGCGGGTACACCAACCAAGAAAACTTGGTGATGCTCTGCCCCTATCACAACGGGGTGAACCAAGACGATCCGAATGCGCCGCCGGGTCGCGGCCGCATGGCTCGGGTCGGGGGTAAAGCGAAAAGGACACACGGCCCTCCCCCACCGCCGACCCCTTTGCAAGCGCCTCCCGGGTTATTCGGAACCCCGGAAAGAAACGACTAGGCGCTACACAACTAGGACTCTTCGCAAAAGCAGCCCGACGCCCAGGATTAGCACTGGGCCGAGGGCTACTCGTCGTGCCTTAGCTACGCACGCCACAGGCTTTCGGCGGGGTCCTAGTTACTCGTCGTGCTTGCGGCGGAGTTTGATCACGGTGTCTGCGATGAACAGAACAATGCCCACCCCGGCGGATGCGAAGAGCAGGTACAAAGACCACTCAGCGGCAGTGAGGATGTAGTTCACGAAGGCCAAGAAAGCGACAAAGGCCAACAGCAATGCGCCGATAAGCATGCGCGCTCTCCCTCCCTCACCAATGACTAAGGGCTCTGTGCTCTACAAAGAATGTATACCTACGGACGTATACCTACATAAAAGAATAACGGCGCCCCCGAAGGGACGCCGTTCATTCACTGATTAATTATTGGACTTGCCGGCTTCACCGTTCGGAGCAGCGGTGCCGCGGGACTCCAACTCCTCAAGCTGGGACTGCAGCAGGGTCTTGAGGCGGGTACGGTACTCGCGCTCGAAGGTACGCAGCTCGGAGATGCGGGCCTCCAGAGCGGTCTGCTGCTGCTTGACCGTGTTCATGACCTCGGTGTGCTTCTTCTCAGCATCTGCCTGCAGGGCAGCTGCCTTCTCCTCAGCCTGGCGAATCTGTGCCTCGGCGCGGGATGTAGCGTCGGCCTCAGTCTGCTTTGCCTTATTTTCGGCGTCAGCCACCAGCTTCTTGGAGCGGGTATCGGCCTCCTGCAGCTGTGCGTCGTAGCGCTTCTGGGCGTCAGCGAGCTGGGCCTTGGAGCGCGAGTCGGCGTCGGCAAGCTGCTTCTCGGCAGCCGTACGAGCCTCAGCGAGCATGGACTCGGAATCAGCCTTAGCCTCGCTGGTGAGACGGTCGGCCATCTCCTGAGCCAAGCCCAGCACGCGGGCTGCCTGCATGTGGGTGTCTGGGGTGGCGAGGCCCTGTGCGTTGGACTGAGCAGCGCCTGCACCAGCCACAGCAGCGGCAGAAGAGCCAGTGGAATTCTTCTTTGCGGACTCCAGCTCCTTCTTGGTGCGCTCCAGCTCCTTCTTGGAGTCCTCGAGTTCACGCTTGGCGGCAGCAGCTTCCTCGCGAGCCGTCTTGAGCTCCGCGGAGTTGTCCGGTGCCTGAGCAGCCGGCGTCTGGGCGGACTGAGCCTGAGCGGCCTTAGCCTGCTCCTGCGCGCGCTTGGTCTCTTCCTTGGCCTTGGCGATCTCGTTCTTGGAGTCAGCCAGCTTTGCTTCGTACTCGGCGCGCAGCTTGGACTCGACTTCCTTACGTACAGCGGCCTCGTCGACCTTTGCGGCAGAAGCGCCGCCAGCAGCGGCGGCCGGAGCCTGAGACTTCAGTTCCTCAACCTGGGCGTGGAGATCATCGTTCTCATCCTGCAGCTGAGCAAGAGCATCCTCAACGAGGTCGAGGAACTGATCGACCTCATCCTCGTTGTAGCCACGCTTGCCAATTGGCGGCTTGCTGAAAGCGACGTTGTGTACATCAGCTGGTGACAGTGGCATTGACTTCTCTTCCCCTTACGAATCGGTCAAACCTCTAGAGGGTCCAGAGGCCGGGTACATATGCGGTTAATAATACGGATTGTGGTAACTCATTGTATCCGAATCAACACATTATCTAACGCTGGCACGAGTCTCAACGTTAACAGGAGGGTTTAATACACCCGTTTATGACATTGCAAGTCCATTGGCGCCGAAAAATAGCCAGCCAATGAGTTGCGAAAGAATGGACAAAAGCAGGAACAAAACGATGATGGAAACGTCGAGCGCAATGCCCCCTAGCTGCAGCGGCGGAATAACCTTACGCAGCGCCTTAACTGGCGGGTCAGTGACTACGAAGAGCACCTCGGCAACCATCATGAACCAGCGGGGCGGATTGAATTGGCGCGAGAAAGACTGAATCATCTCGATGACGATGCGCGCCAACAAAATCCACGAATAAAGACTCACGGCGACGAGCAGAATTGAACCTAAAGCATTCACAGTGCCCGAGCCTATCCGAACCACCCCCGCGGACGGTACTCCCCTGACCGAGGGTTCGCCCTCGGCGAACAGAAACGGCGCCGCGGCAGCCGCACCGACGCCGAGAATGCCGCTCCGACTAGGCCGGATTGACGCACCACAGAAAACGACGAAACCGCTCCACCACCCTCCTCCCTCCTTTAGCCAACACGGAGGAGAGTAGAGCGATGAAGCGGTCGAAACCTGAAACTTCTAGCGCAGGTGAGCTGCGCGCTCGAGCTCAACAGTGGAGATATCGGCGCCCTTCGGCACGATGGCGAAAACCTTACGGCTGGTGTCCACACCCTTGGTCAGGTTCTTCATGCGGCCTTCCAGTGCAAAGCAGAGGCCAGCAGCAAAGTCGACGAAGCGCTTTGCGGAGCCACGGTCAGCGTCGGTGAGCTCAAAGACCACTGCATCACCGTCACGGAAGGGGCCACCAACCTTCGCTGCATCGTCGAAGGAAACGAGCGACAGCGCCACGATGGTCGGGACAAATTCCTCTTCCTGCTTCTCGTAGGAAGGTGCATATGCCGGAGCGCTATAAGCGCGCTCGTCTGCGTAATAAGCATCGTCGGCGTCCATGTCCATCGGGCCTAGCCCGAAGAACTCTTTAGTCCTATCAATCAGTGACATTCTGGGTCTCCCTCTGACCTAGTGTGTGCTGTTCATTTGCTGTCTTGTAATGCACTTTTGCAATGACAATTAACCTAGCGGGCGCTCTCCCATAATTCCGGTTCCGACACGCACGATATCCGTTCCAGATGCAATCGCGGCCTCCATATCAGCGCTCATTCCGGCGGACATTTTCAGGTCCCGCCCAAGCTTGGCCGCCACCTCATCTGTCAAGACCCTCACCTGCGCAAATACCTCCGCCGGTTCGCTCCCCAGTGGGGGAACCACCATGAAGCCACACAGCTGCAGATGCTCCAGCTCTTCGACGATGTCCACCAGAGCAGGTACGTCCTCCAGCGGGCAGCCGCCACGCGCGTTATCACCATCGGCGGAGACCTGAATATAGACCGGAAGACTGTCCTCACGCTGGCCGCGTTCCTGGGCAAGAGCCACGCCGCGGTCAAGACCCCGGGCCAGCTTCTCAGAGTCGAGGGAATGGACACTGTGTGCCCACCGCGCTACGTGGTTCGCCTTCTTGGTTTGCACCTGTCCAATCATGTGGAAACGCATTTCGGGCAGAGCCTCCGCCTTGGCGCGGGCCTCCTGCTCGCGATTTTCCGCCACATCCGTTATTCCCAGCTCTGCCAGCAGCGCAATGTCTTCGGCAGGGTGAAACTTTGTCACCGGCAGCAGCTGTGGGGCGGGGCGGCCAGCAGCCTCTGCGAAACGTTGAATATCCGCGCGGGTGCACTCCAGGCCAGCCCGTAATTCTTCACGGCGCGCAGTATCGTTATTAGTCATTAATCCTCCAACCAAATCACGCCGGCTTGGCGTCCGGTGACGCCCTCGCGGCGATAAGAAAAGAAATCTGTGTCCTCAATCGTGCAGCGCGGATCCGACTCAATGGCCGTGATTCCCATCCCCATCAGCTGGCGAATCAGACCGGCGCGCACGTCAACGCCCCACGTTCCAGAAGAGGTCCGGGTTTTGGAGCCGGGCAGGTGCTTCTCGACGTCCTCCGCCATGTGCTCCGGAACCTCATAGTTACGCCCAGACGCGGCCGGCCCCATGAGCACTTGAATCGACGAAGGGGTGGCCCCCAGCTCAATCATCGTGTTGACCGTGTTCCGGACGATTCCGTTGCGCGCGCCCAGGCGCCCGGCGTGGGCGGCACCGATGACGCCCGCGGAGACGTCGACAAGCAGCACTGGCGTGCAATCAGCCACGAGCACGCCCAAGCCTAGGCGTTTTTCGGTGGTCACCACCGCATCGGTGGCCGGCACCGGCTCTTTCGCGCCACGATGTTCGGCGCCCACGACCGTCACGGTATTGGTGTGCAGCTGCTCCATCCACACGATGTCCTCTAATCCGGTGGCGCGGAGAAGTCTCTCACGATTGGCGGCTACAGCGGCGGGGTCATCGCCGACGTGATCGCCTAAATTGAAAGAGTCATAGGGTGACGACGACGCCCCGCCGGCACGGGTTGTAAACACCATGCGGACGGGGCGTCGTGCTGCGTGTGCTTCCTCGTTTACTGGCATGCACTCCAGAGTAGCTGTCTGGGACTAGCGCATGAAGGACGGCACGTCGAGATCGTCGTCGCCATCGTCATCGAAGTCACGGCTGTTGCGCTCAGCGGGGCGCGAGAGGCGGTACTCGTCATCGGCGCCGCGGCGGTACTCCTCACCACGGAAGCGATCCGAGGTGGTAAACAGTCCGCTCGACGGGGCCGGCTCAGCCGGCTGCTCGCGCTCGTAGGAGTGGCGCGGGGTGTACTCCTCGCGGCCGATGCGCTGGGAGTCAGCTCGCTGCGGCTCGGCGCGGGTGTACTCTTCGCGCGGGGCCTCGGTGCGCGGCGCGGCGGGGCTCTCAGGCTGTGCTTCAGCACGATTCTCGAAGAGGGAACCCGGGCGTGCAGCCGGGGTAGCCTCCGAGCTTGGCTGCTGCGTCTGGCCAGGCTGCGCCGGCTGGGCGGTCATATTGGCCTGCGCGTCGAAGCCGGTGGCGATGATAGTAACGCGGACTTCGTCTCCAAGGTTGTCATCGATGATGGTACCGAAGATGATGTTGGCGTCCTCGTCGGCGCGCTCCTCCACCATGGAGGCAGCGGCGTTGACCTCGTGGAGGCCCAGGTCAGAGCCACCGGCGATGGACAGCAGAACGCCCTTAGCGCCCTCCATGGTCGACTCCAGCAGCGGGGAGTTAATGGCCTGCTCGGCAGCGTTGAGCGCGCGGTTATCCCCGCGAGCAAAACCGATGCCCATGAGGGCGGAGCCGGCGTCGGACATGACGGAGCGAACGTCCGCAAAGTCGACGTTGATCATGCCCGGGATGGTGATGAGGTTGGTAATACCCTGCACACCATTGTGCAGGACTTCATCGGCGGCGCGGAAGGCTTCGACGATGGACAGCTCCTCGCCGCCCAGCTGCATGAGGCGATCATTCGGGATAACGATGAGGGTATCGCAGACCTCGCGCAGCTCTTCGATACCGGCCATGGCCTGACGGGTGCGGCGCGCGCCCTCGAACTTGAACGGGCGGGTAACAACACCGACGGTCAGAGCACCCATCTTTTTCGCGATGGAGGCAACGACAGGGGCTGCACCAGTACCGGTTCCGCCGCCCTCACCAGCCGTGACGAAGACCATGTCGGAGCCCTGGAGGGCGTCTTCGATTTCGGTCTTGTGATCCTCTGCGGAGGTCTTACCTACCTCCGGGTTAGCGCCGGCGCCGAGGCCGCGGGTGGCCTCGCGTCCGATGTCGAGCTTGGTGTCCGCATCAGAGAAAATCAGCGCCTGGGAATCGGTGTTGATCGCCACGAACTGGACTCCCTTGAGCCCTTCTTCGATCATGCGGTTGACAGCGTTGACACCGCCGCCGCCGACGCCGACGACCTTGATGTCCGCGAGGTTGTTGCTAGATGAGATCATACGAGGGTCTCTTGCCTTTCGAATAAGGTTTTAATGTAAACGAGGAGGCGCCTCTTTTCGCGAGAGGCGGTTACATCCATCTTTAACGACAACGGGGTAATTTCGGCGCACATTTTGCCGCGTGTCGGTACCCTCAACCTCTACTTTAGGGTTGCTGACATGCGGTTTTCTTAACAGGCGCCCCACCCGTCCCACTCGCGACGCCCCTAGCGGCGAGTCACCAGCGACGGGTTAGAAATGTTCCAGGATTCGCCCTCGAGCTTGAGCACGTCTTCGAAAGCAATCGCCTTGTTTTTATTGTCTTCGGAGGCCCCCCAAAAGATGGTCTTTTCATCTTCGGTGTGGAAAGTCAGCGAATACCTGTCCTTGATCTCGAGGGTCGTCACCTTCTCCCGAAGCGGCGCGGGGAGGGCTGTAACGGCCTCGACCGCCGCCTGCATCTCCGGGGAGCCGGAGTCTGTGCTACCGGTCAGCTCCACAGCTTCGGGTGGTGCTTCATCTTCCACAAATTCCTTGCCATGATTATCCACCAACACCGTCGTGCCACCATTGCGGACAAAGGCCACTGCCTCATGTTCGGTGATCTCAATATTCACCGTCGACGGGAATGCCCGCGATACCGTCGCGCTTTCCACCCACGGGAGCGACGCCACGCCCTGCGCGGCCTCACGAGCATCCAAGCGCGCCAGGTTCGATCCCTTGGCGACGCCACTAGCCTGCTCCACATCCTCAGCAGCAACGTGATCATTTCCCACCACCTCAAAGGATTTCACCGTGAGGATAGGAAAAAGCCACACTGCTGCTGCAGCGATGAGCGCTACGAGTAGCACCACGCCCACCGCGAGCGCCCCAGTCTTTTTAGACATTCGGTTCCTTCGGCTCTTCCGCCTCGTCGTTGCGTCCCAGCGCGGACAAAATCTCGCCGGCTACGTAGGTAACCGTGCCCGCACCAATCGTGAGGACGATATCACCGGGCTGTGCCAGGGAAATGACGTCGCCCGCGACTTCAGAGAAATTGGGTTCGAAAATGACCGGCATGTCCTCCGGCATCTTATCGGTGATGATGCGGGAGGTAATTCCTTCAACCGGTTGCTCGCGGGCCCCGTAGATGTCGAGGACGACGGCGGCGTCGGCAAGCGCCAAGGCCTGAGCAAACTCCGCGTCGAACTTCATCGTCCGAGAGTACAGATGCGGCTGGAAGCAGGCGATAACGCGCGCCCCCTCCCCCTCCGCATCCGCCTTCGCACGAGCTGCATTAAGTACTGCGGATACCTCCGTAGGGTGGTGCGCATAATCGTCGAAGACGCGGATTCCGCGCTCGCTGCCGCGGTATTCAAAGCGGCGGCGCACACCTGTAAAGTCGGTCAGGCCTGCGGCCAGTTCCGCTGGGTCTCCGCCAGCCAGCGCGCCGGCCAGCAGCGCTGCCGCCGAGTTGAGCACCATGTGGTGTCCGGGGACGTGCAGATCATAGGCCAGCTCCTGTGGCGCCTGCCCCGGCAGGGTCAGGCGAACGCGGACGTGCGCGCCGGCGGCGGAGACGGTTTCCTCCAGAATCTCCGCTGCGAGGGGCACAGACGAATCTTCGCCTACCGCACTGCCTGCGCCGTAACCCAGCACCTGAATACCGCGCTGTGCCGCGCGCTCGCCGGTGATGGCCGCTTGCGCGTCTTCGAGGCAGACTACCAAGTAGCCGCCCTCAACCACGCGGTCCGCGAAATCATCAAAGACCTGGTAGTAGCTTTCTGCGGTGCCGAAATAATCCAGGTGATCCGGCTCGATATTGGTAATCACCGCCACGTAGGGGCTGTAGCGCAAGAGTGAAGCATCGGATTCATCGGCTTCTGCAACGAAAGCATCACCCGTGCCGCCGTGCGCGTTGGTTCCGGCACGGTTGAGCTGGCCGCCGATGGCGAAGGAGGGGTCGAGGCCCGCCTGCTGCAGCGCGGACACCGACATGGAGGTAGTCGAGGTCTTTCCGTGAGTACCGGCCAGCAGGACCTGGCGGTGGCCTTCCATCAGCTCAGCCAGCAGGTCTGAACGGCGGATGACCGGGATTCCGGCCTTATGCGCAGCAGTGAGTTCGGGATTGTCTTGCGGGATGGCGGCGAAGGAGGTCACGACCACCGTCGGCTTATCACCAGCCAGGTCGAGGTTTTCAGCGGCATGGCCGATGGCGATGTGTGCACCCATCGTGCGGAGGACATCGACAGCCGTCGACTTCTTAACGTCCGAGCCTGTGACGACCGCTCCCCGACTGACCAGGATGCGCGCGAGGCCGGACATGCCGGAGCCTCCGATACCTACGAAATGGACGCGAGACAGGTCCGTGGTGGCAGGGGTATCAGTCATGGTGAAAAATCCTTCTTTCATAAACCTGTACTGTGCGCCTAGTCGCGGTTCTCAGCGGCGACACGCTGCGCGATGCGCTCAGCGATGATGGCTGCAACCTCGCCGGCCGTGCTGGCATCAGCGGCGGCACGCATGGCTGTCAAAGCTTCGGGGTGGTCAAGAATAGCGCGCACTTCGGCAACGAGGCGCTCCGAGGTCAGCTCGGCGTCCGGAACCTGAACCGCGGCACCGGATTCCACCAGGGCGCGCGAGTTCAGAGCCTGTTCACCATTGCCGTGCGGCAGCGGCACATAAAGCGCGGGCAGACCAGCTGCGGAGACCTCTGCCACCGTCATCGCTCCAGAACGGCAGACCATGAGGTCAGCAACGGCCAGAGCACCAGCCATGTCATCAATATAGGGCACCGCGGTGTAGTGCTCGCGCTCAGCCGGCGCCGCATTCTTTTTGCCATAAGCGTGCAGCACTTGGAAATCTCGGCACAGGTCATCGAGTGCGCCGGCCACGGCAGTGTTGATGCTCACCGCTCCCTGTGAACCGCCGGTTACCACGATCGTCGGGCGTTGCGCATCGAGGTTCCAGTTCTGGCGCGCAGCAGCCGCCTTTGCGCCGTCTGGATCCTCCCCCATGCCCGGACGCACGGGGATTCCCAGGACCTCACCGGGCATACCGGAGCCTTCCTGCGCGTTAATACCCGTGCCGCCGAGGCGCACCCCCAGCTTGTTGGCCATGCCGGCCAAAGCATTCGTCTCAAGCACGAAGAACGGGATGCCCAGAGACTTCGCTGCCAGGTAAGCCGGCGCAGCGACGTACCCGCCGGTGCCAAAGACCACATTGGCCCCGACGTCTTTCAGAACCGCGCGGGTTTCCCGAACAGATTTGAGGATCCGCCACGGCAGCTTCGCGGCATCGGCGTTGATCTTGCGTGGGACTGGGACCGGTGTAATCATGCGCAAATCGACGCCACGCGCCGGCACAATATCGCTTTCCAAACCTCGTGGGGTTCCTAGCGCGGTCACCCGCGCGCCGTGGCGCTGGCGCAGCTCCTCCCCCACCGCGAGCGCTGGTTCGATGTGTCCGGCAGTGCCGCCACCTGCGATGACGACGGAAATCGGCGTGTCATTCATGCACTACACGCTACCAGCGCCGCGCTCTCTTACCGTCGCTCGCCGCGCCGATACTCCCGGCGATACTCCCGCCGCGGTTCCCCCTGCGGCGCCTGCGAGCGTGCTGCGCGTCCCGTTACTGCACGGCCAAATCTTTCCTCGCGGCTGCGCTCAACATGGCGCTGGGAGCGGTCGCGGTGCGCGCGCTGAGAGCGCGTAGCTTCTTTGCCTTCACGCGGGGCTCTGTGTGCCCCGCCGCGACGCTCATTGGGCGGTGTGGGCTCGGGGATGAAGAAGATACGGTCGAAGAGCGGGCGCCCAAAGTTCTGCATGGCGGAAACCTGTAGCGGCTCGTGGCGCGCCACATTGCACAGCAGGCCCATCGAGCCAATCGTGATCACCGCGGCCGTACCACCCGCGGAAATCATCGGCAACTGGATACCCGTCACCGGCAGCACGCCGATCACGTAGCCGATGTTAATGAATGCCTGCACGACAACACCCACCGCCAACGTGGCGGCCAGCAAAGACTGAAATTGGTCCTGGGCGCGCGTTGCCGCCCGCAGCCCGAAATAGCCCAGCACGGCGAACAGCCCGATAACAAGGGCACCGCCCCACAGGCCCAATTCCTCACCGATGATGGCGAAGACGAAGTCATTCTTCGCCTCTGGGAGGTAGAACCACTTGGCACGTGACTGGCCGAGGCCAACGCCCCAGAAGCCGCCGTCGGCAAGCGAAAGGAAGCCCTGGTAAGCCTGGAAACCGGTACCTTGGGTGTCCTCGATATTGCCGCGCAGCGCATCGAAATAGGTGTGGAAGCGGTGCGAACGGAAACCGCCGGCCAAGAAGACGGTGACCATGCCGATGGCGCCGAAGACACCGACGACGGTCGGAACACGCCAGTCCACACCAGCGAAAACCAGAGTGAACACGACGATGAGGGCGAAAGAGACACCCATGCCGAGATCGCCCTGGGCCACAATCAGCACGAACATAATGCCGGCGATGATGGAGTACATCATGAAAGGGTCCGTCAGGCGCATCGAACGGTGCGTCTTATCCGCTAGCGCTGAGGCACCGTACATGCCCACGGCCACACGGGCGAACTCGGAGGGCTGGAATGCCACGCCACCAGGCAGCATGATCCAGGACTGCGAGCCGACCTCCGCTCGGCCGGTACCAATGCCAGGTACGAGGACGAGGATGAGAAGCAGGATGGATAGCCCCAAGAACCACGGCACGAGTGCCCGGAGCGTGCGCGGCGACATGCGCAGGCCAATCCAAAACACGATGAGGCCGGCGATAACGAGCACGCACTGGCGCAGGGCAGCAGACCACGGGCTATCGGTCTCCGACAGGGACGTCGCCATCGACGAGGAGAAGGCCATGAGGACGCCAATGCCGATGAGCGAAAATATGGCGATGCGCAGCATTAAATAGTCGAGCCCGGGGTAGGCGCGGAGGCGCTCGCGGAGATCACGCAGGTGGTATCCCAGCGTGCGTTGTGGCTTCTGGGTGCTGGTGGCGGTCACGGGTGCTCCTAGCGCTAGCGGGCGAGGCGGCGGGCAGCGGCGGCAAAGATATCGCCGCGCTGGCCCATACCGGTGTACATGTCCAACGATGCCGCAGCGGGTGCTAAAAGCACGGTATCGCCGGCGTCGGCGTGTTGCACGGCGGCGGACACTGCCTGCTCCATTGCTGCTTCTGGATCGTGGCTATCCACGATGACGACGGGCACGTGTGGCGCCGCCTTCACGAGGGCTTGGGCAAGCACATGCTTGTCGACGCCCACCAGAACCGCCGCCTTCAACCGCGCGGCATGGGTGCGCAACAGTTCCGTGACATCAGCGCCTTTCAGTTGGCCGCCGGCCACCCACACTACGGAGTCCAGGCCGCGCATAGCGACCTCCGTGGCGTGTGGGTTCGTTGCCTTGGAATTGTCGATGTAGGTCACGCCAGCGTGGCGGTGAACGATCTCACCGCGGTGTCCTGCCACCACGTAGGCGCCAAGTCCTTCGGCGATGGATTCC
>DXEO01000008.1 GCA_019114925.1 Candidatus Corynebacterium faecipullorum | reverse complement strand
GGTGACCGCTCGGAATCAGCGGATCACCCATGCTGCGCAGGAACGCACCGTAGGCATCGAGGGCTTCCTGTCCGTCATGAGCCGGCAGGTACAGCTTCAAGTTTCCGGCCATGTGTCCCACAACGAAAAGTGCGAAGAACAGACCGGTAATTGCCATCGTCAGTTTCAAAGCCCAAGACGGAATTCCTGGCTTAGGACGAATCGTTTCATTAGTAATACGGCCGTGAGCGAGGGCTTCACGGTCAGGATTTTTTACAGACATGACACCTCCATAGTCGTCCTTACCTTACGCAGAACTTCACGCTGACCACTAGTTATCTCTTTGCTTTGCATACCCCTTTCCCTTCCTATAGCCCGCCGGAAGAATTGAGATAAGGCAAGGATCGCCTTAGGCACGCCACCCCTTTTGCCGCTCTACCTTGATCACTTCCCTTTACGCAATATTGAGCTTGCGAAAACATTTCACGATTGAGACTTTTATCACAGGGCGTGACGCGAGTGACGACCCTACCCCTTTAGGTGTCAAACTTTCGCTTGGTATCCACCCCCTCATTGCCTGCCGAGCACCCCGCCAACACCCCCCACTTCGCAGCAGAGTTAAAATACTTCACACATTCCTTGCAAAACTATTGTTATGAGTGAAAGGCACTAGGTAACCTAGCTCACATGAGCAAGACATACGTGGGTTCGCGCCTGCGCCAGCTGCGCCGCGAACGTGATCTCAGCCAAGCCTCCCTGGCCGCTACCCTGGGGCTTTCAGCCAGCTACGTCAATCAGATTGAGCATGACGTGCGCCCGCTTACCGTCCCAGTCTTGCTTAAAATCACCGAAGCATTCGGTGTTGATGCTACGTTCTTCTCTCGCGATGATGACTCACGCCTGCTGGCAGAAATCCAGGATGTCGTACAAGACCAGGAAATCTGCCCCTCCCCCGTGGGACTTCAGGAATTGTCCGAGTTGGTGTATAACCACCCCACCGTCGCCCGCACGCTCGTGGATATCCACCGTCGCTACCGCAACATCCGCGACAAGCTTTCGCTTGCCACCGATACCCGCCGCTCGGATGGCAGCCAAGCGCTATCCATGCCCCACGACGAGGTGCGGGATTTCTTCTATGCCCGGCAGAATTACCTCGATAAATTGGACATCCACGCGGAGGGAATTGCTGCGGAACTCGGCATCACGCCCTTCCATATCCGCGACATCGAACAGGCGCTGAATGACAGGCTCACATCCCGGCACGGCGTGGAAATTCTCACCACCGATCGCATGGATGGCACGCTGCACCGCTTTGACAAGGACAGCGGCACCCTTCGCCTGGCCAGCCGTTTGAGCGTGGGCCAGCGCGCCTTCCGCATGGCAGCCGAGCTGGGATTCCTGGAAGCGAGTGAGCTTATTAGCAACCTCGTGGACGAAGAACCCTTCACCTCAGATGCCTCGCTCAACTTGGCTAAGCGGGGAATCGCCAACTACTACGCCGCAGCCACCCTTTTGCCTTATAGGCTCATCCATAGCGAGGCCGAGCAATCAGGGTATGACGTGGAGTACCTCTGCAACGTTTTCGGCGTGGGCTATGAAACGGTTGCCTCCCGCCTTTCCACACTGCAGCGTCCCAACAAGCGCGGCATCCCCTTTACCTTTGTGCGGGTGGACCGCGCCGGCAACATGTCCAAGCGCCAATCGGCCACGGGCGTGCACTTTTCCAACTCCGGCGGCACCTGCCCGCTATGGAATGTTTACGAGTCCTTCTCGCGCCCCAACACCATTTCGCGCCAGCTGGCGCAGATGCCGGATGGGCGCAACTACCTCTGGGTGTCACGCACAGTGAGCTACCCGCAGGGCCGTTTCGGGGAGACCAACAAGCTCTTCTCCATTGGCTTGGGCTGCGAGGCTCGTCACGCCAACCGCACCGTCTATGCCCAAGGCCTTAACCTCGATGCCCTTTCTTCCGCGACGCCGATTGGCGCTGGCTGCCGCACCTGCCCGCGCCAGAACTGTGCGCAGCGAGCTTTCCCCGCCATCAATGAGCAGTTGGTCATTGATGCCCACCGCTCCGCGGTTGCGCCGTACTAACCCACCCCTTGCAGCACGAGCGGTAGGGGCGTTCCAAAAGGAAAGCTTTTATGCAACAAATGAACTTTTGCTGCTTCTATGGGGAACACTCTCCAGTGGCGGGATGAATTTTTCGGAGGACAGATCCCCCTAAGGATCCCCTTTCACACTCCTTGAGCTGGACATTTAAACCCCTGGCAGCTCACATACAGTGACCTTAAAAGGCTTTGTCATGATTTTAGCTATCAAAATTCATAGATTTTCCAGGGTTGACTCCCTATAATGAAACTTGTCCGATATCCCCTATCGAAAGGATTACTATCATGATCGACTACCTTAACGGTTTCCTTGGCCAGGTTCAGGGCCTTCTCGTAACCATCGTTAATGCACCGTTCGCTCTGTCCTCCAAGCTCCTCGGCTAAAGACAGGAGCGTTTCGGCGCTAAAACCAACTCTCCCCCTCAAACCCTTTCTGGGTTTGAGGGGGAGAGTTCTTGTTTTGGCTTTTCGCCTTGAACTTAGAGGTTGATCATGTGGCCGCCGATACCCTCGGCTGCTTCCTTCATAGCCTCAGACAGGGTTGGGTGCGTGTGAACATTGCGTCCGATCTCCTCAGCGGTGAGATCGAAGCGCTGCGCCAGGGTCAGCTCCGGCAGCAGCTCGGAAACGTTGGAGCCCACCATGTGTCCACCGATGAGCTCACCGAACTCACCGTCAGCAATGAGCTTGACGAAGCCTGCGGTCTCATTCAGACCGGCTGCCTTACCATTAGCGGAGAACGGGAAGGTGGCAACCTTGATGTCGCGGTCAGCGAACTTTTCGCGAGCCTGCTCCTCGGTGTAGCCGAAGGAGGCAACCTGCGGATTGCAGAAGGTAGCGCGCGGCATGTTCATGTAGTCACCGAGCAGCTGGGTCTCGGCGCCGGCAATGACCTCAGCGGCCACAACACCTTGTGCCTCAGCCACGTGTGCGAGCTGCAGCTTCGCAGTGACGTCACCGATGGCGTAAATGCCCTCAACGTTGGTGCGCATGAAGTCATCGATAGCGATGGCGCCGCGCTCAGTGAGCTCGACACCAGTATTCTCCAAGCCGTAGCCCTCGGTGCGCGGGGCGAAGCCGATGGAGACCATGCAGCGGTCCACAGTCAGAGTATCGGTCTTGGAGCCATCCTTGGACTCAACCTCAACGGTGACATTGTCGCCGTTGTCCTTGATAGCGGTGGTCTTGTAACCAGTCAGGAGCTTCACACCAAGCTTCTTGTATTCCTTGGCAATGGCCTTAGAGACATCCTTGTCCTCGTTCGGCAGGACGCGGTCCATGAACTCCACAATGGTCACGTCCACGCCATAGTTGGCCAGAACATAAGCAAACTCCATACCGATGGCGCCTGCGCCAACGATGACCATGGAATCTGGGGCCTCATCGTTGAGAATCTGCTCCTCGAAGGACACGATGTTGCCGCCGATTTCCACGCCCGGAAGAGAACGGACGACGGAGCCGGTGGCGATAATGCAGTTATCAAAGGTAACGGTCTTACCCTTGTCATCGCCCTCAGTAATCTCGATGGTCTTGGCGTCCTTGAAGGAGCCGAGGCCATTGATCTCCGTGATCTTGTTCTTCTTCATCAGGTAGTGCACGCCCTTGACGATGCCCTCCGAAACCTTGCGGGAGCGCTTGTGCGCAACACCGAAGTCGAAAGAAACATCGCCGGAAATACCAAAGGCCTTTGCCTCATGGTTGAAGGTGTACGCAACCTCAGCGTTCTTAAGAAGAGCCTTGGACGGGATGCAGCCCACGTTGAGGCAGACACCGCCCCAGTACTGCTTCTCAATAACGGCAACCTTCTTGCCCAGCTGGGCAGCGCGGATGGCGGACACGTAGCCGCCGGGGCCCGCGCCGAGTACTACAACGTCAAAATGTTCATTAGTCACGTTCTATAGGATACGTAACTTTAGGCTCGCTGTCCCACCACCCCCGCACCTATTCCCACAGGACGTTCATAACCCTTCTGATGCTGGCCTAACACATGGAGCGCAGCCCGGCATAAATAAACCCCTAACCCCCCGATGAAGGGGATTAGGGGAAAGAAAGCGGGGAACTACCCCCCTGCAGACTTCTTAGAACAGCCCCCAGTCCAGGGCTACCTTCGAGGACGTGGAGGAACCGAAGTGAGCGATCTGGCCCAGCACCTGGTTGATGGAAACGAGGATGGTGTCAAAAAAGTTCATTCTTCTTCTTTCTGTTGGTATGTGAGCGGCGTGCACGACTTCACACGGCACCCCTCCCGCGAGGTCACAGCGATGCAGGCGGCCGCCGCCGGAGGCGGTCTCGGTACCTAGCTCCACTAACGAACGAGATGGTCGTTGCGTTACATAACCCAGGAATAGGCGCGGATAGATTATGACACGGTTTCCACTTGAATACCACCATTCGCTTTAATAACTTGGTATGTTTAATTTCGCTACCCTTATCTTCGGAGGTACTGGATTACCCGTCTATCAGTACTTTTGCTCATTTCAAGGGTGGTTTGTCCGGAGCATCTTTTAAACTTGCCCCTACACTTCCGCTCATCATCAAGAAAGCGAGATTCCATGAAGATTGCGCGCCCTCTCACGACACTGGCGGCGGCCTCAGCCTTAGCCCTCGGCGCCGTTGTATCCCCTATCGCCAGCGCATCCGACATTGACCCGGGCCAAATCCGCGGAGATGCTACGCCGTCCGAGATTTCCGATATCGACCTTTACACCGAACTCGAGGAGTACCTACCTAAGGACGAGAACGGTAACCCGTTGCCGTCCCGCGAGGAATATGAGGCTGCCTCCGATAAGAAGAGCACCTTTGAGGACCTCGAATTCGAGAACCTCCCAGAAAATAAAGAGTGGATGGGCTTAGTCTTCAAGTATTGGGATTACCGTGAGTTGGTTAAGCCCCTTAAGGCCACCGCGCCCGCTATGGGCCGCGATGTTCCCCTCGCAGTGATCGCCCCGGACGGCAATTTTGACGCTTCCCGCCCCACCATTTACTTGCTCAACGGTGCCGGCGGCGCTGAGCAGGGCATGGACTGGATTGTGTCCACCACCAAACAGGACCTCGACCCGGAGACTCCGGGGGTGCAGAACCTCGTTCACTACTACGCCAACCGCAACGTAAACGTCGTTATCCCGCAGGCGGGAGCTTTCTCCTACTACACTGACTGGCTGACCGACCCGAACAACGGCTACCTCAAGGGCCCGCAGAAGTGGGAGACCTTCCTGACCAAGGAGCTGCCGGAACCGCTGGAGGAGCGCATTAACGGCAACGGCAAGCGTGGCATCGCCGGCATGTCCATGTCCGCTACCTCCTCGCTCGTACTAGCTCAGCACAACCCGGACTTCTACGATGCCATCGGCTCCTACTCCGGTTGTGCTGCCACCTCGGCCCCGCTGCCGAACTTCTATGCGCAGCTCACGGTGAACCGCGGTGGCGGTAACACCGAGCAGATGTGGGGCCCGCAGGGTGGAGAGTACAACCGCTACAACGATGGCCTCATTAACGCCACGAAGAACAACATGGGCAATTCCAAGGTTTATGTCTCCGCCAACTCCGGCTTGGCCGGGGCAACTGACTTGGGCTCTTCCAAGATTGAGAGCGCAGGCTCGTCCCAGGCTTTCAAGTCCTCCTCCACCCTCGTGGTTGAGGGCGGCGTCATCGAGGCAGCCATGAACTCCTGTACGCATGACCTGAAGGCAAAGATGGAGCGCGAGGATGTCGACGCAGTGTTCAACCTGCGCAACACCGGTACCCACTCTTGGCCGGGCTGGTATGACGACATTAACTCCTCATGGCCGATCTTCGCACGCGCCTTCGACCTGCCCGTAAATCCCTCCGCGCCTGAAGCGGCGACTTATACAGCAGATGAGGAGTCGAGCGCTAACGAAACGACCGCCGAGGCCGATATGCAGGATGCGAAACTGGATGAGGCAGAGGCGAACAACGACGCCCCCGCTGATCCCCTACCAGTAGATCCTGAAGCGAACGAGCGCTAAGCTCAATCGCCGTACCAACCGTTGATAAAGGAACGTTATGAAGCGTCTTAGCTCTCTCCTCGCCGCCGGCGCGCTCAGCGCAGCCGCGCTGGTCAGCCCCGTTGCGAGTGCTGCCACCATCACCCCACAGCAAGTTGCAGGTGACACTGCCCTATCCACTATCTCGGACCTGCAGATCACCCCGGAGGTCGAAAGCCAAAAGTGGTATGACAAATACAAGGATGACCCCCGAGTTCTGAAGCTGGAGGCTACCTCGCCGGCGATGAACGGCCGCGCTATTCCGCTGGCTGTTATCCCGGCCAAGAACCCGGACCGCCCGACGGTCTACCTGCTCAACGGTGCAGGCTCCGCCGAGCAGGACTCTGACTGGCTGAACATGTCCGATGCCGTGGACTTCTACGCTGAGAAGGACGTCAACGTGGTGGTTCCGCAGGCAGGCGCTTTCTCCTACTACACCGACTGGTTGGAGGAACCCAACGGCCAGTATCTCAAAGGCCCGCAGAAGTGGGAGACCTTCCTGACCAAGGAGCTGCCTGGCCCACTGGAAGCACGTCTGGACGCAAGCAATAAGCGCGCTATCGCCGGCATGTCCATGTCCGCGACGTCCTCGCTGCTGCTTGCCCAGCACAACCAGGGCTTCTATGACGCGGTTGGTTCCTTCGCTGGCTGTGCTGCAACGGCCTACCCCACCGAGTACGAGTTCCTGCGCCTCACCGTGAACCGCGGTGGCGGCCAACCGGAGCAGATGTGGGGGCCGATGGGCTCTGCCTACAACCGCTACAACGACGCCCTGATGAACTCCGAGAAGCTGCGCGGCACCAAGCTGTACATCTCCTCTGCGTCGGGCTTCGCCGGTGAGCAGGATACCCCGTCCTACTACATCAACAAGGGCTACAGCCCGTTGACGGCATACATGGGTTCAGCTCAGCTACAGGTGGAAGGCGGTGTCATCGAGGCTGCCGTTAACCACTGCACCCACATGCTCAAGGCAAAGCTGGATAAGCAGAACATTCCGGCAACCTACAACTTCCGCAACGTGGGCACGCACTCCTGGCCAGGCTGGCGCGAGGACTTGGTGAAGTCCTGGCCCACCTTTGAGGAAGCCTTCAACTCCTAAACAGTGAGCGGAGCACGTCGCGGAGTGACGTGCCTACTCCCCTGGCTTCGGATAAGCCAAGCAGGGCGGTAGGATAGCGGCATTATGAAGCTGCTTTCTACCGCCCTTTCGCATATCTCCGCCGCTCGCAACCAAGCTGCGCTTACTCGGGATAGCTACACGGGGGTGGATTTCAACATCGGCTTCGAGGTCATCCACTATGACTTGGACCTGACCTACCGTGTGGAGCCCAACATGCTTCAAGGCGAAGCTGTGCTCCATATGCGTGCACTGGAGGATTTGGACAAGCTCACCCTCGACCTCGGCGGCGCCATGGTGGCGCGCCGCATTATGGCAAAGCATGCACCGCGCGTGGCCAAGTTCCGCCTATCCGGCGGGAAGCTGCGCCTGAACTTCGCCGACACCATCGCAGAAGGCCAAGAGTTTGAGCTGCACATTCGCTACGGCGGCTCCCCCCGCCCGCTGCGCACGCCGTGGGGTGAGATCGGCTGGGAGGAGACGGATTCCGGCTCATTGGTAGCCAGCCAGCCTAATGGCGCGCCCAGTTGGTTCCCGTGCGATGACACCCCGTCCGCAAAGGCCACCTACGATATTCGCATTACCGCGGACGATCCTTTCGTGGTCATCTCCAACGGCAAGCTGGTCTCCCGCCGCAGCGCGGGTGGCTCCATGACGCGCTGGCACTACCGCGTCAAGTACCCCATGGCCACCTACCTCGCCACGGTCCAAGTGGGTGAGTACATCGAAATCCCACTGGGGGACAACGTCCGCGCGTGGGCGCCGGCCCGCCTCAAGCAGGTGGTGCTCGAAGAATTCGCCCAGCAGCAGGAAATGCTGGATTTCTATTCCGCGCTCTTTGGTCACTACCCCTTCGCCGATTACCAGGTAGTCATCACCGATGATGAGCTGGAAATCCCGCTCGAAGCCCAGGGCCTGTCTATCTTTGGCTCCAACCACGTCAAGGGTGATCACGTCTTCGAGCGGCTAATCGCGCACGAGCTTTCCCACCAGTGGTTCGGCAACTCCGTGGGTCTGATGGAATGGAAGGATATCTGGCTCAACGAAGGTTTCGCCTGCTACTGCGAGTGGCTGTGGTTCGAGCACGCACATGGCCGCCCAGCGCATGAATCGGCACGCTCGCACTATCAGGTGCTGGCCCGCAAAAAGCAGGACATTCTGCTTAGTGATCCTGGTACGCGCGATATGTTCGATGACCGCGTCTACAAGCGCGGTGCGCTGACCGTCCACGCGCTGCGCCGCCTCGTGGGCGATGAGGCCTTCTTCCGCACGGTGCGGGAGTACCTCACCGCAGCACAGCACTCGGCGGTGAGCCCGGAGGATCTCATCAGCCGCATGCGCGAGGCAGCGGAGAACCCGGATGACGTCGACCAGCTCCTAGCCCAGTGGCTGGATAAGCCGGAGCTTCCGCGCTTCCCGCTATAAATATCGGCCGCTTCATCCCGGCAGTCCCGTGAACACTGCATGCTCTAAACTGGGAGACCATGCGCAGACTGCTTGTTACCGGCGGCGCCGGCTTTATTGGTGCAAACTTCGTCAGGCTCGTGGCCCAGCAGCGCCCGGAGGTGGAGATCACCGTCCTGGATAAGCTCACCTACGCGGGCAATCGCGCCAATCTCGACGGCGTGAAGGCCGAGCTCGTGGTGGGGGACGTGGCGGATGAGGGGGTCGTCGACAAGCTCGTGGCCCACACCGATACCGTGGTGCACTTCGCGGCGGAATCCCACAATGACAACTCTTTGCGGGATCCCTCGCCTTTTCTCCACACCAACATCATGGGTACCTTCGTGCTGCTGGAGGCCTGCCGCCGCCACGATGTGCGCTTCCACCATGTCTCCACCGATGAGGTTTTTGGTGATTTGGAAATTGGCGCGGATACCTACTTCACCGAGGAGACTCCCTATAACCCCTCTTCGCCCTATTCGGCCACGAAGGCCGGCTCCGATCACCTGGTACGCGCGTGGGTGCGCAGCTTTGGGCTGCGGGCAACCATTTCAAATTGCTCCAATAATTACGGCCCTTACCAGCACATTGAGAAGTTCATTCCGCGGCAGATCACCAATCTGCTTCTAGGCCAGCCTGCCAAGCTTTATGGCACGGGCGAGCAGGTGCGGGATTGGATCCACGTGGATGATCACAACGAGGCCGTGCTCGCCATTCTGGACCGCGGGCGCATTGGGGAGACCTATAACATCGGCGCTGACCAGGAGGATACGAATAACCGCCAGGTCATCGAGATGATTTGTGAGCTTATGGGTGCTGTGGATGACGGCCAGGCGCGTTTCGAGCACGTGGCGGACCGCCCGGGCCATGACCAGCGCTATGCCATGGACGCCAGCAAGCTGCGCCGCGAGCTGGGCTGGGCCCCGCGCTACACGGATCTGCGGGAGGGCCTGGCCGCCACCATTGAGTGGTACCGAGCCCACGAAGAGTGGTGGCGTGCGGGCAAGGAAGAAGTCGAAGCCAACTACGCAAAGCAAGGACAGTAAATACCCATGAAGGTGCAGTCAACAGCCATTGAGGGCCTGCTCATTGTGGAGCTCGACGTCCACGGCGATAACCGCGGCTGGTTCAAGGAGAACTGGCAGCGTGAGAAGATGGTGGCGGCTGGGTTACCGGACTTCCGACCAGTGCAAAACAACGTTTCCTTCAATGCGGAGAAGGGTGTTACGCGCGGGCTGCACGCGGAGCCCTGGGACAAGCTCGTCTCCGTGGCCTCCGGCCGGGCTTTCGGCGCGTGGTGTGATCTGCGTGAGGGCTCGTCCACCTTCGGGCAGCTGGTAACCCACGAGCTGCGCGAGGACGTGGCAGTCTTCGTGCCGCGGGGTGTGGCCAACGGCTTCCAGGCGCTGGAGGCTTGCGCCTACTCCTACCTGGTCAATGACCACTGGTCCCCGGATGCGGAGTACACCTGCGTCAACCTGGACATGGTGGACTGGCCGCTAGAACCGACGGAGATCTCCGACAAAGACAAGGAGCACCCCGCGCTTGCCGACGTCTCGCCCATGCCCCCTCGCCGCATCCTAGTCACCGGGGCCAACGGGCAGCTGGGCCGCGCCTTGCAGAAGTTCCTGCCCTCCGCCGGCTTGGGCGCGGTGGAGTTCTGTTCTCACTCTGAATTCGACATCACCAACCCGCCTGCCCGCGCGTGGAAGCAGTATTCCGCCATCATTAACTGCGCGGCCTATAACGATGTCAACGGCGCGGAGGACGATCGTGCCGCGGTCTGGGCCGTCAACGCTTCCGCCCCTGCGAAGCTCGCGCGCATTGCGGCGGAGAATAACCTGACCTTGGTGCACGTATCCAGCGATTACATCTTTGATGGTTCTAACGAGGTCCACTCCGAAGATGAGATGCCCTCTCCGCTCTCGACCTATGGGGCGTCGAAAGCCGCGGGCGATACCGCTGCACAAACCGCCCCGCGTCACTATGTCATCCGTACCTCGTGGGTCTTCGGCGATGGCGCCAACTTCATGGCCACGATGCGCTCGCTGGCGGATAAGGGAGTCAAGCCCTCCGTCATCCACGATCAGCGCGGGCGCCCCACCTTTGCCGAGGACCTGGCCAAGGGCATCATCCACCTGCTCAAGAGCGAAGCCGAGTACGGCGTGTACAACATTTCCAACTCCGGTGATGCGGTGGGTCGTGATGAAATCGCCATGGCCGTCTTCACCGGCGTGGGCCAGGATCCCGCCGATGTGACGCCGGTCAGCACCGAGCAGTACCGCGAGATCGCCGGGCCTGAAGCTCCCCGCCCGAAGGAGTCCACCTTCGACCTGTCCAAGATTGAAGCCACTGGCTTTAAGCCGATGAATTGGCGGGCGGCTTTGGCTCTCTACCTGGGCCTTTACCCGGCATAACACTTAACATAACACTTAACTTCCCAGGTGTTATGTTTAGTGGGAAGTTAAGTGTTATGTTCGCCAGCCCGCGCCGCCGCACCCCGGCGCGGGCCCCTCCGTTAAGCTTGAAGCCCATGAAGGGCATCATCCTCGCTGGCGGTTCTGGGACCCGTCTCTACCCCATCACCAAGGGCATCTCGAAGCAGCTCATGCCCATCTATGACAAGCCGATGGTCTACTATCCCCTGACCACCCTGATCCAGGCCGGTATCCGCGAGATTCTCATCATCACCACCCCGGAAGACCAGGCAGCCTTCCAGCGCCTGCTCGGTGATGGCTCCCAGCTCGGCCTCATGCTGCACTATGCGGTCCAACCCCGGCCCGAAGGTTTGGCCCAGGCCTTCCTCATCGCGGAAGACTTCATCGCTGAGGATGATGTGGCCCTCGTCTTGGGCGACAACATCTTTGATGGCCACGGCTTCTCCACGGCGCTGAATGAGTGCAGCCACCCGGGCGGCGGCATCATCTTTGCCTACGAGGTCTCCGATCCGCAGCGCTATGGTGTCGTGGACTTTGATAACTCCGGCCAGGCCCTGTCCATCGAGGAAAAGCCCGCCGCGCCTAAATCCAACCATGCGGTGGTGGGCTTGTACTTCTACGACAATTCCGTGGTGGAGATTGCCAAGTCCATTACGCCCAGCGCGCGCGGGGAGTTAGAAATCACCGCCGTTAACGAGGAATACCTGCGCCGGGGCCGGCTGCGCGTCAAGCGCCTGCAGCGCGGTGACGTCTGGTTGGATACCGGCACGGTGGACTCCATGAGTGAGGCCTCGGCCTACGTGGAGGTGATGCAAAAGCGCACCGGCACCGTCATTGGTTCGCCGGAGGTGGCTGCCTTCGAGGAGGGCTTCATCGATGCCGCAGCACTCACCGAGCTGGCCGAGCCCCTCCTGAAGTCCGGCTATGGCCGTTATCTCCTCGCCGCTGCACAAGAGAGCTGAGCTCGAGCTGCATATCGATCAAATAAGGACCGAAAATCCCACGGATCTGAGGCCTTATTTGATCGATCCGTACGTGCTTAAGCCTCCCCCGCCCAGTTTCAGGACGCGCCTAAGCGTCCCTCGCCCTGTGTCAGGAGCCACCATCACCCAAACGGGCCTAGACCCGTTAAGCTAATCGCATGCCTAGTTCATCCTCTCGCCCCACCAGTGATTCGAAGAAATCAGCGCTATCTACCATCAGCCCCGTGGCGTGGGGATTATTAGTGATCATTGTAATTTTGGCCATCATCATCGGCTTCCTGCTGGCGGAGCGCAGTTCTTACAGCAATGAAGGAACTCAGGCAGCGCAGGAGACCGCGACAAGCACGGCCCCCACCGAAGACCTGGCGAAGGACGCTGACAAGGCCACACCCGGCACGAAATTCTCCGACGGGAAGGGGGACCCGATGACATTCGGCCCCGGCGGTGACACCAAGAGCGGGGATATCACGGTGGTGCACCGCAAGAAGGAGAACGATCCTTTTGCCGTGGGTGCGGTGGATGCGCCCGTGGTGATTTCGGAGTTCTCCGATTTCGAGTGCCCGTTCTGCTCCCGCCACGCTAATGTCACCGAGCCGGATATCCTTAAGAAGTACGTGGAGAAGGGCCTGGTGCGCATCGAGTGGAATGACTTCCCCGTTAACGGCCCCGCCGCCGTCGAAGCTGCCAAGGCCGGGCGCGCGGCCGCAGCACAGGGCAAGTTCCAGGAGTTCAAGCACGAGCTCTACACCGCCAGCAAGGACATCAGCGGGCACCCGGAATTCGGCATCGAGGACTTCATGAAGTTCGCTGAGAAGGCCGGCATTGCGGACTTGGAGAAGTTCCGCCAGCAGGCCACGGATGATACCTACACTGAGGTCATCGAGACAGCCACCAGCTACGCTTCCCAGATTGGTATTACGGGCACCCCGGCCTTCGTGGTGGGAGATCAGTTCGTCAGTGGCGCGCAGCCCCTTGAGGTGTTTGAACAGGTCATCCAGGAACAGCTGGGAAAGGCGGCCAATGCCTAAACCACCGCTGATCGTGTGGGTCTTCATCGCACTGGTTATCTTGACTGCATTCTTGGGCGGTTATGCACTAGGGGTGAGCGTATGAGCATCGGGATTTTTGGCGCCATAATCGCCGGTGTGCTGACCTTGATCAGCCCCTGTTCAGCGCTGTTGGTGCCAGCCTTCTTTGCCTATGCCTTTGAGTCACAGCGCCAACTGCTGCTGAAGACCCTGGTCTTCTTTCTGGGACTGTGCACCACGCTCGTGCCCATCGGCATGGGCCTGGCCGCCCTGCTTGCGCAATACCGCAGCCAGGTCATCACGGTGGCGGGCTGGATCATCATTGCGCTGGGTATCTTTACCGCTTTGGGAGGCGGGTTCCGCATCCCCGGCATGGATGCCCTGTCCGGTAAGGCGCGGGGAAGGGTATTTCTGCTCGGCGCGGTCTATGGCTTCGCGGGCTTTTGCGCGGGCCCGCTCTTGGGCGCTGTTCTCACCACGGCTGCTGCGTCCGGCAGCGCGCTCTATGGCGGGCTCATCATGGTGGCTTATGCCGCGGGCATGGCTGCACCGCTCTTTGTGATGGCTGCGCTGTGGGAGCGCCTCAATGTGGGCTCGTGGTCCTGGCTGCGCGGGCGCGAGGTGGTCCTCGGCCCGGTGCACACGAATACCCTCTCCATTGTCTCGGGCGCGTTCTTCGTGCTCATCGGCGTGCTGTTCATTGTGAGCTATGGCAGCGCAACCCTGCCCGCGGTCTTAAGCACGGATTCGCAGTTCGCAGTGCAGGAAAAAGCCCGCGTCTTCAGCGCGGGCGTGGCGGATGCGTGGGTCTGGTTTGGGCTCTCACTCGCTGCCACAGTGGCCGTAGGAGTGAAAGCAGCCCGCACCCCGGCCTAGTAGCCGCGTGCGACGTATTCGTCGATACGCGCTGCCTCCGCACCAATGGTGGTTTCATCGCCGTGGCCCGGCAGGACGCGGGTCTCCGGAGGAAGGTTCAGCACGCGGTTGCGCAGGGACTCGATGATGACGTCGAAGTCGGAGTACTTGCGGCCGGTGGCACCGGGACCGCCGTTGAAGAGGGTATCTCCCGACAGCAGCGTGGACTCGTCCGCGATGTAGAGCACCACGCACCCCGGCGAGTGACCCGGCGTGTGGAAGACCACGAAGTCACTATCGCCCACGGTGAAGAGCTGGTTATCCTCCAGCGGCACGAAGGTCGCATCCTCGTGCGTTTCCTCCCACAGGGGGCGGTCATCCGGATGCAGGTAGACGGACACACCGAAGTGCTCAGCCACCTGGGGTGCGAGCTCGCAGTGATCGTTGTGCGCGTGGGTGAGAATAACGCCCTTGACCGTGCGCTGTCCTACCTCTTCGATGACGCGCTCGGCGTCGTGGGAAGGATCGATGATGTAGCACTCGGCATCGCTTGACGCGCCACCAGCGGCCAGGATGTAGACGTTATTGTCCACGTCCCACTCACCGCCATCCAGGCGGAACTTTCCTGAGGTTACAAACTGTTCAATGATCATTTACAGCTCCACTACAGATCGAAGTACCTTGCCAGCCTTCATGGTAGCGAAGGCTTCCTCGACGTCGTCGAGGCCAACGCGCTCGGTGACAAAGTCCTGCAGCGGGAAGCGGCCCTGCAGGGAGAGGTCGACGTACATGGGGAAGTCGCGCTCCGGGAGGCAATCGCCGTACCAGGAGGACTTCAGCGATCCGCCGCGGCCGAAGAAGTCAATGGCCGGGATGTCGAAGCGGCTGGTGAGGTTCGGCACGCCCACCATGACCATGCGGCCGGCCAGGTCGCGGGAGTAGAAGGCCTGGCGGGTGGTGACAGGGATGCCCACAGCATCGATAGCCACGTCGGTGCCGAAGCCATCGGTGAGCTCGCGGACTGCCTCGATGACCTCGTCCTCAGACTTGTCCTTCGACGCAATAGTGTGGGTAGCGCCGAACTTCTTGGCCAGCTCCAGCTTGTCTGGGTCTAGGTCCACGGCGATGACCTTAGAGGCACCAGCCAGCACCGCGCCGGCGATGGCCGCCATGCCCACGCCACCGCAGCCAAAGACCACGACGGACTCGCCGCGCTGGACATCCGCGGTGTTGACCGCAGCGCCCAAGCCGGCCATCACGCCACAGCCCAGCAGGCCCGCGGCCGCCGGATCTGCCTCCGGATTGACCTTGGTGCACTGGCCTTCGTGGACCAGGGTCTTCTCCGCGAAGGAACCGATGCCGAGCGCTGGGGTGAGCTCGGTGCCGGCGTCCTTATCCCCGTCCGCGAGCGCCATCTTCGCGGAGGCATTGTGGGTGTTGAAGCAGTACTTCGGCTCACCCTTCTTACAAGCGCGGCACTCGCCGCACACCGCGCGCCAGTTCAGGACCACGAAGTCACCGACCTCGACGTGGGTAACGGCATCGCCCACGCGCTCGACGACGCCCGCCGCCTCATGTCCAAGCAGGAAAGGGAAGGCATCCTCGATATCGCCATCGCGGTAAGCCAGGTCGGTGTGGCAGACGCCGCAGGCCTGAATCTTGACCACGACATCGTGCTCGCCCGGAGCGGGCACGACGATGTTTACGGTTTCGACGGGCTCGCCCTTGGCGCGCGCAATCACGCCGCGGACAACCTCTGAGCCTTGCTGGGAGTTATTTTCATTCAAGTTTTCATTAACAGTCATGTCCGCGAGGGTACGCGAAAGGCCCGGGCAACGTTGCCCGGGACTGAAAAGTCAGAAGAACGCGTCTCTAGAAGCTAGCAAGGTGGTTGGCCACAAACTCGTGACCGCGCGCATTAATGTGCAGCGGCAGATTACCCGCCCCTGCGGAGAAGTCCACCAGGCCCGCCCACAGGCGCTTATCAGCATCAGCACACATACCGCGGTCCCAGGTCATCGGCTTCATGTCCACAAACTCGGTTCCGGTAGCACGTGCCAGATCCACCTGCATCCACTGCGCAACATTTTCATAGCGCTGCACCATCGGCAGTGCCGTGGCATCGGCCGGCTTCGGACCAAAGTGGAGGAGGCAGTAGCGGTCGCCCGAGCCGATGGTCGGGTAACCCACAATCTGGATGCGGGCATTGGGCGCTGCCGCACGGATCTTCTGAATCAGCGGCGCGTTGGCACCGACCCAGCGGGCGCGCAAGTCACCGTCGGAAAGCCCGGCGTTGTTATATGTATCGTTGAACCCGCTGGAGAAGAGTACGCGCTGGGTGTCCGCACTGAGCGCGCCGCGGCGGATGGCATCATCGATCTGCGCATTCACCTGCGGGCCCTGGGACATAGACACAGCACCCGAGCAGGAAAAGTCCGCCACCGGCATGCCCAGCTTGGCGGCGGTGCGCTTGGCGTAGTTATTGCCGGACGGGCAGTTCAGGCTCGGGTTGCGCTGAGAAGAGCCCAATCGCGAGGACAGATACACATCCAATTGCGGGTCCGCGAGCACGGAATCACCGAAGGCAACGAGGTTCCGCTCGCCGGCAACAGCCTGCGGAGCTTGGGCCAATCCAACCGCCACGAGGAGGGCGGCGCAGAGGGCGGCAATGCGCTGAGTAGACTTCACGTGACTAATGTCCTTCCAAGAGAGTATGTTCTAGACCGAAACCATAATAGACTACGCCGACGGTTGCAGCTTATGTAACAATAGCAACACCCGTAACACGTTGTCGTTTTGATTGTGGCGAGTCTGCCACCCCGTAACCTCTTTTCCCCTCTTTTCGATGAGAACCTTATGAAGCTTTCTGATGTAGCCTTTCACGCCGCTGCCCTCGGGCGCTTTATCCCTTCGCTCTTCCGCGCAGGCCTCATTAGCCCCGCCGGCGGCCCGCGGGCGGTGGCTTTGACCGCACCGGTTCTCGCGCGCTACCGCTTCACCACCGCCCGCGAAGTGGAGCAGGCCTACCTGACCTGCCCGGAACGCCTGGCGCTAATCGACGATGACGGGGCACTCACCTACCGCCAACTACGCGAACACTCCCGTACCTTCGCGCGCTGGCTGCTTTCTTTGGGCCTTGAGGAAATTCGCCTCGGCGTCATGACGCGCAATGGCCGCGGCATCATCACCCCGCTGGCTGCCAAGGGCTATGCGGGGGCACACATCTTTTTGCTCAACGTTGGTTCCTCCCCCGAGCAGCTCGCCGGCTGCATCGAAGAAAACCGCATCAACGTGCTCGTTATCGACGATGAATTCGTTGATCGCCTCGCCCCCGCCGACAGCTCTAGCCCCACCAATAGCGCTAGCCCCATTGATGGCCTGCACGTGGTCATTGGCCACGAGTCCGGTGCGGAGATTCCCTCTGAGCTGGCGCAGGCGGCCTCGCTGCGCAAGATCGTGGAGAATCCGCGGGGCGTCGAGAAGCACAAGCTTCCCACCTGGCCCAAGCACGGCCATATCGTGCTGATGTCCTCCGGCACCACGGGCATTCCTAAAGGAATCATGCGCCCGGAGCCGACGCTGCCAGTGGTGGTTGCCTCCATCGTTGATGCGGTGCCGTGGCGCGGGGACCAAAAGGTACAGATGACCGCCTCCATCTTCCACACGTGGGGCTGGGCCTGCCTCAACATCGCGCTGGGCCTGCGCAATACCATTGTCACCCGCCGCGTCTTTGACCCGGCGGCCGCGCTCGACGATATCCAGCGCTACCAGCTCGATGGCTTGCTCTCCTCCCCCGTCTTCTTCCGCCAGATGGTGGAAGTTGACCCGAATTCGGCATATGACACCTCAAGCCTGAAGTTCATTGCCTCCGCCGGACACGCATTGACCCCGGAGATTGTCAAGGAAACCCACGAGCGTTTCGGCCCGATTCTCTGCAACGTCTATGGCTCCACGGAGCTAGCGCTGGCATCGACGGCCACCATGGAAGAGGTGGCTAAGGACCCGACCATCGGCGGCAAGATTGCCTCCGGCACCAAGCTGCGCATTCTCGATGAGGATGGCAATGAGGTCCCGCGCGGCGAGGTCGGCGAAATTTACCTGACCAATTCCACCGCGCTCATTGGATATACCAACCCGAAGATTCCACTCAACAAGGTTGATGGCCTGATCTCCATCGGGGACTTGGGTTACATCGACCCCGAGGGCTACCTGCACGTGGTGGGCCGCGCGGATGACATGATCATCGTCGGCGGCGAAAACGTGCACCCGCAGTCGGTGACGGAGGTTCTCGAGGCCATGCCGGGCATCGCGGAGGTGCATGCCGGCGGCGTGGAGGATGAAACCACCTTCCAGCGCATCGCTGTGTGGGCAGTGACCACGCGCGATGCCCTGGGCAACACCGTGACCGCCGATAGCATCCGCACCTGGGTCCGCGAGAACCTCGCCGAGCACTCCGTGCCGCGCGACGTCCACTTCCTGGACAAGCTGCCGCGCAATGCCACGGGCAAAGTGGTGCCGCGCCTGCTGAGCAACGCCGACTAGCCCGCGCTGATTTTTAACTACTGCGCTTGACGGTTGCGGCGACATCACCAGGCAGGGCATGGCCCTCGCGAGCGATGTCGACTCCGGCGACCCGCTTGGCCGTCGGGCACACCACCGGGGTGATGAGGTTGACGCCGCGCTCGCGCAGCTTCTGCGCCTCCACCGCGATGATCGGCGTGCCGGCGGTGACGGTATCGCCCTTCTTGGCCAAGGCTGTGAAGCCTTCGCCCTTGAGCTCCACCGTGTCGATACCAATGTGGATGAGCAGGTCCAGCCCGTCCGCGGTCTTCATGCCGAAGGCGTGGCGCGTCTTGAAGATCATGGTGATGGTGCCGTCTACCGGGGCACAGACGTCGAAGGCATCGACGGCATCCGGCATTACAGCGAAGCCTTCGCCCACCATGCCCTGGGCAAAGGAGGTATCCGGGACCTGGGAGAGTTCGACGACGTCACCCGCGAACGGGGCACACACGTCGACGTCAGCGGAAGCGGCGCCGGCGCTGGCCGGCACGCTGGCTGCAGCTCCAGCCGCGATCGCTGCACCAGTCGTGGCCAGGGCCGGGGAACCGTGGCGCAGCTGGTGGCTGACCTCGTCGTACATGAACTGTACGGCCGGGCCAACGATGACCTGAACGCTCTTCTCGGAGGGGCGGATGACGCCGGAGACGGCGGCGCGTTTGATCAGGGAGTCGTCGACAAGCGCGCGGTCTTTGACGCCCACGCGCAGGCGCGTGGTGCAGTAGTCCAGGGAGTCGATGTTGTCCTTGCCGCCGAGGCCCTCGATGATACGGGCAGCATCGGCTGCGGTCTTGTCATCGCCCGTGGCGGAATCCGCCGCGTCGTCGGCCTCATCCTCGCCGCGGCCCGGGGTCTTGAGGTTCAGCCAGCCGATGAGGAAGTAGAAGATGACAAAGTAGAGGAAGAAGAAGCCCACGCCCATGACCAGCAACATGTACCACTTGTTGGCCAGCGGGTTCTGCGAGGAAAGCAGCATGTCCACGAAACCGGCGGAGAAGCCGAAGCCTGCGGTCCACTCCATGGTAGAAGCGATGAAGACGGACAGGCCCATCAGCAGCGCGTGCACCACGTAGAGCAGCGGAGCGACGAACATGAAGGAGAACTCAAGAGGCTCGGTCACGCCGGTGAAGAAGGAGGCTAGGGCGCCAGCCGCCATGAGCGAGCCGACCACCTTGCGCTTCTTCTTATCCGCGCGCAGGTACATAGCGAGTGCCGCGCCCGGCAGACCGAACATCATGACCGGGAAGAAGCCCGCCTGGTAGCGGCCCACGACGCCCTCGACCGTGCACTGCCCATTCGCCCAGATACCCGGGCAGTCCGCGGCGGAGGTAGCGGCGGCAGCTGCTTCGATGGTCTTCTGGCCGGCCTGGAAGTTGCCAATGTCATTGATACCGATGACGTCGAACCAGAAGACGGAGTTCAGCGCGTGGTGCAGGCCAGTCGGGATGAGCAGGCGGTTAGCCACGCCGTAAATACCGGCACCCGCCGCTCCCAGTCCCTGAATGGAGGTACCGAAGTTGAAGAGTGCGTTGTAGATGAACGGCCATACGAAGTAGAGGATGCCGGAAATCACCATAGCGATGATGGCGGTAAGAATCGGCACGAGGCGCCGACCAGAGAAGAAGGCCAGGAAGTCCGGCAGCTTAGTGGCGTGGAAGCGGTTATATACCCAGGCCGCCATGACGCCGGCAAGGATGCCGAAGAGGACATTTCCGCCGCCCACGGCATTCCAGCCTTCCGAGGCCCATTGCAGGGCCTCATCGCCGGTCAGCGCGGTGGGGCCTTCGATGCCGCGGTAGCCGGCCACGGCCTCGGGGCCGAGCAGTTTCATGAACGTGGCGAAGGCCAAGAAACCAGAGAGCGCCGCGGCACCGTTGGAATCCTTGGCCAAGCCGAAGGCAATGGCGATAGCGAAGATCCAGCCCAGGTTGGCCAGGACCGCGTCGCCGGAGCTAATCAGCAGCTGGGCGGCGAGGTTATCCGGGCCGACGGCGCTGGAGATCCAGTAGCCAAGGCCACTGAGGATCGCCGCGACGGGCAGCACCGCCACAGCTCCCATGAGGGCTTTTCCGAGCCGCTGCAGCGGCCCCATGACATCTATCTTCATGTCTGAAACGTCCTTTCGAGCGGAAGAGGGGTGGAAGGAAGAGCTTTAGTGCAGCCTGTTCTGGTCCGCGAAGAGGTAGTACTCGCGGTCCTCCAAGAGAGCAGCGGCGGCTTCATCAACGATCACGGTTGCGCGCGGGTGCAACTGCAGCACCGAGCCGGGGCAGCGCGCTGAGAGAGGTCCCTCGACCATCGCTTGTACCGCGTTGGCTTTGTTGGTTCCGGTGGCGATGAGGAGCAGGTGGCGGGCCTCGCTAATCGTGCCCAAGCCCTGCGTCAGCGCCTGGCGCGGAACCTCCTCCAAGTTGTCGAAGAAGCGGGAGTTATCTTGCACAGTCTGCGGGTGCAGGGCCACCACGCGGGTACGAGACTTCAGGGAACTCGAGGGCTCGTTGAAGCCAATGTGGCCATTCGCACCAATGCCAAGCAACTGGATATCGATGCCGCCCGCATTCCGGATGGCCTGGTCATAGGCGGCGGTGGCTGCCACGGGGTCGGCGGCGTTGCCTTCTGGGCTCTTGACCAGGGCATCATCAAAATCGACGTGGCTGGTGAAGTCACGGCGGATGGTAGCGTAGTAGGACTGCTCGTGCTCGGGGGCGAGGCCTAGGTATTCGTCGAGAAGAAAAGCGTGGCTGCCTGCGAAGCTGACCTCGTCGCGCTCGTGGCGGGCGATGAGCTCCTTGTACGTGGCCACCGGGGTGGAGCCGGTGGCCAGCCCCATGGTGGCTGAGGTATTGGCGTAGCTTGCGAGGATATCGGCGGCCGCGACGGCCACCTCGGCAGGGGTGGAGCGGATGAGGATTTCCATGAGTGCCTTCCTGATGTGAATGAGAGTGTTTTTAAGAGTCTACGAATTCGCTGCCATCAACGATGACGCGCACCGGTTCCATCTGGGCATTGAGTCCCACCAGGTTGGCGCGTGCACCAACCGCGATTCGGCCTAGATCCGTCTCCCCCAGCACGTCGGCGGCCGTGGTGGAGGTAAAACGCACCGCCTCGCCCAGCCCATGACGTGCGGCGAAGCTGGCGAATTGCTGGGACAAAGTAGAGGTGCCGCCCGCGATGGCACCGCTGGGCACGCGCGCGACTCCTCCGCTCACGGTGACGGGGAGGGAGCCCAGCTCATAGTCACCGTCGGCCATGCCAGCGGCCGCCATGGCATCAGTGATGGCGAAGGCGCGGTGGCTGTGAGCCATGTCCACGGCGCCGTCGACAAGATGCACGCCATCTGCGATGAGCTCGACGAATGCATCCCCCGCCTTCGCTGAGGTGAGCAAGGCGGCTACCGGGCCCGGCGCGCGGTGGTGAATAGAAGGCATTCCATTAAAGAGGTGCGTTCCAGTCACGGTCAGGCCGAGTTCCTTGGCCTGGGCGATAACGCTCAGCATGGTGTCGTAGTCGGCCACGGTGTGGCCCAGGCTAGCGATGATGCCATGCTCCGCGCAGACTTCGAGCAGCTTGTCGACGTTGTCTGTTTCCGGCGCAAAGGTAATCGAACGCAGGTGGCCGCGGGCCGCGGCGATGACCGCGCGGAAGAAGTCCGGGTCGCCAGGCACGATGCGCGAAGGGTCCTGCGCGCCGCACTTGGCCGCCGCGATGAAGGGGCCCTCCATGTGGATGCCGGCGATTTCGCCTTCCTCAGCCAGCTGGGCCAAAAGCTCCGCCCGGGCGCATAGTTCTTCTTGCGTGCCGGAGACCAAGCTGGCCAGCAGCGTCGTGGTGCCGTGCGCGCGGTGGAAGCGGGCGGCGGCCAGGCACTGCTCATAGTCGCCGTTGGGGAATCCCCCGCCGTTGCCGCCGTGGTTGTGCAAGTCCACGAAGCCGGGCACCCACAGCAACGCATCCGGGTCCCCGGCGCGCCAGGCGGCCTCGGCTTGGGGGACAGCGCCAAGCTTTATGCCCTCAATATTCTCCCCGAACGTGACGGCCCCGGCGCGCAGCTCGAAGTTCTCATCGATGTAGAGGCCCTCGACGTGGCCTTTCGCCTCTGTCTGCATGACTCATTCGATTCTGCTTGTACAGGCTGGCGTGGCGCAGCCCGGTTGATAATTCATTTGAAATTTATCAGGGCTGCTGATTTTTGTGAATGTTTCGGGTGCACCGCGTGGGGTGCTGCGAGCTACCAGCCGTGGGTGGCCACTCGGTCCCAGAGTTCGTTGCTCGCTAGCTCACCGGCGCCCGCTGATAAAGTACCAAAGAACACGTCTCGTGCCTCAGGATCATCAGCGAGGATATAGCGGAACCACGCGGTGGCATAACCATCCCCAAACTCAAGAACGTCCTTGTGGTCCGCGCCCAGTCGGCGGGCAATAACCGCCGGGCCACCGGCTGATTCAAAGCTTTCCTCTAGGTCTGACCACGGACTGACAAGCCAGCGGTCCGAACGGCCATCGCTCGTCATCAAGAACAACGGTGCCTCTACGTTCGCGGTGGTGTAGTCCCAGTCATTGGACTGTGCCACCTTGTGGGAGGCCGGGCTCGCCACATACACGGCTGCTACCTCCGTGTGGGACGCTGCGTTGATAGCGCCCGCACCACCCTGTGAGTGTCCGAAAATACCGACCCGTGATCGGTCCACGCGAGAATCCAGTTCCGGCAATCGCTCGATCAAGTCCACGACATTCTCTCCTGTTCCAGTGTGGGGAGTCTCGTCGCCGACAACCACGAAGCCCCAACTAGCCAGGTGTTCCGCCACGGGCAGGTAGCTACTCAACGGCGTGTTCGTGCCATTAGCCATGACCACCGCCGGAAATGGTCCCGCGCCTGTCGGTGCCGCGATGGTCACGTCGCCGTCGCGCCGTACGTCGACCTCGTGCGGTCCCTCGCCCGCAAACGATGCTTCCAGCGGGCGACCCGTCTTAGCGCGGTATCCGGCAGCCACGCCGTCATCACCGATCACGCTGTCCGCGTCTACCCACTGCATGAATCCCACAAACCCGACAAACGCCACGGCAATCATGCAACCACAAGCTTTTTCATGCTCTATATTGTGTTTCGCACGAGAGCGAAGGTCACTAGCGCTAGCACTACTTTTTCCTGTACACAGCGCATGATCTGGCACCACCAATAGGAAGGACGATACGGCGAATCGCAGTGCGGGCGCTCCCCGCCCCACAACGGTAGAGTTGACGCCATTTAGCCCACCTGACCCACAACTCACACGGAGCTATCCTCATGGCCCACTTTTCTGCACGCCAGCTCAAGCGCTTCATGGGATTCTGGCCGCCCTTCTTGGGCGCTGGCATCAAGATCCAAGAGTTCGCCGATGATGGCACCCGCGTCGTTGTCAGCCACACGCCAAACATGCTGACCAAGAACGCCATGGGCGTTGCCTTCGGCGGCACGCTCTCCGCAATGACGGATCCGTTCTTCATGCTCGCCTCCATGCACCGTCTGGGCAAGGAGTACCGCATCTGGGATACCGCTGGTGAGATTAAGTACCTGAAACCCGGCCGCGGCACGGTCACCGCCGATATGCATATCCCCGAGGAGACTTACGCACTCATCGAAGAAAAGACGGTCAACGGCGAGAAGTACCTGCATTGGTTCGACGTGGACATCCTTGATGAAGAAGGGGATGTCGTCGCCCATGTGCGCCGCCAGGTGTACTACCGGCGCAAACAGAAATAATCCCCCACAACCATTCATACTGGTCACGGGGGGATTTTATGTGGAGCCGCCTGCGAGAATCGAACTCGCGACCTTCTCATTACGAGTGAGATGCTCTACCGACTGAGCTAAGGCGGCACGGTGCAGTGTGTATATGCACCGCGTGAGAGTTTAGCCTAGGCCGGGGCTGAGAAAGAAATCGGGCTAGCAACTGCAGCGTGCAGCACAGCACATGCTGCAGGTTAGCGCGCACCGCACGCTAAGCGCAGGCGGCCCACCATGCCGTCGAAAGCCACCTGCGGGGTGACGTTCTGCGGCAGCTGCTCGCGGCAGGTGCGGATGGCGGACTGGGCGGCCAGCAGGCCGTCTTCACTGACGCGCTGGGCAAGTTCGCCCGCCAGGCCCGCAAAGTCCGGGTGGGTCATCTCTACCTCGGCACCGACTTTGAGCATGAGCGCATCGCGGTAAATGCCCGCGAGATCCACGAGGGCGATGTCGAGGCCGTCGGAGATGCGTCGTTTAGCGCGCTTCTTGTGGAGATCCTCCATATCCTTCAGAGCGCTGCGGGCGTCGCGCTGCGCCTTCGTCGCGCCCTTTCCCTTGGCGCCGACGCCGAAGGATTGCTCAATCTTGGAGCGCTCTGCCTCCTCCGCCGCCGCGTGGGAGTCCTTGGCTTCCTTCTCAATGAACTTCAGCAGCGCGGTGACGGATTGAAAGGCCTGGGAGCCGTGGAAGACGTCTTCGGCCAGGTTGATGGCCATGGCGCGGCGCTTCTGCGCGGCGGGGTCGTTGACCAGGTGTCGCGCACGCCCTACGTGGCGCAGAGTGGTCACGGCGGCTAGGCGCGCGTCATCCTCGCTAGCGCCTTCGGCGACGAGCTGCTTGACCACACCCTCCACACTCGGCGCCGGAATATAAAGGTGACGGCAGCGCGAGCGCAGCGTGACCGAGAAGTCCTCCGGATCCTCCGAGGGTGCCACCATGATGATGACGGTGCGCTCCGGGGGCTCCTCCACGGTTTTGAGCAGTGCGTTGGCGGCCTCATTGCGCAGGCGGTCGGCTTTGTTGAAGATGACCACGCGCCACGGCGCCACGCTAGGCAGGCTGGCCGCGCGCCCGATGACCTCGCGAGCCTCGCCGACGGTGATGAACTGCTCCTGCGGGTCCACGTAGACCAAGTCGGTGTGCTCCTGTTTGGCCAAGACGCTCTGGCAGGAGGGACAGCGCCCGCATCCGGGGTTGCCGTTCTCGTCGGCGGAGGTACACATGAGTGCTGCGGCGAAGCACTGCGCGGCCAGCGAGCGGCCGGCACCGGGAGGACCGGTAAAGAGCCAGGAATGGCTCATCGCCCGCGGGTCGCCCTCACCGCGTGCCGCGCGGGCAGCACTGAGGATGGTGTGGGCGACGGATGGGGCGTCGGCAAGCCTTTCTGCAACGCTTGATGTATTCACTCGCCCTAGCCTACTGGGATAACTAGAGTTGTTAATCATGAACAGACTGATGCGTGGCGCCCGCTGGTTATGGGGTACTCAATGGCCGATGTACGCCGCGCTCGTCCTTGGCTCCAACATCATCGGTGCCATTGCGATCATGACCTTCGTGGTCTTCTTTCTCCCCATGCCGGAGATCTCCGACTTCATCGCCCACACACCCCACCTGTGGACCTATGGCACGTTGTTCGTGACCTTCGCCGTCATCATCGGCATCGCGGTGACCCTGCGGCTGTTCCGGCCGGTGTTGGACTGGCAGCGCAGTCCCGATGACCATGATCCCAATATGGTGCGCAACTTGGTCCTGCGCATCCCGCTTTACCAGGCCGGGGTGGCCGCAGGTGTCTGGCTGCTGGGCATTCTTTTGGCGGTGATACTGGCGGGCCAGCACTCGGCACGGCTGGCCGTTGTCGTCGGCGTTTCTGCTGCGCTGGCCGGCGGCCTCATCGTTCTCCTGACGTACCTGCAGGCCGAGCGCCTCGTGCGCCCTGTGGCGGCGGAGGCCGTGGCCCGGCGTTTCGAGGATTCCACATTGGAGCCGCCGATTAAGTACCGTCTGCTTTCCACGTGGATCATGACCTCCGGTATCCCGCTCATCGGCATCATCCTTGTGCACTTGGGCCAGCAGATGGGGATGTTCACCGCCGATACCGCCGATATCATTCCCGCCATCATCGCGCTGAGCATCACGGCGCTGGGCACGGGGCTTATCGGCACCATGTTCGCCATGATGAGCGTGGTGGACCCCATCCTGGAGCTGCAGGACGCCATCAACCGCGTGCGCCGCGGCGAGAACGACGTCCAGGTGGACATCTACTACGGCTCCGAGCTCGGCGTTCTCCAGGCCGGTTTCAACGAAATGATGCGCGGCCTGCGTGAGCGCCAGCGCGTGCGTGATATCTTCGGCCGCTATGTTGGCACTGAGGTGGCACAGCGCGCCTTGGAGGAGCGCCCGGAGCTGGGCGGTGAGGACCGCAAGGTGGCAGTGCTGTTTATCGACGTCATCGGTTCCACCACCTTCGCCGTCAACCACACGCCGGAGGAGGTCGTGGAGGAGCTCAACAAGTTCTTCGAGCATGTCGTTGAGGTGGTACACCGCAACAAGGGCATTATCAACAAGTTCCAGGGTGATGCCGCTTTGGCCGTCTTCGGTGCCCCGCTGACGGTCTACGATGCCAACTCCATGGCCCTGCAGGCCGCCCGCGAGCTGCGCCAGGAATTGCGCGGGCTGCGGCTGCAGGCAGGCATCGGCGTGGCGGCGGGCCACGTGGTGGCTGGCCACATTGGTGGTGCGGATCGCTTCGAGTACACCGTCATTGGTGATGCCGTCAACGAGGCCGCACGCCTTACCGAACTGGCCAAGGACACGCCCGGCCAGGTGCTCACCAACTCCGCCACGCTGCGCGGCGCCAACGAGGCGGAGCAAGCGCGCTGGACGCTGATGAAGTCTATCGAGCTGCGCGGGCGCCGCCGCATGACGCAGCTGGCGCGCCCTATCCGCCCGACGCTGGCGGAGCGTGCCCTCGGATAAATAGGTCTTTGTGATTCTGGTAGCTTCGGGGCCATGCCTCATCAGCCCCACCGGCCCCATCCGATACGCCAGACCTCGAGCCCTCGCCTCCTCGTCCCCGACGTCGCCCGCGGCATGGCCCTGCTAGGCATTGCGCTGGCAAACGTCTGCACCGCGTGGATTATGAACGACGGCGAAGGCCCCGATGCTTATTTCGGCGGCGTCGAGACCGTTGCGGACAAAATCTACGTGGTCTTTGCCGCCATGTTCATGCACGTGCGCGGCTTGCCGATGTTCTCCACGCTCTTAGGCTTTGGCGTGGGGCTCATCGCGATGAGCTTGTGGCGGCGCGGCTTCCCACTGCGGCGCGCACAGGCCGTGCTGGCAAAACGCTATGGTTTTCTCGCCCTGTTCGGCGTCTTGCACTGCCTTTTTCTCTTTTCCGGCGACATCATGATCCTCTATGGCGCGATGGGCATGCTCATCGCGCTGCTGCTTTCTTTCACCGACAAGCTCCTCATGCGCGTGGCCTATGGGCTCTGTGCCCTGCTGATTGTATCGGGCATCGGAATGGGTATTGGGGCCGCGTTCATCGATACCTCAGAATTCGATTTCAGCGGTTTTAGCGCCGCCGACTCCTATTGGGAGCTGCTGGGTGAGCAGGCCATCATGGTCGGCGCTCAACTAATGTCCATCCCCCTAACCGGCGCCATGGTTCTGCCGGTTATGCTCGTGGGCTTCGTGTGGGCGCGCCGCGGAACCTTAGCCGGGGGTCATCGGCGCGAGCTGTGGACGTGGACCCTTTTGGCCCTAGCCATCGTCCTCTTCCTCGGCCTGCCCTGGGGCTTGTCGACGATTGGGGTGCTGGACCCAGCGCTGGCAGAACCTCTCAACGCGGCGAATAGCTGCATCGGCATGCTCACCGGGCCGGGCATCGTGGCGGCGGCGACACTTGCCCTAGAACCGCTGCAGCGCCTTGGCGCGCGCCCGTGGTTCCTGTGGCCACTCATCGCGCTGGGCAAGCGTTCCATGACCGGCTACGTGCTGCAGTCCGTGTTCTTCCTGGCGCTGGTCTACCCCTTCACCCTTAACATTGGCCCCGAGTTCAGCGCCGCAGGCCAGGCAGCGCTGGCGGCCGGCGTGTGGCTGGCCACGCTTCTCATCGCCTGCGCGCTCGAAGCCGCAGGCAAGCCCGGGCCCTTCGAGTGGGTGCACCGCCGCTTGTCCTATGGCACGACGATGCGCCCGGAATTAGGTGCTGCGCCTAACCCCGCGCCAGCCCATCCACCAGTAGCACCAGGCCTATCGTCTGCGCCGCCGACTGCGCCGCATCCAGGGCTCGGCCACGCAGGCCCGCATCCTGGCGCTGCTCAGCCGGGTTCAGGACCGTCAGCGCCTCAGAGGCCAGAAGCAGGTTAGCGCCGTGGCTAATCCCTTGCGTGGCCTGGTCGGCGCGGAGCTTCTCATCACCGGCTAGCGCGGAAAGCGCGGCCGCCGGGATTCCGGCAACGGCCGTGGCAAGGCGCTCGCCCGCGGTACGGGACAGTGCAACGCCGGCGGCCCACGCACCGGCGCGCAGACCCCAGCCCAGCGCATCATTGCGCGCGCCGAGCAGCGCCCACGCGAAGGAGGCGTATTGCACGCTGATACACGTCACGCCGAACGTCGTTGGTGCACCGCGCTTGGCGGCTTGGCCAAGCGAAGCGGCGATGAGCCCCACGCGGGTTTCCGGTGCACAGTCCGGGCGCAGGGCTAGCAGCACGGGTAGAGCGGCCGTCGTGGCCGTGCCGAGCGTGCGCCAGTTAAACAGCCGTGACCAGACTGCAGTCTCCCCCGCGGCGAGCGCGCCGAGGGTGAAGTGATCGCGGCCGGTAAATGCCGGGCCCACCGCGCGCAGGAGAGCCTCGGTGCCCTCCTGGGTGCGGGCCACCATGTCGCGGGCGAAGCTGGTCTTCATGTCCTGCTACTTCCTGCGCGATCCGGCCTTGACCACGTTCTTGGTTCCGGGCGAGGGCTTCTTCGTAGCCTTCTTGGTCGACTTCTTCGTAGCCTTCTTCGTCGATTTCTTAGTCGACTTCTTGGTGCTCTTCTTCGTCGACTTCTTCGCACCACCGTTCGCGGCATCCTTGGCGCGGCGCTCGGAGAGGAGCTCGTTCGCGCGGGCGTCGGTAAGCTGCTCCGGATCGTCGCCGCGTCGCAGCGAGGCATTCGTGGTGCCGTCGGTGACGTACGGGCCAAAGCGGCCGTCCTTGACCGTCATCGGCTTGCCGGAGACGTCGTTATCACCCAGTTGCTTCAGCGGCGGCTGCGCGGCAGCACGTCCACGGCGCTTCGGCTCCGCATAAATGCGGCGCGCCTCATCCAAGGTGATGGAGAAGATCTGCTCCTCCTTGGCCAAGGAACGAGAATCCTTGCCCTTCTTCAGGTACGGGCCGTAGCGGCCATTCTGTGCGGTGATGACCTCGCCGTCCGAGGGGTCCACGCCCACCTCACGCGGCAGGCTCAGCAACTGAAGCGCCTCCTCCAGCGTGACGCTGGCCGGCTCCATCGAGGCAAAGAGCGAGGCCGTGCCCGGCTTCAGCTTCTCCTCGACGTACTCAGCAATGCGCTTTTCCTTTTGCTTCGCCGCGGTCTTGGTCTCCCAATTCTTGGCTCGCTTGCCCTCGGCCGCGCGCTGGGCGTCCTCCGCAGCGCGCTCCTCTTTAATGATCTCCTCGGCTTCGGCCTCGGCCTTCTCACGCTCGTCGTCACGCACCTGCTCGGTCACATACGGGCCGAAACGACCTTCCTTGGCCACGATGGTGCGGCCATTCTCCGGGTTCTGGCCCAGCTCACGCCCGCCCTGAGGGGTAGCAAAGAGCTTCTCCGCCAAAGCCTCGTTGAGCTCATCCGGGGTGACCGTCTCCGAGAGGTTGGCGCGCTGGTATTCCACCGTGCCATCCTCGTTGGTGCCCACGGCGCGCTCAATATACGGCCCATAGCGGCCCACGCGCTCGAAGACATCGCGGCCTTCCGCGTCGGTATAGAGGCGCAGCGAGTTGACCTGGCGGGCATCGATAGCCTCCAGGTTGATATCCACCAGGGACTTCAGGCCTCCGTGGCGGGCAATGGACGCGGCCTTGCGCTCGCCGGCCTCCGTGTTGCCGAAGTAGAAGTTATTCAGCCAGTCCGTGCCGTTCTCCGATCCAGCGGCAATGGCATCGAGCTCATCCTCCATAGAGGAGGTGAAGTCATAGTCCACCAGCTCAGTGAAGTTATTCTCCAGCAGGCCCACCACCGCGAAGGCAACCCACGAGGGCACCAGCGCGTTGCCGCGGGAGAGCACGTAGCCGCGGTCCTGGATGGTCTTGATGATGGAGGCATACGTCGACGGGCGCCCAATGCCCAGGTCTTCCATCTTCTTGACCAGGCTGGCCTCGGTATAGCGCGCCGGCGGGTTGGTGGAGTGGCCGTCGGCAGTCACCGCAGCGGTCTTCAGCGTGTCGCCCTCGTTGAGGTGCGGCAGGCGCGACTCTTCCTTGGACCCCTTCGCCGCCACGTCCTCGTAGGCCTTGAGGAAGCCCGGGAAGGTGATCGTGCGGCCGGTCGCGGAGAAATCGGCGTCGTGACCGCCAGCGCTCACGGCCGCGGTCACCTTCATCGAGGTTCCCTTGGCATCGGCCATCTGGGAGGCCACGGTGCGTTTCCAAATCAGCTCGTAGAGCTTGTACTCCTCGGCGTCGAGCTGCCCGGCCAGCTGGCCCGGGGTAGCAAAACGCTCGCCGGCGGGGCGGATGGCCTCGTGGGCCTCCTGGGAGTTCTTCACCTTGCGGTCATAGGTGCGCGGCCCGTCGGCCACGAACTCGGCGCCGAAAATGGAGGTCGCAGCTTCCCGCGCGGCGTCGAGCCCCTGCTTGGACAGGGAGGTCGAGTCGGTACGCATATAGGTAATGTGACCGTTCTCGTAGAGGCGCTGCGCAATGCGCATCGTGCGCTCCGAGGTGTAGTGCAGGCGGCGTCCGGCCTCCTGCTGCAGCGTCGAGGTCATAAAAGGCGCGGAGGGTTTGCGCGAATACGGCTTGTGCTCAACGCTGGCCACCGTCATGGTGGAGCCTTCCAGCGCGCTGGCCAGCTCCTCCGCCTGGGCCTGCTTGACCACGACCACCTCGTCGCCCTTCAGCTCACCCCTATCGTTGAAGTCGCGGCCCGCGGCCACGCGTTTGCCATCAAGGGCGCTCAAGCGTGCGTCGAAATCCGGCGTGGATTTTAGCGTTGCCGTGAGATCCCAGTACTCAGCGGGGATGAACGCCATGCGCTCGCGCTCGCGCTCGACGATGACGCGGGTAGCCACCGACTGCACGCGGCCGGCCGACAGGCGCGGCATGACCTTCTTCCACAGCACCGGGGAGACCTCGTAGCCGTAG
>DXEO01000096.1 GCA_019114925.1 Candidatus Corynebacterium faecipullorum | reverse complement strand
GGTCGCGGCGCCACAAGTCACGCACGACCTCTGCCACCTTGTTGATATCACCGGAGGCGAGACGCTCTTGGTTCGCCTTGTAGCGGCGGGACCAGTTGCCGGCTTCCTCGACGTCTACTTCGCGCAGGACGGAGAAAACCTTCTCGAGGCCTTCCTTGCCCACAACGTCGCGCACGCCCACCATCTCAACATTCTTGGAAGGAACACGCACCACCAGGTCGGACTGGTTGATTTGGAGAACGAGGTATTCGAGCTCCTCGCCGCCCATCTCCCGCGTTTCAATCGCCGTAATCTTGGCGGCGCCGTGGTGGGGGTAGACGACGACCTCTCCGACCTTAAATTCCATTGCCACTCCTTGTGAAGCCTTTGAGACGATGCCCATCGTGTGCGCTCGGCGTGCTCTCGGTGGGCCGCATATACAGGGAGTCTATTCTAGCACGCTGCTTTCTACCCCTCCTCCCCCGCCCGGGCGCTGCGCACTGGCTGCCCTACACCACTATGGCCGCTGATATAAAGCCCGGCTACCCCCGGTCTACCCAAGGGGTTTAGCGGAAACTGTGTGCTTTCCCCCCAGAGGTACTAGGCTAAAGCGTTGATAAGCTTTGTGATCGCAATTCAATGGAGGACACTCACAGTGCAGTCCCTGAAGTCCGCCGCTCGCTGCGGTGCCATCATGTCAGTTACCGCCCTCTCCGCGCTGGCCTTGGCGTCCTGCTCGGCTGGTCATGTTGCGCAGACCGCGGAAAAGGTGATTGCTGTCGACGGCGCATCCGCAAGCTCCGAAGATGGCAAGGTGGCCGTACGTGACGTCACCATTCAGGTTGAGCCGGACACCGGTGAGACCTCCCTGAAGTTCGTTGCCGTGAACCAGGGCTACAAGGTCGATGACGTTACCCTCGAGTCCGTCAGCGTCGATGGCCAGGATGTTCCTCTGGAAGGCGTCAAGCCGCTTCCGCGTGATCATGCCCTCTACGCCGATTCCCAGGCGAACCTGGACCGCCTACCCAAGGACGGCAAGGACAAGAACATCACCTACGTAACCACCTCCCTGGAAAATGAGGACTACGCCTTCGGCGGCTCCCGCCCGGTGACCTTCACCTTCAACACCGGCACCATTGAGGTTGACGCGACCGTGTCCGCCTCCCCGCTGCAGTCCGGCAACTATGACCGCGACCCGCAGTCCACCGAGGGCTACGCCGAGAACAAATAAGCCTTTTCTTCATAGAGACCGCCCCAGCTGCCAAAGTTGCAGCCCGTGATTCAAAGATCCGGGAAAACTTTGGCGGGTGGGGCGGTTTCTTTTACGTTTTTAAATAACGTTAAGAGGGAGAAGAAGAGCCGTCCCGCGGTACATCGCCTGCACCGTCCTGCAGGCTGACATCGATGTCCACGCGGCTTACTAGAGTGAGAAGCATGGCAAAAAAGGTTCGTCCCGTCCACACCTGCTCCGAGTGTGGCTTCGTCTCCCCCAAGTGGCTTGGCCGCTGCCCCGAGTGCGGCTCATGGGGAACGCTTCAGGAAACCGCGGCGGCAGAGAGCGGTACCGCTGCCCAGGCTGCGGTGTCCGGGCGCCGTCCCACAGGCCTAACACCGACGAGCCCGGCAGTGCCGATAACCAAGGTGGGTGCAGCCGCAACGAAGGCTATCAATACCGGCATTGGGGAACTTGACCGAGTCTTGGGCCGCGGCATCGTCCCCGGTTCGGTAGTGCTCATGGCGGGTGAGCCGGGAGTCGGCAAATCCACGCTCCTGCTCGAGGTTGCTTCCCGCTGGGCACAGCTAGGGCGCACCGCACTGTATGCCACCGCGGAAGAATCCGCCGGGCAAGTCCGCGCTCGTGCTGAGCGCACAGGGGCCTTGCACGAGACGCTCTACCTCGCGGCTGAGTCGAATCTCGACGTAGTCTTTGGGCACGTGGAGCAGCTCAAACCCAGCCTGCTTATCGTGGACTCCGTCCAAACCATGCACGCCGCCGGAGTCGAAGGCGTGGCTGGCGGCGTGGCCCAGTCTCGCGCGGTGACCGCAGCCCTAACCACGCTGGCCAAAACTACCGGCATCCCCATCCTCCTCGTCGGGCACGTAACCAAGGACGGCAACGTCGCCGGACCGCGCGTGCTTGAGCACCTCGTGGACGTCGTCCTGAATTTTGAAGGTGACCGTCAATCCTCCCTGCGCCTTCTCCGGGGCTTAAAGAACCGCTTCGGCGCCACCGATGAGATGGGCTGCTTCGAGCAAACTGCGGCCGGTATACGGGAGGTGGCGGATCCTTCTGGTCTCTTCCTCTCCCATCGCGGCAGCACTCCGGATGGCTCGGCGGTGACCGTCGCCATGGATGGTGTGCGCCCCATTCTGGCTGAGGTCCAGGCGCTGACCGTGGATCCTGTGGCAAAGAACCCGCGGCGCGTGGTGACGGGGCTTGATGCCAACCGCGTTCCCATGGTGCTCGCGGTTTTGCAGGCCCGCGCAGGCGAACGCACCAATGACAAGGATGCCTATGTGGCCACGGTGGGCGGCATGAAGATTCAGGAACCGGCAACGGATCTCGCCGTAGCGCTCGCCACGTGGTCTTCCTTACACGAGCAGCCGCTACCGCCGAAGACAGTGGTCATCGGGGAGGTTGGCCTTGCCGGGGAGGTGCGCCGCGTTCCTAACTTAGACCGGCGCTTGGCGGAAGCTGCCCGCTTGGGCTACCGCCATGCCATCGTCCCGCCCGGAAAGGTGGAGGTCAGCGGCAGTATGCAGGTGCGCCAGGCAGCCACGCTGAGCGAAGCAATCGCTGCGCTTAAAGCAGGTTGAAGGGGAGCGCTGGGGAGTAGTTCTCACCGATGACGGTATGCAAGAAATAAGCGCCCGGCTCGGCATACTCGCGCTCGGTGCACTTGCCCGGTTCGGAGCGCTTGCGGGACCAATCCGCCTGGAAGTAGCGCCTCTCACCTGATTTGAAGGTTTGCTTCCCGGTTTCTACCGAGGCATAGCAATCGGTATCGGCCAACACGCGCTCATTAGAGCCCATCTTGTAGACCTCAAAGCGCAGCTGCTCCTCATCTAGATCGATGGAGCAATCTGCCGCCGTCGGGTTAAAGACCTCCAAGTAGAAGGTCGGCATCTTATCGGCCGGAACGCTGTCCTCGTTGGTCTTGGCCAGCACCTTGAGGTCTTGGAGGGAACACGTCGTCTTGGTGGGATCGACGGTCAACTCTTCCGGCTTCGCCTCAGAGGATGGCGCTTCCTTGTCTGTCTCGCCTTCCTTCGGCTCAGCAGATTCCGAGGCTTCAGTGGATCCCTCGGCGGCGGTGGACTCGGCCGTTTCCACCGCCGAGGTGGGCTCCTCCGAAGGAGTCAAGGTATCCGACGCCGCCGCCTGCTGTGATTCCGTTCCCGCTTCCTCCGAACCGCTAAAGAGCGCGGTGGCAGCCCAAATCAGAACGATGACGAGTACCAAGATCGCCACGAGCGCGGCAACGCGACGGCGAACATAGATCTCTCGCGGAAACTGCTTCGGGGTACGGGATGGTTCAGTCACAGCTCTTAGTTTAAGGGGACTAGAGCCCAACCCGGGCCAGCCCGGGGCCGCGTGTCTTGAGCAGCGGCTTCTATGTGCTCACCCGAGTAATCAGGTCAGCACAACGATTACTTAACGCCGTGCAGGACGACGGTCTCCACGCTGGAATCCTCCAGGAGGTAGCGCAGACCGACGATGCCGAGCGTGCCGGCATCGAGAAGCCGGCGCGCAGCGGGAACATCGGAGATGATCTGGGAGACCGTCTGCGCAGTATTCTCGCGTTCGAAATCGGCGCGCTCCTCGCGGCCCTCGCGCTTAGCCACCATCGAGGCAGCGGCCACGCGCTCAATGATCGGACGCTGCAGGCCCGTCGGCAGATCGCCGCCCGCCAAGAAGTCGGAGGCTGCGCCCACCGCACCGCAGGACTGGTGTCCCATGACCACAAGCAGGTTGGCCTTGAGGTTTTCCAGAGCATAGTCCAGGGAGGCCATCACCGCACTGTCCAGAATGTGGCCGGCGGTGCGGATGACGAAGGCATCGCCGAAACCAATGTTGAATACGTGCTCGATGGGCGCGCGGGAATCGGAGCAGGACAGCACAATCACGCGCGGGTCCTGGCCTTGGGTTAGGCCAGCGCGCAGCTTCGCGTCTTGATTTACGTCGATGAGGCTGCCCGTCACCAGGCGGTGGTTACCTTCCTGGAGGGCTTCCCACACCTTCTGTGGGTTTTGAGGGACATCTACTAATGGCATGTTTCTAAGTCTAGACCCCTCGCCCTACACTGAGGTGCCTATGGATACCCAAGCTGTCGTGGAATGGTTCGATGCCCATGAGCGCCCCCTACCGTGGCGCGAACCAGGGACCTCGGCATGGGGTGTGCTCTTAAGTGAGGTCATGAGCCAGCAAACCCCCGTCGCGCGCGTGGCCCCGCAGTGGGAGGAGTGGATGCGCCGCTGGCCCACCCCACAGGACCTCGCGGCGGCATCCAAGGCGGATGTGCTGCGCGCGTGGGGCAAACTGGGCTACCCGCGCCGTGCCTTGCGCTTGTGGGAGTGCGCAAAGGAGATTGGTGAGGGGGAGGTTCCGGGGGACGTCGACAAGCTCCTGGCGTTACCGGGGATCGGTGAGTACACCGCCCGTGCGGTAGCCTGTTTCCATTTTGGCCACAACGTTCCTGTAGTGGATACCAACGTCCGCCGCGTCTATGCCCGCGCAGAGGACGGGCGCTTCCTCGCCCCGACGCCCGCAAAACGCGAATTGGCACAGGTAAAAGCCCTGCTTCCGAAAGAGAACGGCCCGCGCTTTTCTGCCGCACTCATGGAACTCGGTGCCTTGGTGTGCACGGCCAAGAACCCGGACTGTGCCGCCTGCCCCATCAAGTCCACCTGCGCTTGGCAGCTCGCGGGCTGCCCGGAGCCCAGTGAGGAGGAGACTGCGCGGGCTAAGAAGCGCGTACAAAAGTTCACCGGCACGGACCGGCAGGTGCGCGGGCTGCTTCTCGATGTCCTCCGCGCCACCCCTCATCCCGTCGAGCAATCCGCGCTCGACGCGGTATGGCCGGACGCGGCACAGCGCTCGCGGGCACAGGCCTCATTGCTCGAGGATGGGTTGATGGATGTCAACGACGAGGGTTTGTTCCACCTGCCGCACTAGGGACATGTGAGAAGTCGATGAGGTGGCCGAAGGTCCAATCGCGGTCAGTCAACAAACGGGCGAGGATAAGTCCGCAGCCGATGGCCGCCACGGCCATCGAGGCGGTAGCGAAGTTGCTCAACGCTTGGTCCATGTGGCCCACGTTGAGGTGATAGACGGTCCGGAACATGGAGGTGCCAGGGATCATGATGACAGACGCAGGCACCGTCGTGGTGATGCGCGGTAGGTGTGCGCGTGTGGAGGCCACCGCGCCCAAGAGCCCGACGATGAGACCGCCGGCGAAGGCTCCGACATAAGCCGTGGCCCCGACCCCGATGAGGAGCAAGCGCACGAGGTTGGCCACCGTTCCCACCGCAGCCGCCACGAGCACCATCCGGCGTGAGGAGTTAAAAAGGAACGCGAATCCGGAAATGCCCAGGAAGCTGGCCGCCGCGGCGGCGAGGTACCACACGGGCGCATAGGCCGGGATTCCCGGTTCCGGGGTGAGTTCCGTGGTCCAACTAACCAACGCCACGGTAAAGGTGGCGGCGGTGATCACCGTCACCGCGTAGGTCAGACGGGATAGCCCGGCCTCGAAGTCGAAGCGCGCGAGATCAATGAGCGCGGAAAATAGCGGGAAGCCGGGAATGAGGAAAAGTACGGCGGCTACATAGCCCGAAGAAAACTCCAAAGGATCCGCCACTCCGGCGGCGGCTACGGCCTCGGTGGTGAAGAAGTACACGAGGCTGGCAACGGTTCCGGCCGCCACGATGCAGCCCAGCTGGTGAACGTGCTTGCCGTGTAGGACCGCGCGGGTGAGCTGGCCACAAAAAGCGGCGAGAGCCACCAGGAGAATCGCCAGCGGTGTGAAGAAGTTCAGGACCGCGAATGAAGCACACGCAATCGCCGCCGCAGCGGCCAAGAGCCAGCGGTTCCACCGCTTGACCACCGTCGACTCGATGGAATCAAGCATCTCCGTGAGCTCTTCAGCCGTAATGCCCGCATACAGCCTGTGGTGGGTGAGGTCCTCCAGCGCCTCGATGCGGGAGGCGTCGACCGCCGGCGAATGCTGCTGGGCCACCACGGTGCGAAACTCGCGGCCACGGTGAAACGTGCATGTTATCTGGGTGACACCGACGTTGGCGTCGAGCCAATCAAAGCCGAGCGCGCGGGCGGCACGCTTCATGCCGCGCAGCACGCGGTAGCCCGACGTTCCCGCCCCCATGAGCATCATGCCCAAGCGCAAGACGACGTCGGCCTCGTACCCCATGCGGACATAGTCGCTGTTGGGGTGAGAAGTCATTAGCGCCAGCGTCCCCGAAAATTCAGACCGCCGGGCAGGTTGACCCACATGCCGCCACGGGAGTTAAAGGTCACGGGGCCAACCTTCGTCGACATCGAGGCACCAGAGCCGGAAACGTTGATCCAGCTATTCTTTCCGGTCTTCTTGCGCTTGCGAAAATAGATTCCCATGCGCGCTAGCTTAGCGCAGCGAAGTCGCTGCACCCCAGAGGAAGGAGGATTAGTCTAACGGCATGAAACTGATCTCTCCCCGCGCCCTCCTAGCCGCCCTCGCACTCGCGGCTACCGCACTGGCCCCCGCCGTGGCATCGGCGGCGCCCGGCACACCGGTCTCCTCGCACCCGATTGAACACGTGGCTGCCATCTCCGGTGTCAAAGCCGAGAAAATCTCCTACGAATCCGCCCTCATGGACGGCCGCCCCACCACCGTCACGGGTGTCATTTACGAGCCCTCCGTTGCGTGGAACGGCCCGGGTGAGCGCCCCACCATCGTCTTCGCGCCCGGTACCCGCGGCGCGGGTGATCAGTGCGCACCGTCCAATGCCGCACAATCGGTGGGCAACGTCGCGCTGGGTCCGGCCAACCAGGTCACTCTCAATATGAACTACGAGTACGCGCTCCATCAATACGCCGCGCAACAGGGCGTGCGCGTGGTCACGACGGACCTGGTTGGTCTCGGCACACCAGGTCACCACACCTACGTCAACCACATCGAGGAAGCGTACGCGGTTCTCGACGCCGCCCGCGCCACCCTCCGCCACGTGAACGCGCCGGCCGACGCCCCCGTTGCCTTCGCCGGATATTCCCAAGGTGGTGGCGCCGCCGCGGCCGCCGCAGAATTCGCAGCAACCTATGCACCTGAGCTCAACGTCAAGGGCACTTACGCCGGTGCCCCGCCGGCAAATCTTTTCGAGGTCATGAACGCGGTTGACGGCTCCTCCATCGTTCACGTTTTGGGCTATGCCATCAACGGCTACGCGGAGCGCAGCCCTGAGTTTTATAACGAGATAGTCACCGAAATGAACCCGCGCGGCATGCACTTCCTTGCCAGCGCCGCCCACGCCTGCATCGGCGATTCTATCGCTACCTGGGGTTTTACCCACACCAGCCAGCTGACCAAGACGGGTGAATCCTTCGGCGAGCTCGTGCGCCGCAAGCCAGCTGCCGCCCAAATACTCGCGTCACAAAGGCTGGGCCAGCGTGCCCTCAACGCCCCGATGCTGGTCATGAACTCCCCCACCGATGACCTCATCCCCTATGAGCAGGCCCGCGCGATGGCCGGTAACTACTGCTCGCTTGGCGGCACCGTCCAGTTCGAGGCAGCCAACCCCGTCGATGTTCTCCCTCGCTCCGGCGTCAACCACGCCGTTGGCATTCTAAGCTCAGTCCCCCGTGGTGTGGACTACCTGATCGATCGCTTCAAGGATGTCCCTGCACCCTCTAACTGCCAAGCTTCCTAAGCCCTAGAATCAGCCTCTAGACTCACGCAAAGAACGCAATTTAGTCTCGCCGGCTTCGGGCGCGCCGCCATCCGTTTTCATTTTATTGTCAATAGGCGTCGGCGCCGATAGACTGAGTGCATGGCACACGAGCACCACGACCATGATCACTCCAGTACGCCGCTGCGCGTACTTCTAATCGCGCTGAGCATTACCGGCACCGTCTTCTTCGCGGAGCTGATCGGCGGCTGGTTGGCGGGTTCGATGGCACTGATGGCGGATGCGATGCACATGCTTTCCGACGCCGCGGGGCTCATCATTGCGGTGATTGCGGTGTTGATTGGGCGCCGACAAGCATCAGCCCAGGCCACCTACGGCTACCGGCGAGTGGAGGTGCTTGCGGCGCTGGCAAATGCGGTGATGGTGCTGGCGATCTCGGTGTGGATTGTCGTCGAAGCGGTGCGCCGCCTGCAGAGCCCGGCCGAGGTGCAGGGCGAGGCAATGCTGATCATCGCGATGATCGGTCTCGTGGCAAATGCACTGTCGGCGTGGGTGCTGCATCGGCACCGCGAATCCTCGATCAACGTGGAGGGCGCGTTCTTGCACGTGCTGGTGGATTTGCTCGGCTCGGTCGCAGTGATTGTGGCGGGCATCGTGGTGCTGACCACGGGGTTTGTCGCAGCGGACATGATCGCCTCCCTCGTGATCGCGGCGATGGTGCTGCCGCGCGCCTGGCAGCTCATGCGGTTGTCGGCGAGCGTGCTGCTCGAGCAGGTTCCGGCGGGCTTCGACGCCAGCGCGATCGAGCCCGCACTGCGACAGATCGAGGGCGTTGCCGATATCCACGACCTCCACCTGTGGAGCCTAGATGGTGTAAACGTGCTCACGACCGTGCACATCGTGCGCGACGGCACCGTAGACACCGGCCCGCTGTTGGATGCCGCCCAGCACGCCCTGCGCGAACACGGCATCGATCACTCCACCATCCAGATCGAACACCCGGAGCACGAATCCCACGAGACGGTGTGCTGATTCTGTTCTAGTGGTGGGCGGGCCCGCCCACCGGGCACACAAAGAAAGCCCTGAACCGCGTGCAGTGTTTCCCTCGCATGCGGTTCAGGGCTATTCCTTATAGGCCCAGTGTGGGGCCCATAGTCAGCGCTTAGAGCGGCTGGCCAGCACCGGCGCCTGCCGGCGACGGGTTGCCGTCATCGCCATCATCATTGTGGGATTCCTCAGCGGAATCGCTACCGGATTCGTCGAGGACGTCCGGGGTGACGGTGTCAGGGCCATCGGAGTCTGGGCCGTGAGTTTCGGCGTCGATTTCGGTGGCCAGTTCCTCATCGGTCTCACGCACGGCGGTCTCCTCGAGATCCTCGTCGAAGGTATCCTCCGGCAGCGGGCGTGGACGCGGCGTGAAGGTGAAGGTGGCAGAAGAGTTGTCCTTGGACTCGCCGTCCCAGCCTTCAACGTCCACGGTGATGATCTCACCCGCACCGATTTCGCCGAAGAGGATCTTCTCGGAGAGCTGATCCTCAATCTCGCGCTGGATGGTGCGGCGCAACGGACGAGCACCCAAGACTGGGTCGAAGCCACGCTTAGCCAGCAGGTCTTTGGCCTTCTGGGTGAGCTCGATGCCCATGTCACGCTCGGAGAGCTGCTTCTCCACGCGGGCGATGAGCAGCTCCACCATTTCCACGATTTGCTCCTGCGTGAGCTGGTGGAAGACCACAATCTCATCGATACGGTTGAGGAACTCGGGGCGGAAGTGCTTCTTCAGCTCGTCGTTGACCTTGTTCTTCATGCGCTCGTACTGCGCATCGGCGTCATTCTCCGAGGAGCCGGTGAAGCCCAGGCCCACGGCCTTGGAGATATCCTGGGTGCCCAAGTTCGAGGTGAAGATAAGCACGGTGTTCTTGAAGTCCACCACGCGGCCCTGACCATCGGTCAGGCGGCCGTCCTCCAACACCTGCAGAAGGGTGTTGTAGATCTCCTTGTGGGCCTTCTCAATCTCATCGAAGAGCACCACGGAGAAAGGCTTACGGCGAACCTTCTCGGTCAGCTGACCGCCCTCTTCGTAACCAACGTATCCCGGAGGGGCACCGAAGAGACGGGACGCGGTGAAGCGGTCATGGAACTCACCCATATCGATTTGGATGAGGTCATCATCCGAACCGAAGAGGAAGTTAGCCAAAGACTTCGACAGCTCGGTCTTACCGACACCGGAGGGGCCGGCGAAGATGAAGGAACCAGAAGGACGACGCGGGTCCTTCAGACCAGCACGGGTACGGCGTATGGCGCGGGAGACGGCCTTGACGGCATCGTCCTGGCCGATGATGCGCTTGTGCAGCTCCTCCTCCATGTTGAGGAGGCGGTTGGATTCCTTCTCGGTGAGCTTGAGAACCGGAATGCCGGTCCAGTGAGCGAGGACCTCTGCGATCTGCTCCTCACCAACTTCGGCGATTTCCTCCAAGTCACCGGAGCGCCACTGCTTCTCCTTCTCCGCACGCTCTTCACCGAGCTTGCGCTCCTTATCGCGCAAACCAGCGGCCTTTTCAAAGTCCTGAGCGTCAATCGCGGCTTCCTTCTCCTTGCGGACTTCTGCGATGCGATCATCGACCTCACGCAGACCCTCCGGAGCGGTCATGCGCTTAATGCGCATGCGGGCACCGGCCTCATCGAGGAGGTCCACGGCCTTATCCGGTAGGAAACGGTCATTGATATAGCGGTCCGACAGGGAGGCCGCTGCCTTCAGCGCCTCATCGGTGTAGGAGACACGGTGGTGCGCCTCGTACTTATCGCGCAGACCCTTGAGGATGAGAATGGTGTCATCGAGAGAAGGCTCGTCCACCTTGACCGGCTGGAAGCGGCGCTCGAGAGC
>DXEO01000007.1 GCA_019114925.1 Candidatus Corynebacterium faecipullorum | reverse complement strand
CGATCTTGGCAGAGACCGTGGAGGAGACCAAGAAGGCCCAGGCCATCTTGGAGGATGACCGCACCCTCTTCGCTGCGTCCAAGAGCAACGAGATCGACCTCGCCCTTCTGCGCGAGCTGCACCTCATGACCGCGAAGCCCTTCCTCTACGTCTTCAACTCCGATGAGGCCGTGCTCACCGATGACGCCAAGAAGGAGGAGCTGCGCCAGCTCGTGGCTCCTGCGGAATGCGTCTTCCTCGATGCCCAGACCGAAACCGACCTCCTGGAGCTCGACGAGGCTGAGGCCCTGGAACTGCTCGAGTCAGTAGGCCAGGAGGAGCCTGGCTTGGCGACGTTGGCCAAGGCCGGCTTCGCCACCCTCGGCCTGCAGACCTACCTGACCGCCGGCCCGAAGGAAGCCCGCGCGTGGACCATCAAGCAGGGCTCTGCAGCACCGCAGGCTGCGGGTGTTATCCACACCGACTTTGAAAAGAAGTTCATCAAGGCCGAAATTGTCTCCTTCGATGACCTGGACGCGGCTGGTTCCATGGCGGAAGCCCGCAATGCCGGCAAGGTGCGCCAGGAGGGCAAGGAGTACATCATGCAGGATGGCGACGTCTGCGATTTCAAGATCGGCGGCTAACTCGTTCGCTCATAGCGCGTAGGCTGTGGGAATGAGTATCGCCCACATCCTAGATCGTGCAGCAGAGGCCACGCAGTGGCAAGAAGTCCTCTATAAGGATCTGCACCAGAATCCTGAGCTCAGCATGGAGGAGGAGCGCACCCGCGGTGTTATCGCGGATAAGCTCCGGGAGTTTCCAGGCGTTGAGGTGCTGGAATTCGGCGGGGGAGTCGTCGGCATCCTCCGCAACGGCGAAGGCTCGACTGTCCTAGAGCGCGCCGATTTCGACGGCCTGCCCATCACAGAGGACACAGGCTTGGACTATTCCGCTACGGGCGAGGCAATGCATGCCTGTGGGCACGATGCCCACGTGGCCGGGTTACTCGGCGCCACCGAGGCGCTGGCCAAGGCGACCGACGCGTGGTCCGGTACATTCGTCGCCCTTTTCCAGCCGGGCGAGGAGACCGCTGAGGGCGCGCAGTCCATGGTGGACGCGGGCCTCACCGATAAAGTCCCCACCCCTGACGTGGCCTTTGGCCAGCACATCTTCATTGATAAGAATGCCCCCGCTGGCAGCGTACTCATCGCGTCCGGCCCGGTCTTGTCTACAGCGGCCTCACTCACCGTCACCGTTTATGGCCACGGTTCTCATGGCTCGATGCCGCACCTCAGCGTCGATCCGGTGGTGCTCGCCAGCTCCATCGTTCTGCGGCTGCAAACAGTTGTCTCCCGTGAGGTCGACCCGCACCAATTCGCCGTGTTGACTATTGGTGCACTGCAGGCGGGCTCGAAGGCAAACATCATCCCGGACTCGGCGACCCTGCGCATCAACATCCGTGCTTATGACGAGGACGTCCGGGCTCAAATCGTTGAGGCGATTCACCGCATTGTGAAGGCAGAGTGCCGGGCAGCGATGTCCCCGCGCGAGCCGGAGTTTGTGCAGAGTGATAATTACCCCCTCACCGTCAACGATGAAGACGTGACCGAAATGGTGCGCGCGCAGTTTATCGAGGTCTTAGGCGGCGACAATGTTCTCGACATGGAGCCGTGGACGGCATCCGAAGACTTCTCTCGTATCCCCGATGCCTTCGGCGCTCCCTATTGTTTCTGGGGCTTCGGCGGGCGTGCCGATGGCGCATCAATTCCCAACCACAACCCCCGCTTTGCTCCGGAGCTGCAGCCGACGCTTACCACGGCGACGCAGGCTCTCATCGCCGCCGCTTACGCCTATCTGGGGAATCAGCATAAGGATGTCTCTAAGGAGTAGCTAGGAACCGCTTGGCGATGATGGGGCGGTCGACATGCTGCCCCGCGCACCCAACTCGAAAGTGTTCGGGTGTAGCGACGTGGTAGGCGAGTTCTCTCCGGGGGTGGCGAACTCGTCAACATCGCGTTAGGCTGGCTTCTCCATTCGATAAAAGGAGGTCACATAATGGCTGAACTTGATAATAAGACTATTGCAATCATCGCTACCGATGGCTTCGAGGACTCCGAGCTGACCTCTCCGCTGGAGGCAGTCAAGAAGGCCGGCGCTACCGTACGCGTGCTTGCTCCTGAGGCAGGCAAGATCACCGGCAAAAACGGTACCGAAATTGATGTTGATGCCACAACCGCCGATTCTTCCGGCGAGGCATTCGACGGCATCATTTTGCCAGGTGGTACCGGTAATGCGGATATGCTCCGTCTGGACAAGTCCGCTGTAGAAATCGTGCGCAATCACGTCACCCAGGAACTTCCGCTGGGCGTTATTTGCCACGGTGCTTGGATCCTGACCGATGCCGATGTGCTCAAGGGGCGTACCCTTACTTCTTTCCCCAGCCTGCAGACCGACCTGCGTAACGCCGGCGCTACCTGGGTAGACGAAGAGGTTCACTGCGACCAGGGTCTGGTTTCCTCCCGTACACCGGACGATCTCCCAGCCTTCAACGCTAAGTTGGTTGAGGAATTCGCAGAGGGCCAGCACTAAACCTTATGTTTAGTAAAGCCGCGGGTGCGCAACCCGCGGCTTTTGGCGTCTTGCTTCCGCTGCAAGTCTTCTATATTGTTGGATACTCCTGAAGGGGAGTAGTTCCCTCGGATACTTTCCGAGATGGCTGGTCGACATACTGGCTTTTCCGCCCGGCCAGCCAGCGTTTGCACAGCCTGCGGCGTGAACGAGACCTTCGGTCCGCACCCGAACCGAAGGAGTTTTAACTTGTCTTCTCTTAACACAGAGCAGCGGCTGCTCGAACGCTTCATGAAGCTCTCCATCGCCGCCGCCGTCGTCACCATTGTTCTCAAAGTGATTGCCGCCGCGGTGACGGGATCGGTGGGCTTCCTTTCGGATGCCCTCGAGTCCGGTGTCAACCTGGTCGCCGCAGTGGTGGGATTCATTGCCATCAAAATTGCCGCCAAGCCCGCGGATGCGAACCACCAATTTGGTCATGGCAAGGCCGAATATGTTTCCGCGCTGGTGGAAGGTGCAATTATTTTCGTCGCGGCCGCGATGATCATCTACACGGCCATTCGCCGCTTCTTGCACCCGCTGCCGCTTGAACAACCTAACGTGGGTTTGCTGCTGTCAGTAGTAGCGGCTCTCATTAATTTGGTGGTCGGTCTGCTGCTCGTGCGTGCCGGCAAGCAGTACCGTTCTTCTGCCCTGCAGGCGGATGGTCAGCATCTGCTTACCGACGTCTGGACCTCCGTCGGCGTCATCGTCGGCATCGGGGCAGTGGCGTTGACAGGCTGGCTGTGGTTGGACCCCGTCATCGCGCTGGCAGTCGGTATCAATATCTTGTGGACCGGGTACAAGCTGCTCAAGGAATCCTTGAGCTCCCTTTTGTCGGAATCCTTGCCCAAAGAAGAGCATGCCCAGCTGGACGCGCTTCTCAATGAGCTGGAAGACCGCCACCAGGTCTCCTTTACCTCGCGCCGCACAGTGGCAGCGGGGCGCCAGCGCCTTGTGTACCTGACGATGGACGTGCCCGGCGAGTGGACAGTGCTGCACTCGCACACTATCGCCGACCGCATCGAGGACGCCATCGACGAGCTTTTCCCCGGCGCCGAGGTGTTCATCCACGTTGAACCTGCTGGCACGGTGCACCGACGAATCCTTCGCATGCTTTAAAGCCGGAAGGTCTTCATCAGCTGCATGCCGGTGTACACCAGATGACGGAAGCGCTCCGGGGAGATGTACTCCGAGGGCGCAAGCGGGTGGAGGCGCTGCTCGGCCACGGTGCGCTCGTTGGCCCACAGGCGCATGCCGGTAATACCGTGGCGGTGGTTCAGGCCAGACTCCTTGACGCCCCCACCGGGTGCGGCGATGGAACCATAGGCGGCTGCGAAGCCCTCATTGATATTGACGATGCCGGCTTCCAACTGGGAAGCCACCTTCCACGCGCGGCGGGAGTTTCCGGACCACACCGATGCGGATAGGCCGTAGGTGGTGTCGTTGGCGAGCTGGATGGCCTCGGCGTCGGAACTTACCGCATACACCGCCAACACTGGGCCGAAGGTTTCGGTGGCATAGAGATCCATCTCTGGGGTCACGCCAGTCAGCACGGTGGGCTCGTAAAAGTATGGCCCAAGGTCCGGCCGGGCCTTTCCGCCGTAGACCACGGTGGCGCCCTTGGACACGGCATCCTCCACGTGGGCTTTAACGGCATCGAGCTGGCGTTGCTAGGTCAGCGAGCCGATGGTGGCGGCATCGGAGAAGGCTGCGCCGAGCACCTGCTGGTCCAGCGCGCTCTTGAGTTCGACGAGGAACTCCTCGAAGACGCTCTCGTGGACATAGGCGCGCTCGGCGGACATGCACAGCTGCCCGGAGGAAGAGAATGCGGTGCGTACGGCACCTTGGGCGGTGGGCTTGAGGGGGGCGTCGTCAAGCACCAGCATCGGGTTCTTGCCGCCCAGCTCTAGCATGGTGGGGATGAGGCGCCCCGCAGCCTGGGTAGCGATGGTCTTGCCGGCCCTGGTGGAACCGGTAAAGGAAAGGCTATCCACCAGTGGAACGAGGGCATCGCCCACCTCCGCTCCGCGGCCGGGAACCAGCTGCCAGGCAGCCTCTGGAAGGCCCGCTTCAATGGCTAGGCGTCGCAGCAGAATCGCCGTCAGCGTGGTCTGGGAATCCGGTTTGTGCACCACAGCATTACCGGCCGAGAGCGCTGCCAGAACATCGCCCACACCGAGGGACAGGGGATAGTTCCACGGAGAGATAAGCCCCACCACGCCCAGCGGGTAATGCTGGGTGCGGGTCTTAGTCAGCACGGGAAGCGCGCCGGGGTGGCGGTCAGCGTCGGCGCGCTCGGCGTGGTTGTCGAAGTCGAAATGCAGTGCGTGGATGCCTTCGACCTGCTGGCGGAAGAATCTGGAATTGCCTTCGATGAGCTGATGGATAATTGGGAGGAGCTCTCGAGGGGCATCGATCACTTCGAGTCCTACAGGTTCCCGCACACTGACCGCGCGATGGTCAAGGCCAACACGCGCCTCGAGCCGAATGGGGAGCGCCGCCCACGTCTCAAAGCGCTCATCGACGACGAGCTCATCGGCAACGGCGCCTTCGCCGCCGCTTTGGCACTGGGGCGTCTTATTCCGGGGACGATTCCGACGCTTAACAAGTTCGCCACCTCGGTTATCTCCAATAACCGCTACCGCTCCGCCGCCCACGACGTGTTCGTCAGTCCGCGCCGGGTTCGCTTCCACGAGATGGAGTACGCAGTGCCGCTTGCCGACGGCCCCGCCACCGTCCGCGAAATCCGCCGCTTCATCGACGAGCAGGATTGGCGCATCGGGTTTCCCATGGAGCTGCGAACGACGGCCGCGGATGACGTTGCACTGTCAACGGCATCGGGCCGCGAATCGATGTACATTGCCTTCCACATTCCACATGCGCTCAACCCGCAGGACTATATGCCGAAGCTGGAGCCGATCTTCCGCGCAGCGGGTGGGCGCCCGCACTGGGGGAAGATGAACTCCTTGTCCCGTAAGGATTTTGCTCAACTTTATACAAGATTTGATGAGTTCTGCGAGCCGTGCGAGAGTATGGACCCGGAGCGGAAATTTGGTTCGTCTTACCTGCGCAAACTGTTCGGATAGGGGCGTCGTTAAGAGCGGCACAGACCCGAGGGTGGATTCGAAAGTATTTCTGATCTTTGGTAGCGTGTGGAAGTCTTAATTCCATAACGATGCTGAAGAAGGTGTCTCAAACGTCCTCTGAATCCCAGTCCCTCATTACGCCGACATTCGTGTTTGCGTGGTTGGTCAATTTTGCCCAATTTACGGTCTTCTATCTGCTTGTGACCATCATGGCGCTCTATGCCGTCGAGCAGTTTCAAGCTTCGGATACGGCGGGCGGGTTTGCCTCAAGCGCCTTCGTGGTAGGGGCGACGATTGCTCGCCTCTTTTCGGGCTACATTGTGGATGCTATTGGGCGGAAGCGTTCGCTGGTCATTTCCCTCATCGTGGTAACTGTCGCGATGGCGCTGTATTTTCCAGCTCAGTCACTGCCGCTGTTGTTTGCTGTCCGCATCTTGCACGGCTTCGGTTATGCGGTGGCGTCGACGGCTGTGATGGCCGTGGCGCAATCGGTGATTCCTGACCATCGCCGCGCTGAGGGAACCGGCTACTTCGCCCTGGGTACGACGCTGGCCACAGCTTTTGGCCCTGCGGCAGGTCTGGCGATTGTCCACAGTGCTGGCTATAACACCGTATTTCTGGTGGCGTTGACGCTGACGGTGGTGGCCTTGGGGCTGGGGCTCGTCGTCAAGGCGCCGGCGCAGGAGCGTCGAAGCGTCTCCTTCTCCTTGGGGAATATTGTGCACCCAGCGGTGGCGCCATTCGGTGTCTTCATCCTTTTCGTCGGTATTGCTTATACGGGCATTATTACCTTCCTGAATGGTTACTCCTCCAACGCCGGTCTGGAGAAGGGTGCTAGCTATTTCTTCTTGGCTTATGCGGTTGTGAGTCTCATCCTGCGATTTGTGCTGGGCAAGCTGCAGGACCGTCGCGGGGACAACATCATCATCTACTCTTCGCTCGTCTTCTTTATTGCTGGCTTGGCTGTCTTAGCTTCGGCTAGTGCGGATTGGCAGATTATTGTGGCGGGCGCCTTGGTGGGCATCGGATATGGCTCCATCCTGCCGGCGGGTCAGGCTATCGCTGTGCGGCTGGTGCCGATGCACGAGATGGGTGCGGGCATCTCGACTTTCTTCTTGCTGCTGGACCTAGGGATCGGCTTCGGGCCGATTCTGCTGGGGCAGGTTATTTCCGTGACGGGATATTCCGCCATGTACTGGATGCTGGCGGCTTTGATGCTAGTTTCCTCAGTGGTCTATTTCTTTGTTCATGGGCGCAAGGATATTGCGCGCGGTGACGTGCGCTATGAGTAGATTTCTCGTCGGTGACTTCTTCACTGGATGGTCTCGAACGTGCTGGCTAGCCCATGCTGGCTACCCCCGTTTGTAGTGACGACTTGACATGAATTTAGCGCTGGCTATTCCCATGTGGGGTGCGTGGCACTAGAATCATGGTTAGAACAGTTCTTCTAATACTTGTTGATCTCGGGGGAGACCATGACCACCACTACACGCCCTGCAACCTTCTTCTTTTCCATCACCAACCCGAATAACCCACACGCTATAGCCCGCGCCAAAGCCCGACGAGCTACCTA
>DXEO01000095.1 GCA_019114925.1 Candidatus Corynebacterium faecipullorum | reverse complement strand
TTCCCCATGGTGTAATCGGCAACACTACGGTTTTTGGTACCGTCATTCTAGGTTCGAGTCCTGGTGGGGAAGCTATTTTCGTTTTATTTCCTTTTCCTGCGCCCCCTCCAAAAGCCCCTAATTTCAGCTCTCCGCGCAATCGATGCCACCTGCGCTGCGGTGTAATTCAAGGGAGCAACACCGGCTCGCGGAAGCACCCACCCGCGCCAATACGCCATAACTGCTAGGCCAAAGCCCACAAAGGGCGAGATGATCATGCCAAGGGCAAACTTATCAAAGTGCCCAAATGTCGCCATCACGATTCCAGTGAGCACAGCCGGCACGGCATAGAGCGGGCTACCACCAAAGACCGAGGGAATCTGACCAGAAGCAACATCGCGCACCATACCGCCGCCCACGGCGGTGAGGACGCCTAAGAAAACGCAAGCAATAAACGGCATACCGTAGGCCAGTGCTTTCACACAGCCAGTCGTGCACCACACCCCCAAGATGACGGCATCCGCATGCTCCAAAAAGATTTCCCAGGCCTTACCTTTCAGGTCCGTCAAGAAGGCAATGAGTGCACCAACACATGCCAGAGTCAGATACCACGGATCAGAGATAGCGGCCGCCGGGCCGTGCGAGATCAGCATGTCACGAATCATGCCGCCCGCCAGCGCCGAAAAGAGCGCCAGAAAGACGAAGCCAATGATGTCGAATTTCCTACGGCGCGCAATCGTACCGCCGATAATGCCGTTAAGCACCACACCGATGAGGTCAAAGACCTGGTACAGGGAATGGATGAGCGGGTCGACGTCCTGAATCACAGATACTGACCATAGCGCACTGCTCACATATTGATGGTGGATTTGTTTCAGTTCACACTATCGCCAGGCTCGTGTCGTCCCAGAGCACCCTACTCGTCCCCTCTTGGTGGCCGCTATTCCCAAAAGTGCAGACCTGGAAGTGCAGACACGCAGGTGGGCGTCGTGAAGCGCCAACGCACTGCTTGTCGACGACCAGCAGGTCTGCACTTCCACGTCTGCACTTTTACAAGCACCTAGCTCGTCTACATCGCTAGCGGGCCGTGCCTACGAGAAAATCCTGAACGGTTAGGCCTTCGCCTCCTGCGTCGCATAGGGGCTGCGAGAGGAATCCACCACCTTGCCGGCGTGGGTGGAGTGGGCGGTGGCGGTTTGGTCGAAGACTAAGGCGGCGGGCTTGACTCGTACGTCGGGCTTCTCGCCCTTGTTGACCATGACGTACTGCCCCATCATTCCCTCGTCCTCATGCAGCAGCATGTGGCAATGATACATGTACGGGATGGTCTTATCCGGGAAGTGACCGAACTCCACCAGCAGGCGTGCAGTCACCTTCGGCGGGAGGTTGACAATATCTTTCCACCCGGAATTGAAGATATTCATCTTCTCATCGCCATCCCACTCCAGGACCTTGAAGCGGGCGTTGTGGATATGGAAGTTGTGCGGCCAGTCAGAGTTCTCGTTGGTCACGGTCCAGATCTCCGGGGCGTCGTGGTCAATGACGGTATCCACCCGGGCCATGTCCATCTGCTCACCGTTGATCATGAAGGTGTTGAGCACGAATTCACGCTCTTCAAGGCCCTCCGTGGACGGGGTCTTCGCCGCGGCGGGGTCCAGCGTTGCCGGCAGGGCTGGCGCTTCGGGCGCGGACTCTTCCGGCCCGGAAATGGTGAGCAGCTCGAAGGAATCTTGGAAGCCGAAGTCGGCCGCATCCTTGTCCTTGGGCACCCCAAAGTTATCCTTGCGCGGCACCGAGCGCAGCTGTACCTCCTTGCCGGGCTCCAAGTCCACGATGATTTCGGCACGCTCGCCGGGGCCGAGGAAGAGGGAGTCGACTTCCACGGGGGCGTCGAGAAGCCCCGTGTCCGTGGCAATGACGTGGAAGGGTCCGTTACTGAACTCCAGTGTGTAAAAGCGCATCGAAGCACCGTTGAGCAGGCGCAGACGGACCCGGCGCGTGGTGGCCTCGAAGCGCGCATTGGTGATGCCGTTGACCAGAGGCGTGGTGCCCAGAAGGCCCAGGGTGTTATCGCTCTTTTCATCAATCTGGCCGTCATCGGTGAACTTGGCGTCCATGATGACTACCGGGATGTCATCGACACCGTAGTCCTGTGGAATGTCGAGGCCATCGGCCACATCGTCGTCGATGAGGAACATACCCGCCAACCCGCGGTAGGCATGCGTGGCCGTGGCCATGTGCGGGTGCGGGTGGTACCACAGCGTGGCCGCGGGCTGGATGATCTCCCACTCGGGTTTCCAGGTCTTGCCCACCTCGATCGGCGAGTGCGGGCCGCCATCCGAGTAGGCCGGCAGCTTCATGCCGTGCCAGTGCACCGTGGTCATCTCAATGAGGTCATTGGTGATCTCCGCGCGGACCTTCTCACCGCGCCGAGCACGCAGCGTGGGACCTAAGAAGGCACCGTTGAAGCCCCACGTCCGCGTGCGCTCGTTGCCGGGGAGGATCTCCGAGTAGCCGTCCTGGGCGGTGAGCTTGAACACGCGCGTGCCGTCGACGACTTCTCCTTCCTCCACGGGTGGGATGGGCAGAGCGCGCGGCTCACCGTCGTAGCCCAGCGGCTCCGGCTGATTCTTCGAACCCGAAGTGGAGCAGGCGCTCAACCCCATCACGGCGGCACCGGCCACGGTCAGCACGGACCCCTGGACGAAAATACGACGAGACACTGTAGGGCGAGCGGAGATAGACATGCCTTCCAGGATAGAGCTCAGGTAAACCTTAGGCCCCCGATTGGACCCAGCCAGGCTTAAGATCACAATCATGGCTTCGCGTTCTGCATCTTCCCAAGGCTCCTCCCCTTCCAAAGAGTCCGCCAATGCCCGCCGCTTCGTCTGGTCGAATGGCCTGCAGGGCGTGGGCGATCAATTGCTCTCAGGAAAGACGGTCCTCCCCTGGCTGTTTAGTGTGGCCGGGGTCCCAGGTTTCTTCACTGGCTTGCTGGTGCCTTTGCGTGAGTCCGGCTCCATGCTCCCGCAGGCGGCGCTCACCCCATGGGTGGTGTCCCACCCGGCACGCAAACGCCTGTGGATGCTGGGCTCGGCGGGCCAGGGTCTGTGCGCGGCGATCATCGCGGCGGCTGCCGTGCTTGTCGAAGGCCCCCTCCTCGGCCTCATCGTCTGCCTCGCGCTTGCGGCACTTGCCGTGCTGCGCGCGCTGTGTTCGCTGACTGGCAAGGACGTGCAGGGCCGCACCATCTCCAAGGGACATCGCGGAGTGGTAACTGGTCGCGCCACGCAGCTTGGCGGAGCGGTTACCCTTATCACTGGCATCGTCCTCGCCGTGCTAGGTGAGCTGCCGCGCTGGGGTCTGGCGGTGTTGCTGGCTATCGGTGCGGCCGCGTGGTTCATCGCAGCAACAGTCTTTCGCAGCATCGAGGAACCTGTGCCGGATGACGCCGGCCGGAAGGGCCTGAACCGCAGCTGGTGGACAGATACCTGGCAGCTATACACCCAGGATGCGCGCTTCCGCAGCTTCGTCAACGTCCGTGCCCTGCTACTGGTGTCTGCCCTGTCTACCTCCTTCATCGTGGTGCTTTCG
>DXEO01000094.1 GCA_019114925.1 Candidatus Corynebacterium faecipullorum | reverse complement strand
CAGTGTTGTACATGCGTGTTCCCCAGGCCAGCTCTGCAGCTGCCTTAACATCATCGGTATCGAGCAGGACGTATGGGTCAGAACCGCCGAGTTCGAGAACTGCCTTCTTCAGGTGTTCGCCAGCTTGAGCGCCGATGATAGAACCGGCACGCTCAGATCCTGTGAGGGATACGCCCTGGATACGGGAATCGGCGATGATCGTTGAAATCTGGTCATGGGATGCAAAGACGTTGTTGTACACGCCCTCTGGGACTCCGGCGTCATCCATAATCTTCTGAACAGCAAGAGCCGAGCGCGGGCAAATCTCTGCATCCTTCAGGATGATGGTGTTGCCCAGCATTAGGTTCGGCGCTACGAAACGAGCAATCTGGTAGTACGGGAAGTTCCACGGCATGATGCCCAGAAGCGGACCGATGGGCAGGCGGCGAATGACCGCGGTGCCGTTGGAAGCAGTGGGGATCTCCTGGTCCTTGGTGAAGTCTGCGCCGTTATCGGCATAGTACTTGATAATGGCTGAAGAGAACTCAGCCTCTTCGATGCCTTCGGAGTGGAACTTACCCATTTCCTCGCCAGCAATCTGGGCAAGCTCTTCCTTGCGTTCGTCGAAAAGCTCGCTGACACGGGTCATGATTTCTGTGCGCTCAGAGATGGGGCGTGCAGACCATTCTTTATAAGCCGCGGCGGACTTTGCCAGTGCTGCTTCGACTTCAGCGTCTGTCGCGGTATCGAAGGTTTCGACTACCTCATTGGTCACGGGGTTCTGTACGCGATAGGTGTTGGACATTGATTACTCCTTTTCTCGTGTGTAGTTAGACCAGCGGTTGCTGGTCGTCGTCGCGCGAGGAAATTCGCGTGAGGGTTTCGCCCTTGAAGAATCCTGGGTGGGCAAAGCGGGTGAACAACATGACGAAGACGCCGAGTCCCAGAACAGCGACGCTCAAGATAAAGACCATGCCGATACCGCCGATTTCGGACCCAGACCCGTAGGAGGGATCCATCGAATCGAATGCGGTGATGAAGAACATCATGAGCAAGAACCCGCCGCCCACAGTAGGGAAGAGGAACTTGAACACAATGTTATGCATCGAGCTAAACAGCTCGGTTCGGAAGTACCAGATGCAGGCCACGGCCGTGATTCCATAGTAGAAACAGACCATGAGGCCCATGGTAGCGATTGTGTCCCACAACGCGTTTTCCGAAATAAGCCGGGTTACCGCGTAGAACACGGCTGCCGCTGCAGCGGACGCAATGGTGGCCGTCGACGGTGTACGGAAGCGTGGGCTAATTTTGGCGAACACCGGCGGCAATGCGCGGTAGTAGCCCATAGCCAGCAAGGTGCGGGCGGGGCCCACCATCGTGGACTGCAGGGAGGCGAAGGAAGAGGACAGGACCGCGATATAGATTAGAATCGAGGCCTTGCCCAAGACAGGCTCTGAAAGCACCGCGAAAATTGATTCCTGGTTCTCTGGATTACCAGCGCCCAGGCCCGTGTCACCTGTGCCGGCCCAAGAGATAACTGCCAGCGCGGTGAGGATGTACAGCGCGATGATGATGAGTACCGTAATCGTAGCTGCACGACCGGGAGTCTTCTCGGGGTTCTTCGTTTCCTCGTTCATCGTGAGGGTTACGTCCCATCCCCAGAACATGAAGATAGACAGTGAAATGCCCGCCGCGATGAGGGAAAAGCTTCCTATGCCAACCGGGTTGAACCACTCGAGCGAAATCGGTGTGAAGTCGAATCCGCCGTTGTTATAGGCGTTGTGGATTGCAACGACGTCGAAAAGCACAATGGCAGCAATCTGAATCGCAACGAGTACATACTGCAGCTTTTGCGTTGAGTCGAGTCCGCGGTAAGAGATGTAGCCCGCGATAGCGATAAAGACGAAGGTAGTGGGGATATTGACCCACAGGTTCCGAGTCAGATCACTAATAGCCGGGTTGTTGAAGAGCTGGCCAAGAAGTAGGTAGAAGAAATCTACAGCCACTGCCGCCAGGTTTGATAGCACCAGAATCGTGGCGGTGATAAGCCCCCATCCTCCCATCCAGCCGGCCCACGGGCCGAAGGCTTTCGTAGCCCACGTGAAGGAAGTGCCGGAATCAGGGACTGCGTTGTTGAGCTCGCGGTAGGCAAACGCTACAAGCAGCATGGGGATAAAGCCCAGCAACAGTACTGCCGGGACGTATTGACCCACTGCTGAAATCGTTGGGCCAATACCGGAGGTCAGCGTATAGGTAGGGGCGATGCAACTGATGCCAATAACTACTGCACCAAGCAATCCGACGCGGCCCGTAGCTAGCCCCTTGTCTGATGCTGTCTCTTTAACATAGTGGGGGGTTGGCGTCGAAGGGGTCGTGGTGGTCATGAGCTGTCACCACCTTTCGATAGAAGATTGTTCTCTTCGCCGGCCTGCATATAGCCGGCGGGCACAACAATCATGGGGACTGGGATCAAGCGGAGCATTCGAGACGCAGTCGAGCCTAAGAAGAGACGCCCAGGAACGGCCATGCGGGAGGAACCGACAACGGCGATTTCCCCGTCTTGCCAGCTCAGCTTATCCAAGGCTGTGCTGACGTCCTTGCCAGACGCCACCTCGGTGGTGGCGTGCCCGGCGTCAAGCATGTGCTGAGCGGAGTCAGCCAGTTTACGGTTGGCATAAGCATTGAGTGCACTGGGCACGTCGGTTCCGAGCCCATGCATGTCAGACTCACCGCTTAGGACGAGTGAGACGAGGCGCAAGGGAATCTCACGGCGACGTGCACGATCAAGGCCGATCGCAATGACGTCGGAGGTGCCACGGCGAGGGCCAAAGAAGGTCGTGACTCGAGTGATAGGGCCTGGGTAGGAGTAACCGCGCGGCGCGAGCGCGACAGGAACGGGAGCAGAGTGTAAGAGCGCATTGACCGCGGAACCCATCTGGAAACGTCCGAAGAGGCCACCCTTCCGGGCACCAACGACGAGCAAGTCGGCACCAAGGGTCTCTGCAGTTTCGCAGAGCGCGGCAGCTTCGGAATCCCCCGTCACGATGCGTGCGGTTGCAGTGATTGCTTCAGGAACCTCTGCGAGAGCCTCCTCCAGCCATCCAGCGATTTGTTCCTCCACAATGGAGTCATAGCCACGGTCGTGCGGATAAACGCCCGAGAAGGAGCTATGCGCGGGGGCTACCATAACGAGTTCGAGGCGCACGTTGCGCTCTTTTGCGAGAGCAATTCCTAAACGCAACGCGTCTTTGCCGAAATCGGTAGCGACGTAACCCACGAGGATACAACCACTAGTGTTGCGGCGAGGGAAACTTGCGGGAGCCATGTTTAAGCCTTCGCCGCTTGCTCTGCGATAGCCAGTGCGGCGATCTCGCCCTGGCGTACTGCGCCGTCGACGTGCTGGTAACCTTCCGCAGCGATGTCGGAGCATGCGTAGTAAATAGGACCAGTCGGTTGATTCTGAAGGTGTCCCCAACGCGAGAGTCCACCAAGGTCGTAGGAGGTAGCGTAGGCGCCACGCGTCCATTCCTCGGCTGCCATGTCAGACAAGTAGAAAGCGATGGGCTCCTTGGTCTTGGGCCCAAGGTAATCTGCCATGGCGTCGAGAATGCGTTCCTTGCGTTCCTCAGCCGGCAGGTGCCACATCTCCTCTGCATACACGTCGGAGACAAAGCCCACGAGGGTGCCGTAGGTGTCTTCTTTGTTTGCGGTCGATTCGGCAAAATTCTTGCCGTAATTGGTGTTGTCGTAAACCTCCTGAACGAGGCGGCCGCCACCGAAGCCGGTGCCGGAGAGTCCTTCTTCGCGCCAGAACGGGGTGTCGTAGATGGCATGGACCTTGATAACCAGTCCCATGGAGATGTGCTGGTGCGCAATCTGCTGGTCGCGCGGCATCGGCGGGACGAAGGAGATGCGGTTGTACAGGTTTGGCGGAACAGCCAGTACAGCGAAACGGGCCTTTACAGTGACCTTCTCCGAAATGGCGGTAACGTTTCCGGCCTCGCCATTTCCCGCGACACCGTTGCGAACATCTGCCTTGATGTTGTTGAGTTCGTCCGCGGTAGATGCATCCGGCTCCGCCCAGTGAAGCTCGCGCACAGGTGTGCCGAGGTGGACATCGTCGCCCAAGCCCTTGGCAAGCGTTAAGGAGACGGACTGCATACCGCCGACGACGCGCTTATCTAGAATAAAGTCCTCATCCACAAGGTTGCTGAAGGAGCCTGCGGAACAAGCCATGAGCACTGCTTGAAGAGTGGAGAACGTGTAGGAAGGCTTGGTCAGCATGCCGGACGCCACATAAATCGAAACGTTGTCGATGGCCTCGGTATCGTCGGAAAGCTCCTCAAGCCAAGAGCGGAAAGAGATGGAGTCGAGCTCTTTCGCGCGAGGGTGTGACCAGGGGTTTGCTGGGTCCATCTCTTCCGCAAGTTCATCCATGATCTTGATGAGGCGATCCATCTCAGCAATGGTCTTCTCATCAGCGGGGAATACGGTGCCTTCGTACTCGTGGCGGGTGCCATCCGGGGAAACATAGATTGATTTACCTTCGCGGTACCGAGAGAAGGTCTCAAGACCGAGTTCGTCGACGAGCTCGATGAGGCGGGTCTGGTCAGGGGAGATCCATTGGCCGCCTAACTCGACGAAGTGCTCGACTCCCTGCGCATCCTTAACCTTTCCGTTCCAGGTTCGGCCGCCGACGCGCTCGCGAGCCTCGAGGACGGCTACGCTCAGGCCCTTCTTTTTGAGGGTATGTGCGGCCATGAGGCCAGCGGGGCCGGCGCCGATGACGACGACATCGCGTTCGATAACGGGATTGTCTGGATTGACGAGTGAAGTCATGAAGGTGTCTCCGTTCCTATGGGACGATGATGAGGTAGGTGTGACAAAATGAACATCATTCATTTTGTGTCTCGTATCACTGTACAGAAGGAACGTAACGTGAGACAAGGTTTCGAAGCTGTGAATTCGCATCGGCCTAAAGGTCGCCCCCATAAAGCACTGGTTACGCGCGAAAAAATCGCTCAGGCTGCGCTAACCATTGTGGGGGAAGAGGGGTATGAAAAACTCACAATGGCGCGGATCGCCCGTCGTCTCAACGTGGGAACCAGCGCGTTGTATAACCATCTTTCCGGTAAAGACGACTTGCTCGCGCTCGTCGAAGATGCGGTCATGGGGCAAGTGGAATGTAGCTCACTGCATGCTGCGCTTGAGGCCACCCCGAAGATTTCACCCCGCGCTGCTCTGATGAGCTGGGCGACGTCCTATCGTGACGTCTGTGCGCAGCACGTTCCGCTGGTACGAATTATTGCGTTAACCCCGATTTCTGGAGCACCTCGTACGGTTGAAATGTATGAGGTAGTCGCTCGTGTTTTGAGGCGGGCCGGTCTATCAAATTCGGCCATTATGCCGCGCATTGTGGCGCTGGAATCCTTCATTTATGGCAGCGCCTACGACGTCCACGCCCCCGAAGATATTTTTGATCTTCCAGCCGATAGTGAAGTGCGCGCACCGGCACTCGTTGATGCGCGGCGAGCGTTTTTACCCGCCGCCATCGAGGGCTCAGAGGACAAGAGGAATCCCTTTGCGGATGAGCCGTTCCGCTTAGGCCTTGAAGCCCTCCTATCAGATCTCCCCGACGAGAAGAATAGCTAGCCCCTCCAGGGCTCAATGCCCGCGCGTCGCCAAGCCTCCAAAAACTGAGTGGTTTCGGCTTCATCGGTGATGGATACGCGCACGCCCTCGTCGAGATAGCGGCGGATGACCACGCCTTCATCGAGCATCTTCGTCTCCACCTCTGCGGCATCCGCGCGCGGCAGCCAGACGAAGTTGCCGTAAGACTTTTCGGCGCCCAGTTCCGCGCAGACGCGGTCGCGTTGTGCCTTGGTGATCTCGACGGCGTCGTAAAGCTCGTCGTGGCGCTTGAGTACCTCCACGGCGGCAGTTTCTGCCATGGCGGTCACCGTCAGCGGCAGGGAGAGCAGCTGCAGAGCATTGATGATCTCTGGGCCAGCCACCGCGTAGCCCACGCGCATGCCGGCCAAGCCCCATGCCTTGGAGAAGGTACGCACGCCAAGATGGTGGCCTGCAGAATGGGCGTGGAACCCGCCGAGGCGAAGATATTATCCGCCGGAACATCTAGGTAATTGCACAAGGCGTTGGTGAGCTCCAGGCTGCCGGGCTGCCGGGCTACTGGTAGCGGTTGGTGGTGCGGGCGGCGTCGGCAACCGCGGCAATGATGTCCTCGGCAGGCGGGAAGGGGACCTCGTTGGAGGAAAGTTTCAAGGCATTGGGGAAATCCTTGCCCACCTTGTACTCGGGGAAGCTTGAGAGATCATTACGAAGCATTTTCACGTCCTTTCTAAATCATGTCCCAGATGGTTACGGCCATAATCAGCAGGCCCATGCCGAAGACGAAGTAGTTCCACGGGTCATTGCGGAATTGCTTGTATACGTCCAGTTTTTGAACATGTACACCGGAACCAGGTAAACGATGAACGCCACGAAGACACCGGAGACAACCGAAATCATGGAGATGATGGAGGGGTTAAAGATCGCCACCAGCGTGGTGCACACGAAGGCGATGAGATAAATGATGTTGAGCAGCGTGCGGTGCGAGACCTTTTCCGCCAGCTTCGGCGCGGCGTTCTTCAGCAGGCATTCCGTTCCCTCTTCGGAGCCGAGCATGTGGCCGAAATAGGAGGAGACGATGGCGCAGATGACCACGATGGGGGCCATGTAGGCCATGAACGGAGTGCCCGTGACGTTGGCGAAGTAGGAGAGCACCGGAGTGTTTTGCTCGAGGGCCTCATTCATGCCGTCGGCGCCGAGTGCGAGGACGCAGGACCACACGAAGAACATGGTGAAGACGACGAGCAGGATGGCGGTGTAGAACTCCGTGCGGGAGACGCGCTTCTCGGTCTTCTCGCCGTACTGCGGTTGCATGTCGATGGCGAACTACGAAAGCGCCGCCATGTGGGAGAAGGAAAAGACCAGGACCGGAAGGATGAGGAAGATGCCCTTGAGCATCTGGCCCCAGCCATCGGCACCATCGTCAAAATGGATGAAGCTGTGCAGGTCCCAGCGTGGGATGAGGTAGATGGAGGTGATGGCCAGGGCGATAATCAGCGGGTAGACCAGCACTTGGGCCAGCCAAATCATGGGCCTGCGGCCAATGGCGAAACCGCCGGTCATGATTCCGACGCAGATGGTGGCGAGCAGCCAGCGGTCGATGGAGGGCCCGCCCAGCTGGTTGACGATGAAACTATCCACCGCGTTGGTGATGGAGACACCGTAGATCAGGACGGTGGAAAAGACCGTGATCCAGTACAGCACCGCGAAGCCAGCTCGAGGATGTCCTTGCCGTGGTCCTCCTTAGGCGCGCCCGCAACGATGCGCGCATAGGTGCGGTGTGAAAAGTACACCAGCGGGAAGATGAAAACCGTGGCAAAGACCAGCGGCCAGAACCCGAAACCGCCGGCATTCAGCGGTAGGAAGAGGATGCCCGCACCCACGGCGGTGCCGAAGAACGTAATGATCCACGATGCGGTGGAGGCGGTGGGGCGCTGCTTGGCGACGACCCCATCGCCCACAATGTGCTCGCCCTCTTGCAGATCAGTGGTGGGCGGCGTGGATGGTGTTGGTGGAGTATTGGTAGTGCTCATGGTGAGCCTCCTCTATTCGATGGGCAGGGAGTGGTCCTGGTCAGTGATGACGTTGATGAGAGCCGGTACGCCCTCCTCTGTGATGGCGCGCAAGGCCCGGGCTACCGCCTCTTGTACCTGCGAGTCATCGGTGATGAGCTCGCCGTGGGCGCCGAAGCCGCGGGCGACCGCCGCGAAATCCGGGTTTATAAGCTGCGTGCCGGAAACGCGGTCGGGGAAGTGCTTCTTCTGGTGATCGCGGATGGTTCCGAACTCGCCATTGGACATGACGATGATGAGGAAGGGAGCGCCGTACTGCAGTGCGGTGGCGAGCTCTTGGCCGTTCATGAGGTATTCGCCGTCGCCAGCAATGGTGACGACGGTGCGCTCCGGGAATTCCAGCTTGGTGGCCACTGCGGCCGGGATGGAGTAGCCCATCGAGCCGTTGCGCACGCTGAACTGGGAGGGGTAGACCTGCGAGCGAAGGAACTGCTGGGCCCAGATGCAGTGGTTGCCAGCGCCGAAGGTGTAGATGGGATCCTGCGGCAGCTGTTCGTGGAGCGCTGCGAGGATGGCCTCCATGTGGGCGGTGCCGTCTTTTCCGGGACGGTAGTCCGCGGGCTCGGGGAGGGTGGCGAAGTCGAGGTGGTTCGCGTGCGCGTTATCAAACCACTCGCCGCGCTTGTCCGTGTCCTCGACGCTCAGGCGGTCCAGGATGTTAGCGAAGGCCACAGGGCTCGCCACGATGTGTTCTACCAGCGCCACCGAGTGGCCGCGCAGGCTGGTATCGGGGTTGATGGCGATGTTGCGTGCCTGCGGTGATTGGCGCAAGGTATAGCCGTCGGTAGGAACATCACTGAGAACGGCACCGACTTCGATGACGAGGGAGGCAGCTTCCAGGAGTTGCGCCGCGCGTGGGTCGCGCCCATAGCCGAGCCAGCCGGCGTTGGCGGGGGAGTCGAAAGGCACGCGGTCAGCGGCGCGGAAGTCTTGAATGATCGGGATACGGTGCTCTTCGGCGAAGCGAGTGATCTTTTCTGCGGCCTGCGGGGTCCAGCGCGGGCCGCCGGCAAAAATGAGTGGTCGCTCTGCGCGGCTCAGTTCGCGGGAGAGGAGGTCCAGGTGATCGTCGGAAAGCGCACCTTCCGACACCGGGATGGGTGGGTGGATGCTGCCGGTGAACTCTTGGTGGAGAACATCCTCCGGCAGGCCCACGATGACGGGGCCGGGACGGCCCTGCTGGGCTTGGAAGAAGGCTTCAGCAACGACGCGGGAGGCACGCGAAGGATCGTCGAGGACAAACACCTGCTTGGCCTGGGTTCCGAACCAGGCCTTGGGGTCGAATTCCTGGAAGGACTCGCGGTCGCGGTCGGAGGTGGGGATGAGGCCCACGAAGAGGACGAGCGGGGTGGCGTCCTGCCAGGCGGTGTGGATGCCCACGTAGGCGTTGGCCGCGCCGGGGCCGCGGGTGACCATGGCTACGCCGGGCTGACCGGTGGCTTTGCCGTGGGCTTCGGCCATGTAGGTGGCGCCGCCTTCGTGGCGGGTGACGACGGCCTTCACGGGGGAATCGTAGAGTCCGTCCAGCACGGGAAGGAAGCTTTCGCCGGGTACGAGGAATGCGCGGGGCACATTGTGCGCGGCAAGGGATGCGGCAATGGCGGCGCCGACGTGTGACATGGAGAACCTCCTTGACTGTGTTGTGGTGGTGGTCTCATTATTCTTGGATGATGCCATGTTGTCTAATGTCGCTAAAGCTCTAAAGCTATGCACTTAGGGCATGGGAGCTGGTAAAAATAGGGGAATGGACATGGTGAAGGCCAAATATTTCCTTACGGTCGCTGAGGCCGGGACGGTGACCGCTGCTGCTTCACGCCTCGGAATTACCCAGCCGGCGCTGAGCCGCCAACTGCGGCGCTTTGAAAAGGAACTGGACCTTGAGCTCTTCGTGCGGGCCGGATCTGCGCTCGTGCTCAGCGACGCCGCGCACGCCCTCATCCCGACCTGCCGCCGGCTTATCGCCGAATCCGCGCGCGCCGGGCAAGCGGTGGAAGCCCTGCGTGCGGGCAAAATTCCGGCGCTGCGCGTGGCGGCCACGCCGACGACAATATCGACGCTTCTCGCTCCGTTTATAGAGGCCGCTGGCTCGTCGATTCCTTTGCTTACCACGACTCCGGTCTCGCACTACGATGTCTTCGACGCGCTGGAAGGAACCGCCGACGTGGTAATTGCTACCATCCCGCCGGGCAATAATGTGGCTTCCTTGCCGCTGGGCACGATTCCGGTGCGCGCCTGGGTGCCGCCGACGCACCCGCTGGCGCTGGAGTGCGCGGGTTCGACAAGCGTGGATGTCGAGCGCTTGCTGCAGGAGAATGTGGCGCTGCCCTCGCGGCGCAGTGTGTCCCGCGGGGTGGTGGATTCCTTCGTGGGCACGGCTGGCTACGCCTTGGGTTCGCACGTGGAGTGCGATGATACGGCGACGCTATGCGCCTTGGCGCGGGCCGGGCGAGCCGTAGCTTTAATGACGGAGCTGCAGCCGGCGCGGCTGGTGGGTTTTGATGTCGTTGATGGCGAGCGCATCCTAGGCGGTGTGCCGCTGGTCGCGGCCTGGTCCCCGGGGCACTTCGCGGGGCAGGAGATAGCGCAGATTGCTCAGCGGTTCCGTAGTTTTATTGAGGGCTCGCTGCGCTAGGGCATGCTTCTTGGCGCTGGGCGCCTAGTTTCGCAGTGGATAACTGCCCGTGTTGCCAAAGATCGGGCCAGATCTTGAATCAGCGGCGATAACTTTGGCAGATCGGGCAGTTGCTCGGCATGTGACAGCGTGTCATGTTAGCGTGGAGGCCTAGCGGGGGGAAATGACATGAACCATGGCATTGTGCGCGGTCTATCCAAAGGCGCGCTTGCAACTCGTGTGAGCCGTGGGGAGATTACACGACTTGCCAAGGGACTCTACGTCTGGGGCAGGCCCGAGCCTTTAGAGCTTTTGAAGCTGTTGCAGGAGAACCGGCCATTCCTCAAGGCGACAGGTACAACGGCAGCCCAGGTACTCCTTGGCAAGCCTGTCACTTTTCCACTGAGGCTCGCCAGCGTGGAGAGGATGCCGAAATCAACCTTCTATGTGCACTCTCGGGTGAGCGTCACTAGCTTTGTGACTTTGTCGGGGATCCGGATTCTCAATCCTCTTGTCGCTATGAAGTCCGTTAGTCCTGAGGTGGGGGTTCGCGTCTTTGAATCCATCTATTCTTCCAAGGCGGGGCGTGCTCGCTTGGATAGTCACCGCGAGGCACTCAATGTCATCCCTGTCGCCAGCCAACGGATGCTGGAACAAGCCGCGTTGTTCACGGATTCCGGTGCGGAGGTCAAGGTGGCTAAGGGATTGAAAAGGCGTGGGCTCAAGGTTGAGTGCAACGTTGTTATCGGCCACTACACCTGGGACATCGTGCTCCCAGAGCTCAAGGTTGCGGTTGAAATCAACGGGATGAAATTCCATTCCCAGCAAGAGGCATGGCTGCGGGACCATTGGAAGAACAATGAGGGCGCACTGATTGGGTGGTTAACTCTGCGCTACACAGGTGATTGTGTGGCACATCATCTGGACTATGTCATCGACCAGATAGCCAATGCCAGGAATCCGGATTTTGAGAAGCGCTACTTCAAATTCATCGGCTTCTGGCATGAGGGAGTGTTGCCGCCCAAGCCAAAGCCATGGGAATACAGCGAGCACTTGGGGTATTTGCCGCCGGACCCGCCTGAACCGCCCGACGTCCCGCAGCCGCCCAACTGCCCTAGATGACGAAGTTATTGCCAGATCTTGAATCAGCGGTGTTAACTTTGGCAGATCGGGCAGTGTGGAGCGAGGTCCTGGCAGTAGGACGCGGGCGTTAGGCAGCAACCAGACCTTCGACAATGAGCGCCACGGCCGCGCTGATCGCCACGACGAGGACGATGCGGTTGAGCACCCTGGTATTGATGAATCGGTTGAGGTAACCGGCGGCGATGAGGCCCACGATGGCTACCGGCAGGTAGGCCGCGGCAGCGGTGAGCTGCAGGCTGGTGATTTGCCCGCTTAAGCCCAAGATCGCCAGCGAGATGGTGCAGCCGATGATGAAGGTACCCGACAGGGTGCCGCGTATGCGGGCTGGGTCATAGCCCTTGAGTACCAGCGCCATGGGCGGGCCGCCGATGGAGGTGGATGTTCCCAGGAACCCGGAGGCAACGCCCGCCACCGCGATGTTGGTGGTGGTGCGCTTAGGTGACCAGCCGAGGCTGGACAAGGTCATGGCGAAGATGACGGCGCAACCGATGAAAATGGACAGCCCGCGGTGGGAGAGGGAGGCAATCGCCCACGCGCCGAGCAGCGAGCCGGGGATGCGCGCGATGGAGGAGATGGCCACGATGTCCCAGGACACCGCCGAGCGTGACTTGAGCATTGTCGTGGTGGAAATGACGAAGGCCAGCAGGAGGATAAGCGTGGGAACGAGCTCCGGCTTAATCAGCGCCAAGATTGGGGTGGCGATGGTGCCCAAACCGAATCCGATGGTTCCCTGGCAGATTGTGCCCACGAGGATGAGCACGCCGATGAAAATGTAGAGCCAGCTGA
>DXEO01000093.1 GCA_019114925.1 Candidatus Corynebacterium faecipullorum | reverse complement strand
GTCGGACTCATCCTTGTTGGCCTCGCCGATTGCGGAGGACAGCTGGGAAAAAGTGGAGTCCTCGTTCTCTGCGGCGAAAGCAACGGAGGTGCCAGCGAAAGCAACGGAAGCAGCGGTTGCAGCGGCAACGGCGGCGGTGCGGAAGTTACGCATGAAATTTAAACCTTTCGGAAAAGTGTTGTAGGGGAGACGTCTTAGAAGGACGGGCCGTGGACTAAGAAGTTGTACACAACGCCGATGAAGCCAGCTACGGAAGCGATGGCGCTAGCGATGCCCAGGCCGTAGAAAGCCTTGGCCCAGGTCGGCTGATCGCCGAAAGTGGTGCACTCTTCCTCGGTCTCGTTAGGGTCGCAGTTCTCGTGCTTGGAGGAGCCGAAGATGGCGCGGCCGTCAGCCTCGGTGGTCTTGTTGTCGTCCTCGCCCTTGTTGAACCAGGTGTCACCGATCTTGGAAGACAGGGAAGCGGAGGGGCCGTTGCCCTCCTCAGCGAAAGCGACGGTGGAGCCGCCGAAGGCAACAGCGAGAGCAGTAGCGCCGGCGATGGCTGCATTGCGGATACGCATATCAAAAGTCCTTAGTGTCGTACGTGCAAGACCCCGAGACGGAAGGCCTTGATTTACAGGGATAGGGATTAGTTTGGTATCCCCAAAACACACCGAGTCGGTAGAAGCTACCGGCTCTTTCCGGTGTCCTTAACTAAAGTAGCGAACGGTCAGGCAAAATGCACGTCAGTTTTAGCCTTCTTTTAAGTCCCAAGGTCTACCACCCCCGAAATGGGTGAAATTCTGAAAGGTTGCTGGCAGATGTTAGTGATGTAAAGTCTTGCCTGTAGTGGTATCCAGCGGTTTAACGAATTTAATTCGACGGAAATATGAAAAACATCACACTTTGAAATGTAACTTTTACTCCTGCCACTCTAGTCCCAAAACTGCGTTTTCCACTACTTCTGGCAGCGCCGGGTGGATCCAATATTGAGAGCGGGCAAACTCGCGCATATCAAGCTCATAGGTCATCGCAGTGATCAACTGCTGGATAAGCGTGGACGCCTGTGGGCCCATCAGGTGGGCGCCGAGGAGCTTGCCGGTGGCCCGATCAGCCACGAGCTTGCAAATACCCGTCGAGTCCTCCATGGCCCAGCCATAGGCAACGTCGCCAAAGTTTTGAACCTTCACCGTGACGTCAAAGCCCTCTTCGCGGGCTTGCTCCTCAGTAAGGCCCACCGTCGCAATTTGCGGGTGGGTGAAGACAGCGGCGGGGACGTGCTCATGTGGCATGGGGCGGAGATCCTCGGGGTGTAGCAGATTGTGCTGTACCGCCCGTTGCTCCGCATTAGCTACGTGCTTGAGCATATAAGGAGAAGAAACATCACCGAGCGCCCACACACCCTCACAAGTCGTGCGGCCAAACTCATCAACCTTGATGCGCCCGTCCTCGTGCATTTCAATGCCGCTGGTAGATAGATCCATCTGGTCGCCGTTGGGTTGGCGTCCGGTGGCAACGAGGATGGCTTCTGCCTCCACGACATCACCGCTATCCAACGTCAGGCGAACACCGTTTTCGGTTTCTTCTAGTGCTGTGGCGGTTCCAATTCGAACATGGAAACGCTCGCGTGCGATGTCGTTGAAGCGGGAGCTTAAGTCCTCGTCGAGGAAGCGGAGGAACTTCTCCGAGCGGTTGACCACGGTTACTTCGGTGCCCAGACCGTCGAAGACGTGTGCAAACTCCATGGCGATGTAGCCACCACCGACCACGATGAGGCTGCGCGGCTGTTTCTCAAGCCGCATGATGTCCTCGTTGGTGTGGACCGGCACGGAAGAGCTGGCATAGGGTTCAGGCAGCACAGGGCGTGAACCGGTAGCGATAACAATGTTGTCACCAGTGATGATGTCATCGCCGGCCTGCAGGGTTTTCGGTCCGATGAACCGTGCGTGCTGATCAAAGACTGTAATATTGGGCGTTTCCTCGCCGCGGCGGTATTCTTCGCCGCCGCGGGCAATCTGATCAATGCGGTTGTGGAAGACGCGCTTAACAATGCCCTCCCAATCCACGGCATCCACGTAGGCGCTGAGCCCAAGACGGGTTGCCTCGCGCGCGGCAAGGGCAACGTCGGCAGCGTAGACGTACATCTTCGTTGGGATGCAGCCCACGTTGAGACAGGTTCCGCCGAAGGTTCCCTTTTCTATGATGGCGATGGATTTATCGTCGAACTCAGGGGAGGGGATTGAATTTCCCGAGCCGGTGCCAATGATGACGAGATCAAAATGCTGTGCGGAAGTCATGTCGATCATTCTAGAGGCTGTCTAGCCGCAACCCGCGCAGGCCGAGTAATGCGAGGTGAGCGAGTCTAATTCCTATCCAGTGGGGTCACGGTGCGCAACCATTCCGCGGTTGTCGAGAGTGCATCCTGCAGCGGCTCAGGGCGGGAGAGAAAGAGATCGTGGCGCCCATTATTCACAACGTGAAGGGTGTAACGAGCACTAAGCTCCTTGGCCCATCGCTGGCTTTGGTGTACGTCCACGACAACATCGGCGGTGTTAGAGGATTCGCAATAAGGCTGGTTGAGTTCGGAACGCCCTGAAGTCATGGTCAGTAGTGGGAGCCCCATGTCGACCCGTCCGGAATGGATCGCGTCGAAGCCGCGGAAGACCGCAGCAACCCAGCCCAGGTATTTCGGGTGCCCGCCCAGGGGCTTGAGGCGACGGTCGAAATCCCAGTCACCCTGTTCCTCGGAATGGATAGATTCTCCGTAGGCAGTGAGATCCCCTCCGGGAATCTCGATCCGTGGAGCGATGGCAGCGCCGGCATAGATGGCGTGCTTGAGCACTTCATAAGTCTTATCCGTCATTCCCATCATGGCCAACCAGGGGCTGTTGAAGACAACGCCCGAAATGCGCTTGAAGCGTTCGCGGTCCTGGCGGCGAAGGCGATCGAGCCAGAGCGCGATGATGGTGCCTGCGGTGGAGTGGCCCATGATGACGACACGCTGGTTGGGAAGTGCGTCGAGCGCCGCGTTGAGGTCGGCGTCGTAATACTTAATATCGCTGATGTAATGCCAGGTTTGGCCGTCCCTGCGGGAGCGCCCGCACTTGCGCAAGTCGAGGGCATAAAAGGCATAGCCGCGTTCATAGAAATAGCGCGCCACGTGATCATGGAAGAAATAGTCCGTCATGCCATGGACCCACACCAAGGCGGGGCGGTCATCGTGGGCATCCGAGTCAGGGCAGTAGCGCACGAGCGTTGCGCAGACATCGCCCTCGCCATCAGGGTCGGCGCCGAGTTCAAGGGGCGCGGCTTGGAAATCGGGGCCGAGGAAATCTTCTGACCATTCGAGTTCGTCATATGTCATGGAGCTCATGATAGGCCGTACAGCCAGGTGCGTCCGGTGGAGCGGAGCGCTAGCCACAAATGTCCTGCACCACAAAAGGGGTAGTGGTTTCGTATTCGGGCATTTATTTTCCCAGGAATGCCTATTTCTCATTTAGGGGCGTAAAGTGGAATTAATGCTTGACGGATCTCCCACAGGGGAGGTCTGTATGCCGGTTTGCTTCCTAGCATCGTCGAGCGCTTCTCACCGCGCCCTGTGCACCCACATGCGCAGGGCACTTGACCACAACGAATATATCGACTCAAAGAGGTAATAAGTACAGTGTCCTCCGATAAGAAGACAGCACAAGTAGTAGACGAGGTTGAGGTCGCACTCATTGGTGCAGGTATTATGAGCGCCACCCTCGGCGCCATGCTGCGTGAGCTCGAGCCCAGCTGGACCCAGATGGTCTTCGAGCGCCTGGATGGGCCTGCCCTTGAGTCTTCTTCGCCGTGGAACAACGCCGGTACCGGCCACTCCGCGCTGTGCGAGTTGAACTACACCCCGGAGAAGAACGGCCGCATTGACATCTCCAAGGCTTTGAACATCAATGAGAAATTCCAGGTTTCTCGCCAGTTCTGGTCCCACCAGCTCAACAACGGCATCCTGACGGACCCGAAGGCCTTCATCAACCCGGTTCCGCATGTGTCCTTTGCACAGGGCTCGATTCAGGTGGACTATCTGAAGCGCCGTTTCGACGCGCTGAAGGATAACCACATGTTCCCGAACATGCAGTTCAGTGACGATGACGCCACCTTCCAGGAGAAGCTGCCCCTGATGTCCCAGGGCCGTGACTTCAACTCCCAGAAGGTCGCCATCTCTTGGACCGAGGCGGGCACCGACGTCAACTTTGGAGCCCTAGCAAAGCAGTTCTTCACCGCCGCTAAGGCTGCAGGCACTGAGATCCGTTATGGCCACGAGGTCGTTGATATCAAGCGTGAGGGTTCCAAGTGGCGCGTGGTGGCAAAGAACCTGCACACCGGTGACTACCAGGCTGTCCACGCCAAGTTTGTCTTCGTAGGTGCCGGCGGTTACGCACTCGACCTGCTGCGCAGGGCTGGTGTCCGTGAGGTTTCTGGTTTCGCCGGTTTCCCGGTTTCCGGCCTGTGGCTGCGTTCCAAGAACCCGGAGCTGGTCAAGCAGCACCACGCCAAGGTGTATGGCAAGGCTGCCGTCGGCGCTCCGCCGATGTCCGTACCGCACCTGGACACTCGTGTCATCGACGGTGAAGAAGGCTTGCTGTTTGGCCCCTACGGCGGCTGGTCCCCGAAGTTCCTGAAGAAGGGCTCTTACCTGGACCTGTTTAAGTCCATCCGTCCGGACAACATCACCTCTTACCTGGGCGTGGCAGCACAGGAGTTTGGTCTGACCAAGTACCTGGTAACCGAGGTCCTCAAGGACTTCGACAAGCGCGTTGAAACCCTCAAGGAATACGTCCCGAGCGCTGACCCGGCTGATTGGGAGACTGTCATTGCCGGCCAGCGTGTCCAGGTGATTAAGCCGGCGGGTGCACCGCAGTTCGGCTCCTTGGAGTTCGGTACCACCCTCATCAACAACCCAGAAGGCAGCATCGCTGGTCTGCTCGGCGCTTCCCCGGGTGCTTCCATCACCCCGGCCATCATGATTGAGCTGCTGGAGCGCTGCTTCGGTGAGCACATGATCCAGTGGGGCGACAAGATTCAGGAAATGATTCCGTCCTACGGCACCAAGCTCTCCAAGGACAAGAAGCTCTACAACGAGATGTGGGAGTACACGCAGAAGACCCTAAAGCTTGATTCCAAGTAGTTTCTCCTTTCGGCTCGTAGGTGCTTGCCTCGTAGGTAATTCTCAGTAATTGGCAGGAAGTGTTCAGTGCACCAGAACGCTTCACCAAGGACAACGCCCCATAATAATGGTGTGCGTTTGAGAGAGCGCATGCGAGAGAGATAGAGAGAACCCCAGCCACGCGGGGCGGTCGGTCTGAGAAACCGACCGGGAGCGTGGCAGAGAAAGATAGAGACACACCGCCGCCCCGAGACGCCGTTTCCTTTCCTACGGAGACCTCCGGGCGGTGGTGTGTTTCCTTCTGTTTGCGCTCGTAGCTCCTAGGTTCCGCAGTAGGTGAGATAGCCTTCCGTACCGCCGGGCTGCTCATACTCCGGCGCAGCATTAAAAGGATGCGTGGTGGCGTGCAGAAGACGGGCGAACTCTTCGGCATCGCCCAGAGCGTTTTCGACCAGCCGCGGCCGGGGAATTACGCGCGGCACGGTCTGGTCTAGGAGCTTGATATCAGGGCCACTTGCGCAGTAGGCATCAACGAAACTCCTATCCTCGAATCTTTCATAGGCCGCCGCTGGTTTGCCTGCTGCGGCGCTGACGAGGCTGCGGTTGGCCTGCGTGAGATCCGGAGCGGCCTGCGCGAGGGCAGCGTAGTAATTCTGGAAAAGCTCTTCGGGCAGCTGCAAGCGCTGCAGGGCTTCGACCCGCCGTGCTTTTTCGAAGCGGTCCGCAAAGGTATCGATGGCCTTTTGAGCCCAGGCGAGTGCGGTATCAGGGGAGTCGTCGATAAGCGGCAGTAGTGACTCCGCCAATCGCGCAAGGTTCCAACCCAGCATGTCGGGCTGGCGCCCAAAGCGGTAGCGTCCCTGCGTATCGATGGAGCTAAAGCAGGTGTGGGGGTCATAGCTTTCCATGAATGCACACGGTCCGTAGTCAATGGTTTCGCCCGACAACGTGGTGTTATCAGTGTTCATCACGCCGTGAATGAATCCCAGCTGCATCCACCCGGCGACCGTTGTGGCCTGTGCCTCCATGACGTGAGTGAATAGCTCCCGGCAGTCGGCGCCGGGGTAGTGGCGTTCGATGGTGTAGTCGGCGAGCCGTTCGAGCAACCCAGGTACCTGCGAGTGTGCGGCGAAGTGGAAGGAGCCGACACGGATATGGCTCGCGGCCACCCGCACGAGAACCCCTGCCTCTTCCACCATCTGGCGCTGAATGGGGCGCCCAGTGGCAATAACCGCCAGAGAACGCGTGGTGGGCACACCTAGGGCATGCATCGACTCGGAAAAGAGATACTCACGCAGCATTGAGCGCAGCGTGCCGCGCCCATCAGAGCCATAACGCGAGTAGGGCGTCAGCCCCGTGCCTTTGGCATGCAGATCCCACAGGCCCGTGGGGTTGTGAGCGGCGGTGGGGCCGGTGACTTCGCCCAAGAGGATGGCGCGGCCGTCACCCATGGCGGGGTTGTACTGCCCGAATTGAAATCCGGCATAGGCCATCGCGTGGGGAGTGACTGGCCCGCGGCCGAGGAGAAACTCCAGTCCTTCCTCGCTCCGCAACCAGTCGGGGTCGAGTCCTAACTCGGCGGCCAGTGGCTCATTGAGAAACACGATTCGTGGGGCTGGCTGCTCTTCCCCGCGGCTTGCCATGACCATGTGGGGGAGGCGTTGGGCAAATTCATTGTGCAGCTCGAATGGTAATGAAGAATTAGGCATCGCGGGACTCCAGTATTCCGCGCACGCGAACGTGGACGTTGCCGCCTACCCAGAGCTCGTCCCCGTTATCGTCGATATACACGCGGCCATCGCGGCCTACCTGGCTTCCTTGTGCCGCGGTATAGCGGGAAGGAACAGCTTCCTTGGCGCGGAGGAACTGGGCAGCGCCGCCGTTGAAGGAACCGGTGACGGGGTCCTCGAATTGCCCGGTGATGGCGCGAACCTCGTAGGCCGGCTCCGCATCTCCGGTGAGGCCGACCACGCCGACCTTGACGCCGGGGGTGGGCGTGGGGCGAAGCTTCCGCACGGCCTCAGCAGACTCGAGCTGGAGCAAGCGCCAGCCAGGCCCGTTGTCCACCCAGCCGGAGTCAACGATGTTCTCTTCGTCGATTCCGAGCACGGCGGCTGCTTCTGCTCGCTCATTCTCACTGAGTTCCCCGTGGCGCAGCAAGGGCGGGGTAGCGAAGGCGAAGCGACCCTCGTCCTGGCGCACGGTGACTAACCCGACACCGCATTCCTGAACCAGGGTGCCGTCCTTTCCCAGCAGTTCCGCTGCCACACGTGCACTGCCCAGCGTGGGGTGACCGGCAAATGGGAATTCCTCGTACGGGGTGAAGATTCGCACCCGATAGTCTGCGCGTGGATCTGTAGGCGCGCACAGGAACGTCGTCTCGGAGAAATTGGTCCAGTGTGCAATACGCTGCATCTCTTTGGTGCTTAAACCATCGGCATCCGCAACCACGGCGAGGGGATTACCGCTAAACGGTCCAGTGGCGAAGACATCTACTTCAAAGAATCGGTGCTGCATGGGGCTTCAGTCTAGTCGCACCGGTGGGTGGGGAGGTCTACGCTGGGCTGCATGAGCGAAGCACTTTTTAGCCGCGTCGAACCTATCCAGACCATGGCGGATGGGACCGTCAAACAGGTCAACCCTTTCTCCGGAACAGAGGTGTGGACCGTGCCAGGACGCGGCAACCGTCCGCTTGCGCATGCTGCAAAGGATCCGCATCCGCTGGGCCCTGATGCCTTGACGCACAGCTGCGCCTTTTGCTCAGGCCGCATGCTGGATACCCCGCCGGAAAAGTCCCGCATCCTAGCGTCGGGGGAGATTCAACGCGGCCTTCTTCCGCACGAGCTGGATAGCTCCCAGCCGCTGTTTCGCCGCGTTCCGAACCTTTTTGAAATCGTGTCTTATGACTATTGGCATGAGAACTACGGCTTCACCATGGACCCAGACCTGGCTCAGCACAAGGAGAAATATGAAGCCGATGAGGCCGGGCGCCTGCACGTACTCAATGTGGTGCGCACCAAGCTCAAGGCCGCGGGTAAGGATGCCGCTCTGGACGAGGACTCTTTGCTCGCCCTCGCCGATGGCTTCTTCGGCGGCGGACATGATGTCATTATTTCCTCGCGGCACTTCGTGGATGGGGCGGTCGATGATAGTCAGCTAGCCTCCTCCGGCACGCTGAGCCCCGATGAGCACTTCCTGCTGACAACATTCACTGCGGAATCAACGCGCGAGCTCTACCAGCGCAATCGCTATGCCTCTTATGTCGCTGTGTTCCAGAACTGGTTGGCGCCGGCGGGTGCGTCCTTCGACCACCTGCACAAGCAGCTCGTCGCGATTGATGCCTTGGGTATGGCAGCTCACCAGGAAAATGCGATTCTGCGGGCGCACCCCAACATGTACAACGATTGGGCTGTGGGCTATGCAGCAAAGCGCAACCTCGTCATCGCAGAAAATGATCATGCGGTGCTCTTCGCCGGATTTGGCCACCGCTATCCCACACTGGAGATCTTCTCCAAGTCACCGCGCTGTGAACCGTGGGAACAGAACCCGGATGAAGTACGTGGAATGTCGGATCTGATCCACGCAGCCCACGCCGCAGTGGGACCGGATGTGGCCTGCAATGAAGAGTGGCACCACCGCCCACCCAGCGTGGATCTGCCGCAGCCATGGCGCGTCATGATCAAGCTGCGCGTATCCACGCTGGCCGGCTTCGAGGGCGGCACGAAGGTCTACATCAACACCATCGATCCGTGGGGTTTGCGTGATCGCGTCGTGGACACCATGTTCCGTCTCCGCGAGCGCGGAAAGATTGCTTCCGGCATTTCTATCGCGACTGAGTGCGAGCTCAAGCGCAATAGTTTGCGCTATAACCCATTGGTTTGAATGGCCCGGCTTCGCCTGAGCCAGATAACTAGATAAATCAGACCACGAGCACCAGTTCTGTGCCGCGCAGTTCAGTGCTCATGCCCGCTTCCTGGGCTACGCGGGCGGCATCCTTGAGGGTGGAGACATTCTCGCCTTGGAGGGCGAGTATGCGAGCGAGCTCCCCTTTGTAATGCTTGTTGAAGTGAGAGACCACCTTTCGGGAGCCATCCTCTTGCACTGTCTCCACGCGCACGGTGGCGGCGTCCTTGAGCTTGCCCAGTTGCTGGTAGGTGCCCGAGCGCATATCGATGAGGAACTCGTCAGCGTCGACAAGCGCACGCAGCTCATCGGTGATGGCCGTACCCCATCGCGACTTCAGCGTGCGCCCGCCAAGCTTGGTGCCGCCGGAAAGCCGGTAGTGCGGGATGAGGTCATCGGCGTGCACCAGACCAAATAACGCATCGCCCACGGCGAGGAAGCGCCGCGCTGCTGGGGGGAGCGTGGGGGCGTCGAGGGCGTCGTAGAGCACGCCGGTGAAACGCTCCAGCGCGGGCATGGTGGGGGAGGATGCCAACTCGCGGTTGGACTCGGCTTCCCCACGTAGCTTCTCAGAGAGTTTGAGCACCTCGAATGCTTCATCGACGTCGAGGGATGATAATTCTGCAGCCAATTCTTGGCGGATCGGATTCAGTGCGGGAAAAGAAAGCCCGTCCCAGTTCAGGGCCGCGCCGCTGCCGCCGTGTGCTTTGGTCTCAGAAGGAGGGAGGATGATCAGCATGGCTACATGCTAGCGATGTAAACTGAGCAACCATGATTACACGTCTATCTGAGCTTTTCCTCCGCACTCTTCGTGAGGATCCGGCTGATGCCGAAGTCCCCAGCCACAAGCTTCTCGTCCGCGCAGGTTATGTGCGCCGTGTCGCGCCGGGTGTATACACCTGGCTGCCACTGGGGCTGCGTGCCATGCGGAAGATTGAAGACGTTATCCGTCAGGAGATGAACGCTATCGGCGGTCAGGAGATGCTCTTCCCGGCGCTGCTGCCGCGCGAGCCTTATGAGGAGTCGAACCGATGGACGGAATACGGCGATAACCTGTTCCGTCTGAAGGACCGCAAGGGTGCGGACATGCTGCTGGGCCCGACCCATGAGGAGATGTTCACCACCGCGGTGAAGGATATGTACTCCTCCTACAAGGATTTCCCGGTCACGCTGTATCAGATCCAGACGAAGTACCGCGATGAGGAGCGCCCGCGCGCCGGCGTGCTACGCGGCCGCGAGTTCACCATGAAGGATTCTTATTCCTTCGACATGACGGATGAGGGACTCGATGAGTCTTATGCCCGCCACCGCAAGGCCTACCAAAACATCTTTGACCGCCTGGAAATCGATTACGCGATTTGCAAGGCCACCTCTGGTGCGATGGGTGGTTCGGCCTCTGAGGAATTCCTCGCAGTGTCTGAGGTAGGCGAAGATACCTTCGTGCGCGCAACGGAGGGCGATTACGCCGCCAACGTGGAAGCGGTAGTGACCCAAGCACCGGAGGAAATCCCCTTCGACGGCCTCCCGGAGGCACAAGAGCATGAAACTCCGAAATCCGAGACCATTGAGTCTCTGGTGGAGTGGGCTAAGGGCGCCGGTATTACTGTCGACGGCCACGAGGTCACCGCAGCGGACACCCTCAAGTGCATGATGATCAAGGTGGCCGCCCCCGCAGCCACGGAGGAAGAGAAGGAATGGGAGCTCGCCGCAGTCCTTATTCCGGGTGACCGTGAGCTGGATGAAAAGCGCCTGGAGGCTTCTCTTGAACCGGCTGAGTTTGAGCTCGCCGGTGAGGGTGACTTCAAGAAGAACTCCTTCCTGGTCAAGGGCTATGTCGGACCGCGTGTCCTGAATGCCCACGACGTGAAGGTTTATGCTGACCCGCGCGTGGTTTCTGGTACCTCCTGGATTACCGGCGCAGATGCCCCGCAGCGCCACGTTGTCGGACTGGTGGCCGGCCGTGACTTCACCGTGGATGAATTCATCGAAGCGGCTGAAGTCAAGGAAGGTGACCCGGCACCGAATGGTCAGGGCACTCTGACCCTGGAGCGCGGTATTGAGTTGGGCCATATCTTCCAGCTGGGCCGCAAGTACACCGAGGCTTTCGACGTCCAGATTCTGGACGAGAACGGCAAGCGCGCCGTGCCGACCATGGGCTCCTATGGCATTGGTGTTACGCGCATGCTCGCCGTGTTGGCGGAGCAGCGTCACGATGAGAAGGGCCTCAACTGGCCGGTGGCTGTTGCGCCATACCAGGTGCACGTGGCCGTAGCGAACAAGGACGCCGCTGCCCTCGAGGCCGGTCAGAAGCTTGTGGAGGACCTAGATCGCGCAGGCATCGAGGTGCTTTACGACGACCGCCCCAAGGTCTCCCCGGGCGTGAAGTTCAAGGATGCTGAGCTTCTGGGCATGCCGTTCATCGCCATCCTGGGCCGCTCCTTCAAGGACGGCATCATTGAGTTGCGCATCCGTGGCGGCGAAACCCGAGAGGTCCCCGCAGACTCCATCGTGGACACCTTAACGGAGCTCATCCGCGGCTAGGTGCGTTTAAGCGCGTAGGCTCGCGGGCATGAGTTCTCACAACCCCGCACTGACATATTCAATGGCTGCAGCACTCTCTGCCATGGGAGTGCTGCATTTTGCTAAGCCGAAGCCCTTCGAGTCCATCATCCCGCCACAACTTCCAGGGCCGGCTCGCTTTTACAACTTCACCTCTGGCGCCTGGGAAGTGGTGACCGGTGCACTCCTGGCGAACCCATCGACGCGGCCTGCAGGCGGCCTTTCAGCCCTAGCTTTGCTCGCCGCCGTGTGGCCGGCGAACTTCTACCAGGCCTGCAGGGACTTAGAAAGCGGCAAGGCATCAACCGGCAAGAAGATCTACCACGCGGTGCGTCTGCCGTTGCAGATTCCGGTCATGCGCTATGCCTGGTCGCTGTACGCCGAAAAGAACGCCAAACGTCGGTAGCACAGGAAAATCGAGCCCGCGAGGGAGGAATTAAGCTGCACTGATGCGGTGAGATTGGGCGGCTACAGAAATAAGCCAGCTTCGCCATTCAGCATTGGGTGCCGCTTGGTCGGGCACCTCCTGTGAGGCGGCGGAGGTCCATGTCACCGTGTCACTATGCGCGACGTCGTCAAGGAACGCGCGCGCTGAGGCGGCGTCTACGGGCAGCTCACCGGAGGGCGAGGTGTAGCCCGCTGCGGGCTGTGGCACTGGTCCGATTTTGGCTACTGCTTTTTGGAGCGCGAGGACGCGGTTCTCGTGCAGAGCGAGGCGCTCATCAACCAGCTCTTCGACGTCAGGTGTGACATAGGAACGAGCAAAGTCCAAGGCAAACACCTGCTGGTATTCCCAGTCCAAGAGTTCGGTGGCGAGGTCAGCGTCATCCTCCGTCAGTTCCGGCACAGCGCCCGGTTCATCGGTGGAGCGGGCCTCCATTGCGATGGCTTGGGCGACGAGCAAGGGCCGAGATTCCGGAGAAACCGCGTCAAGCTGCTCCTCAGTCGATGAAGAAGCTGCGGCAAGCACGGCAGCCGCATCAGTGGCCTCGCGTGCTTCACCCTCACGATTCACTTCGCAGGAGCGCGGAACGTGTCCTTCCTCGTCGCGGCCGCAGAGGCGTTCAATTTCGGAGTAAAGCTCGTCTGCGTGCTGCGCGCGCAGGGACGCGGCATCGGGATCGAGCTCCTGCAGTGCGTGGGCGTCGGCGCTGGCATCGTGAGCCAGAGAGGTCAACGTAGGGTCTGCATGGGGGCCAAAATAATCCACGATCGCGTCGGTGACTTGGCAGCCGCCCAGCCAGGGGGCAGCGAACACAAGCAGGGTGGGGACAACTACTCGGCGGTTCACGCGATAGACCCTACCCGGGTGACCTAGTCTAGAGCGCATGGCATTCCCAACACCCGCGCAACTAACCGAAATTCTGCAGCCGGTCGCCGCCGCACGCGGCCTCGACATCGAAGATGTGAAGACCACACGAGCTGGTAAGAAGTCTCAGGTCATCATCCGCATCGATGGCGATGAGCGCCCGAGCTCCGATCTCATTGAAGAACTATCGCAGGAGATCTCCGAGCTCTTCGATGCCCAGGAGGAAGCGGGCGCCCTCAACTTCGGCGCGGGCTACACCTTGGAGGTGTCCACACCAGGTGTGGACTTTCCGCTGAGTGCCCCGCGCCATTGGCGCCGCAATCAGGGAAGGCTCGTCGGTTATGCGCTTGCCGAGGAACCTGGAACCACTCGCGTCGCGCGCATCGGCGCCCTGTCTGAGGACGAAGAATCCGTGGCGCTCATCACGACGGTGAAGAAGGAGGTGCATTACCAGATCGAGCGATTGGAAAACTTAAGCCGTGCAGTGGTAGAAATTGAATTTGCTCAGCCTTCAGCCGTGGAGCTGGAGGCGGCTATGCAGACGTTCGACTTCGCCGAGCAGAACTCGGCAACCCGAGAGGACTAACAAGTGAATATTGACCTAGAGGCACTCCGCACAATTCAGCGCGAGCGCGGCGTCCCCGTGAAGGACCTGCTCGAAGCTATCGCGGGTGCCCTTTTGTATTCCTACCTGGACCACCGTGCGGAATCCGCTGAGACAAAGGCGGAAGGCACGAAATCGCGCGTAGACATCGACGCCGACAGCGGCGCCGTCACTGTCATCGTGACCGAAAGCGATCCGGAGACCGGAGAGGTCATCAGTGAATACGACGACACCCCGGACAATTTTGGGCGCATCGGCGCGCAGGCGGTCCGCGATGCCATCCTGCGCAAGTTGCGCGAGAACGAGGCTGAGCGGACCTATGATTCCTATTCTGAGCTGACCGGAACGGTAGTGTCGGGGGTCGTCCAGCGCGATATCCACGCCAACAAGCGCGGCGTCGTTGTGGTGCAGTTGGGCACCGAACACGATTCCCAGGACGCTTTCCTGTTGCCTGCTGAGCAGCTGCCAGGGGAGAAGCTCGAGCACGGTGACCGCGTCAAGGCCTATGTCGTGGGTGTAAACCGTAACGGCGCTAAGGTGCAGATCACGCTGTCGCGTACGCACCCCGAGCTGGTTCGCGGTCTCTTTGAGCTGGAGGTCCCGGAGGTCGCCGACGGTGCGGTCGAGATTATCGCTATTGCCCGCGAGGCTGGCCACCGCTCCAAGATCTCCGTTCGCGGCCACGCCAAGGGCCTCAACGCCAAGGGTGCATGTATCGGTCCGAAGGGCTCCCGCGTCAGCAACGTGATGCGTGAACTCGGTGGTGAGAAGATTGACATCATCGACTTCAACGAAGACCCAGCCGTTTACGTGGGTAATGCTCTCGCCCCGTCGAAGGTCGTGCGCGTAGAAATCCTCGACGAGGAAGCGCAGGTGGCCAAGGTAACCGTGCCGGACTACCAGCTTTCGCTCGCTATCGGCAAGGAAGGCCAAAACGCTCGCCTCGCAGCTCGCCTGACCGGATGGAAGATTGATATTCACTCCGATGCCGCTCGGGACTAGCTTTCCGAGCAGCCTGCGGTGGAATTAAAGGTTTGGCCTATTTTCGCGTAGACTAGACAACGGCCCACATGCAGGAATGCTGTGGCGTAGCAGCAGTAGCGATATGACCTAAGGAGTTGGATGTCTCAAAGACAGCGTCTCCGCACCTGTATCGCTACGCGCCAAAAGCATCCCGACACGGAACTGCTGAGGGTTGTCGCCGATAAGGGCGATCCCACAGCATGCCGTGTTGTTCCGGATCCCGGCCGCTGCCTTCCTGGAAGGGGAGCGTGGATAAGGCCCGATCTGGAAGCAGTAGAGCTGGCGGAGCGAACCCGTGCCTTCAGGCGCGCGCTCCGATTGTCCACAGACGTGGACACAGGTCACGTACGTGAGTACCTCGCTGCTAGGCAGCAGGTGCAGTCGGCGGGCAACTACCCGTGCGACCCAGAGTTAAAAAGGAAGACCGAACACTGATGAGCGCACAACCATGAAGCAGCATCAGCGATGAAAGTCCATAGCCATTAACTAGGGGTCAGGCCGTATTCCGCGGCCTTGGCTCCTAGAAAGATTAAAGAGGAGACAAGTGCCCGGAAAGCTACGTGTACACGAGTTGGCAAAGCAGCTCGGCGTAACCAGCAAGGAACTACTCGCCACGCTGAAGGAACAAGGCGAGTTCGTCAAGACCGCATCCTCGACCATCGAACCCCCGGTGATCAAGAAGATGCGCGCACACTACGAAGCTAAGGGTGGCGAGGACAAGGCAGCGGAGAAGAACGCGCCGGCAGCCACCCCAGCTTCTGCTGCCAAGAAACCAGTAGAAAAGAAGCCTGCCACTGCGGCAAAGCCAGGTCCGAAGCCCGGTGCTGCCCCCAAGCCCAGTGCTGCCCCCAAGCCCAGTGCCGCCCCGAAGCCGGGCGGTGCCCCGAAGCCGGGTGCTACGCCAAAGCCTAGTGGCGCCCCGAAGCCTGGAGCACAGCGCAAGAACACCGAGAAGGGTGGCCAGCGCGCTGTCACTCCGCGCAGCATGCCGAAGCCTGGCGGCACCCGCCGCGTGGCCAATAACCCGTTCTCCACGAGTAGCTCCAGCGATCGTCCGAGCCCCGGACCTCGCCCAGGCGGTACCAAGGGACAGCGTTCCGCTGGTAAGCCCGGTGATAACCGTGGCGGCAAGGGCGGCGCACGCCCGCAGGGTGATGGCAACCGCAGCGGTGGACGTCGTCCTTCGCCGGCAATGATGCCTTCGCACCCGAACCCGGCCAGCATGCCGTCGAAGGCCGCTGGCAGTGGCGGCGGTGGTCGTGGTCGCGGCGGCCGCAGTGGCGGCCCCGGCCACGGTGGTCCTGGCCACGGTGGTTTCCGTGGACGCGGTGGTCGTCGCGGTGGCACTGCTGGTGCATTCGGCCGTCCGGGTGGCGCACCGCGTCGCGGTAAGAAGTCGAAGCGTCAGAAGCGCCATGAGTTTGAAGAGCAGCAGAAGCATGAGGTAGGCGGCGTACGTCTGCCTGACGGCGGCGGCAAGGTCGTGCGCCTGCGTCGCGGTGCTTCCCTGGCTGACTTCGCTGAGAAGATTGGTGCAGATCCTGCAGCATTGGTGCAGGCACTGTTCAACCTCGGTGAGATGGTGACTGCTACGGCTTCTGTCTCCGAAGACACCCTGCAGCTGTTGGGTTCGGAGATTAACTACGAGGTTCAGGTCGTCTCCCCAGAGGATGAGGACCGCGAGCTGCTCGAGTCCTTCGACCTGCAGTTTGGCGAGGACGAGGGTGGCGAAGAGGCACTTGAGAAGCGCCCGCCAGTTGTTACCGTGATGGGTCACGTCGACCACGGTAAGACTCGCCTTCTGGACACCATTCGTAAGACCAACGAGGGTGCCGGTGAGGCCGGTGGCATTACTCAGGGCATTGGCGCCTACCAAACCACGGTCGACCTGGAGGATGGTCCTCGCACCATCACCTTCCTGGATACCCCGGGTCACGAGGCCTTCACCGCCATGCGTGCCCGCGGTGCGAAGTCCACCGACTTGGCCATCCTGGTAGTTGCCGCTGATGACGGCGTGATGCCGCAGACCATCGAGGCAATCAACCACGCGAAGGCGGCAGACATCCCTGTGGTCGTCGCGGTCAACAAGATTGATAAGCCGGAAGCTTCTCCGGACAAGATCCGTGGTCAGCTCACTGAGTACGGACTCATCCCGGAAGAGTATGGTGGCGACACGATGTTCGTGGATATCTCCGCGAAGAACAACATCAATATCGACGACCTCCTCGAAGCTGTCATCCTGACGGCGGATGCTGCCTTGGAGCTCACCGCGAACCCCGACATGGATGCACAGGGCTCTGCCATCGAGGCCCACCTCGACCGCGGCCGCGGTCCGGTGGCTACGGTCATCATTCAGCGCGGTACGCTGCGCATTGGTGATTCCATCGTGGTTGGTGATGCACACGGACGTGTGCGCCGCATGCTCGATGAATTCGGTCACGATGTGGAAGAGGCCGGCCCGTCCCGTCCGGTTCAGGTGCAGGGCCTCAATGGTGTTCCCGGTGCCGGCGACAACCTCCTGGTTGTTGAGGATGACCGCGTGGCACGCCAGATTGCCGCACAGCGCGATGCTCGCAAGCGTTCTGCTCTGCAGGCGAAGGCTCGCAAGCGCGTCTCGCTCGAGGATCTGGATGCAGTGCTCAAGGAAACCTCGACGCTCAACCTCATCCTCAAGGGTGACAACGCCGGTTCCGTGGAAGCTCTCGAGGATGCTCTGTTGGACATCGAGGTCGACGACGAGGTGCAGCTCAACATCATCGACCGTGGCGTGGGTGCGGTGACGCAGACCAACGTCACCCTGGCTGCGGCTTCGGACGCCATCATCATCGCCTTCAACGTTCGCGCTGAGGGCAAGGCTACCGAGGAAGCCAACGCTGAGGGCGTCGATATCCGCTACTACACGGTGATCTACCGCGCCATCGAAGAGGTTGAGGCAGCACTGAAGGGCATGCTTAAGCCCATCTACGAGGAGCGCGACACCGGTGCGGCAGAGATCCGCGCGCTGTTCAAGTCCTCCGCCGTCGGTACCATCGCCGGCTGTATGGTCACGGAGGGCAAGGTCAAGCGCAATGGCAAGGTGCGCCTCGTCCGCGACGGCAATGTCATTACCTCCGATGCCAAGATCGAGTCCTTGCGTCACGAAAAGGACGACGCAAACGAGATCAACGCCGGCTATGAGTGCGGTATGGTTCTGTCCTACCCGGATATTCAGGTAGGCGATATCATCCAGGCCTACGAAGAGGTCGAGGTCCCGCGCGACTAACCGTAGGAAACCTCAGGTAGTAAAGCCCAGTCAGTAAAGATTCTGGCTGGGCTTTCCTCATTTCGGCCGAAAGGTGCAGAATCGGTATCCTAGACTAGTTGCCAGTAACCGTACGTAAAGGAGCTTCACCATGGTTGATCACGCACGCGCCGCACGCATGGCAAAGCGCATTCAGACAATCGTCGCCAGTGCAATTGAGCGCCAAATCAAGGACCGCCGCCTTGAGCTGGTGACAATCACGGATGCCCGCGTCACGGGTGATCTCCACGACGCCACCGTGTTCTACACGGTGCGTGGTACGGATATCGAGACTGAGCCGGATTATGACCAGGCGGCCGAAGCCCTCACCAGGGCCAAGGGGCAATTGCGCAAGATTGTGGGTGATGAGCTTTCCGTTCGCTTTACACCGACGCTGTCCTTTGAGCTCGATACCATCCCCGAGGCCTCCGCGCACATGGAGGAACTACTCGCCCGCGCTCGTGCACGCGATGCGGAGTTGGCGAAGCTGAAGGAAGGTGCACAGCCCGCAGGTGACGCGAATCCATACAAGACCTCGGACGAGGAAGAGGACTAAGTGTCGCGAACCAACTACGAAGCCGCAGTAGACGCGCTGGTTCAAGCCAGCAGCATTTGCATCATCACGCATTTGCGCCCAGACGCCGATGCGGTAGGCTCGGCAGCCGCCCTTACCCTGGCACTCCGCCAGCGCGGCAAACAGACGCGCACCGTGATTGGCCAACGCCGGGATATTTCAGCCAACCTGTTTTCTATCCCCACGGTGGATGAAATTGAGTTGGTGGATGAGCTTCCACAAGGTTATGACCTTTATGTCACTGTGGACTGCGGTTCGATAGATAGGACTGGTTCGGTGGCCCGAGAGATCGAAGAGATGGCTGCCGTGGGGCGCGTCTTGTGCATTGATCACCACGCCTCCAACCAAGGCTTTGGAGCCATCAATGTGGTGGATCCCGTGTGCGAGTCCACCACAGTGGTACTGCTGGACATCCTGGACAGGTTGTCCATCCAGATCGATCGCGTCATCGCGCACTGCCTGTACGCGGGCCTTGTCACCGATACCGGTAACTTCCGGTGGGGCCGCCCAGCCATGCATGATATCGCCGCGCGCCTGATGCTCTATGGGCTCGATACCAAGCAGATTGCGTTGGAACTTATGGATTCCAGTACGGCCGATGACCTGCAGATGATTGGACGCGTGCTCTCAGGACTCAGGATTGAGGAAGCCGGGGAGCACCGCCTCGCTGTTCTCTTCGTCCCGCATGAGGAGGTCAGCTCCCACGCCGATTCCGCGATTGAATCTTTCGTCGATTATGTCCGAGCCCTGAAGGGTACTGATATAGGAGTGGTCTTCAAGGAACAGGCGCCTGATATGTGGGCGGTGTCCCTGCGTTCTTCCGCCGTCAACTGCGCAGAAGTGGCTCTCACTTTCGGCGGCGGTGGGCATATTCCAGCCGCTGGTTATACTGCGCACGGAAGACCCGAGGAAGTTATCGCGCAGCTGGTAGGTGCGTTGTCCTAGATGGTTTCCGAGCAAGCAGTGAAGGTCTCTGCAGCTGAGGTCTTCCGCCTCGCCGTTCCCGCTCTAGGCGTTCTGGCGGCCATGCCGCTGTATTTATTGCTGGATACCGCGGTCGTGGGGCGTTTGGGAGCGGAGGATCTAGCCTCGCTGGGAGCTGCGGCCACGCTCCATTCGGTGGTTACCACCCAATTGACCTTCTTGTCTTATGGCACGACCGCGCGTGCATCACGCCTGTTTGGCGCGGGGAAGCGCGATGAGGCCGTCGCCGAGGGCGTGCAGGCCACGTGGGTTGCCGTGGGCGTTGGGATGGTGCTTGCGGTCATGATGTGGCTCTTCGCCGGCGTCTTTGCCACCTGGTTGACGGGTAACCCGGATACAGCGCGGGGGACCGCTCAGTGGTTGCGAATTGCCGCCGTCGCGATTCCTTTTACCCTCATTAACATGGCCGGCAATGGCTGGATGCGCGGTGTTCAAAACACCCGCAAGCCCCTCTACTTCACCCTTGCAGGAATGGTTCCCGGAGCCATCGCGGTGCCGATTTTCGTGCACTTCTGGGGTCTGCCCGGCTCTGCGCTGGCCACGGTGCTGGGCATGGGGATCATCGCGGCGTTCTTCGTGGCGGAGTTGCGCCGCGAGCATACCGGCTCGTGGGAGATTCGCTGGAGCGTGGTTCGTCGGCAGCTCGTGTTGGGCCGCGACCTCATAGTGCGCTCGTTGAGCTTCCAAGTGGCGTTTCTGTCAGCGGCGGCCGTGGCCTCCCGTATCGGCACCGCGCAACTCGCCGCGCATCAAATCATGATGCAGATGTGGAACTTCCTGTCCCTCGTTCTGGATTCCCTCGCGATTGCTGCCCAAGCCTTGACTGGCGCAGCGTTGGGAGCAGGATCAGCGCGCTATGCCCGTAAGGTGGGAACCAAGGTGACGCTTTACTCGACGTCCTTCTCCCTCGCGCTCGCTGCGGTACTGGGCCTTGGTTCCGCTTTTATCCCACGGATATTTACCACGAGCCCGGTGGTCCTAGAAGTCATCTCCGGCCCGTGGTGGGTTATGACCTTCCTCGTCATTATTGGCGGCGTCGTCTTCGCTTTGGATGGCGTTCTCTTGGGCGCTGGGGACGCAGCCTTCCTCCGCACGCTGACCCTCGCGTCAGTGCTTCTAGGCTTCCTTCCTGGAGTCTGGTTGGCCTTTGTGTTCGGCACCGGCCTGACTGGGGTGTGGGGCGGTATCGCCGCATTCATCCTCATCCGCATGGTGGGCGTGGTTTGGCGCTTTTACTCCATGCGGTGGGCGCAGGTCTAAGCCTGTGGTAGAAGTAGAGGGACTGTTCGTGTGAAGGAGGCGCTATGACCACTCTGTGGGCCGTCTCCGATCTCCACGCGGCGGTGCGCGTGAACGGGGACCGCATCGATGAACTTGTCCCGCCCAACCCCAACGATTGGTTGATTGTCGCCGGCGACGTGGCCGAGCGCATTGACCTTGTGGTGAACACCTTGGCGCGCCTCAAGAACCGCTACGCTACGGTCATTTGGGTGCCCGGCAACCACGAGCTCTTCTCCCGCGGCCAGGACGCCTACCAGGGGCGCTCGAAATATGATCGCCTCGTTGAAGGCTGCCGGGAAATTGGCGTGATTACCCCGGAGGATCCGTTTCCGGTATTCGGAGGGGTCACCGTGGTCCCGCTGTTTACGCTGTACGATTACAGCTTCCGTCCACCAGGCACCACGGTGGAACAGGCGCTTGCGAGTGCGAAGGAGAAGCAGATCGTCATGACCGATGAATTTGCTATCGCCCCCTTCGTCGATGTGCGCGCGTGGTGCTGGGACCGTCTGGCCTATTCGATCAAGCGGCTGTCACGGGTCGAGGGCGAAACGGTTCTTATCAACCACTGGCCGCTGGTACAGGAGCCGACTCTCGACTTGCGTTGGTCCGAAGTGGCCTTGTGGTGCGGCACCCGCCACACGCGTTCCTGGCCGCGGCGCTATAACGCTAAGGCTGTGATCTATGGTCACCTCCACATTCCTAATCGCGCCAACGTTGATGGGGTAGACCACATCGAGGTGTCCTTGGGCTATCCGCGTGAGTGGCAGGCGCACGGTGGTCTTCAGCCGTGGCCGTACCCAGTGCTCACCATCGATGAGAAAACAGGGAGGGCCGAGCATGCTTGAACCTTCTCTATTCCCCGATTCAGCTAGTTTTTGCTACGTGCGCACGGATGAGTCGATGACTAATCTTCTCAATTATCATCACCTTTCCCCGGAAGAGCGTTCCGTGGTCTCTCAGGCTGTGGACGTGCGCAAATCCGAGTTTGGGGATGCGCGCTGGTGTGCCCACCAAGCCTTGAAGGAGCTCAACTACACCGGCAACGAGCCGATTCTGCGCGGCGAGCGAGGCATGCCGCTGTGGCCGGAGGGCTATACCGGATCGATGACGCACACCGAAGGCCTGCGTGCAGCGGTAGCAGCTCCTGCCACGCACGTGCGCTCCATGGGGCTCGACGCCGAACCGGCGGAGCCCCTGCCGGAACACGTGTTGACGATGATCGCGCGGCCGGGGGAGATGCCGCAGTTGGCTCGGTTACAAGCGGCGGGTATTTCCTGCCCGGACCGCCTGTTATTCTGTGCCAAGGAAGCCACCTACAAGACGTGGTTCCCCATGACGCGGCGCTGGCTGGATTTTGACCAGGCCGAAATCGACTTACGCCTCGATGGCACTCTGGTGTCCTACCTCTTGGCGCGGCCGACCCCGGTGCCATTCATTACTGGGCACTGGATCATCCGGGATGGCTATGTCATTGTCGCCACCGCTGTCCCAGCACTCCACTTTGAGAGCTAAATCAGGCAGTTATAGCGTTGAGGGGCGCGCGACGAAAACCGTGGCTAAACGCTTTCCTTTTTCCTTGATCAGGGCAATCGACCGTCCCTGTGGATCGACAGCCGCGTACGTGCCTTTCAACCCACGCGGCTCCAGCCACTTGCCCATCGCTAAAGCTTGGGCCTCTTCATCGGTGACTTCCAAGACTGGATAGCTGCGGGCGAGCGCTTCGTCGAGGCTTAAGGACAGCTCCGGGGAGTCTTCGAGGGCGTCGAGGGGGAGGGCGTCGCCAAGCGTAAAGGGCCCCACCTCCGTGCGGCGCAGCGCGCTAAGGTGCCCGCCCACGCCGAGGGCCTCACCCAAATCCCGAGCCAACGAACGGATATAGGTTCCCGAAGAACAAGCCACTGAGACATCGAGATCGATGAACTCACCCTCGCGGCGCGTAGCGAGAATATCGAAGCGGCTAACGGTGACTGGTCGAGCCGGAAGCTCGACCCCTTCACCTGCCCGCACCCTTTCGTGCGCGCGCTTACCATCCACCTTGATGGCGGACACCGCTGCGGGGCGCTGCAGAATATCGCCGGTCAGCGCAGCAACCTCGTGTGCAATGGCGGAATCCTCCACTGCTGTTGCCGGTTCGCCCCACGTTGCTTCCCCCTCCGCGTCGTCGGTGTGGGTTGCCATGCCGAGGCGAATCGTGGCGTCATAGGCCTTGGTGGAGGCCATCATGTGGGCAAGAAACTTGGTGCCGCGCTCGATGCCTACGACGAGCACTCCAGTAGCCATTGGATCAAGCGTGCCCGCGTGCCCCACTTTGCGGGTGCCAAAGAAACGGCGCAGTTTTCCCACGACGTCGTGCGAGGTCATGCCGGCGGGTTTATCGACGACCACGAGGCCGGAACGTTCGAGCGGATCAGTCATGCCCTGCAGTCTAGGGTACCGGCCGCAGTGGGATAGCATGGTGCCCGTGGATATTTGGTACGGAATCGATAGCATCCCCGCTGACCTTGGCCCGACTTCGGTGACAATTGGTGTCTTTGACGGCCTGCACCGCGGGCATCAACAGCTCGTGACGAAGGCCGTCGAGCATGCGCACACGCATGGCCAACGCCCGGTCATGGTGACCTTTGATCCGCACCCAGTCACCGTGTTCTTGCCGGAGCGCGCGCCGCTGTCCGTGATTACTTTTGAGCGCCGCATGCAGCTGGCGGAAGAGATGGGTATTGAGGGCGTACTCGTCATCGATTTCACCGAAGAACTCCGGGGCGTCGCGCCGCGCGAGTACGTGGTGGATCTCCTGGTGGGGCGTTTGCACACAGAACACGTCGTGGTGGGGGAGAACTTCACCTTTGGCGCAGGCGCGTCCGGCACCGCGGAGGCGTTGGCGGAATTCGGCACCGAGTTCGGCTTCGACGTTGACATCGTGCCTCTGCTTGACGACGACGGCGAGCGCATCTGCTCCACCAACATCCGCGCTGCTCTTGCCAGGGGCGATATTGCGCGCGCCAATTGGGCGCTGGGTCGTCATTTCACGGTAACTGGGCCCGTTGTGCGTGGTGCAGGACGCGGTGGAAAGGAGCTTGGTTTTCCCACCGCCAACCAGTATTTCCCGGAATCCGTCGCCATTCCAGCCGATGGCGTCTACGCGGGCTGGTTCGTGGTCGAGCCCACCGGCGCCCCTCTGGAAGGTGACATGGAGCCCGGCGTGCCTTATCCAGCCGCAATCTCGGTGGGCACGAACCCTACCTTTGGCGACGAGGAGCGTTCGGTGGAGTCCTTCGTGCTGGACCGCGACGCTGACCTCTACGGCCACGAAGCCACCGTGCATTTTGTCGACCACGTGCGGGACATGGAGAAATTTAATTACGTGGAGGAACTCTTGACAGCCATAGAGCGTGACGTTGCCCGAGTCCGTGAGATTCTTGCCCGCGAGGCTTAAATGAAGATCATCCTCGACCTCGATACCGGAATCGATGACGCCCTTGCGCTCGCTTATGCCTTAGCGCATCCAGACCTCGAGCTGATCGGGGTTACGGGTACCTATGGCAACGTGCCGGTGGCATTGGGCGTGCGCAACTCGCTGGCGTTGCTCGAGCTTCTCGACGCCGAGGATGTCCCCGTCTTCACCGGTCCGACGCGGCCGGGCTTTAGCGTTGCTCCCATTTCTGGTTTCATCCATGGGCGCAATGGACTTGGGGAGGTACTTCTGCCTCCGCCGCGCCGCAAGGCATACGAGGATGCAGTGGGCTTTCTTATCCGTTCGGTCCGTGAGCATGGTGAGGATCTGGTCATTGTGCCGACGGGGCCGTCGACAAGCATTGCAGCCGCCATGTACAAAGACCCGGACTTTGCCCGCAACGCCCGCATCGTGATGATGGGCGGGGCACTGACCGTGCCCGGGAACGTCACTCCTTATGCCGAGGCCAACGTCTTCCAAGATCCGCAGGCGACGGACTATGTTTTCCGCCACGCTCACGACCTCACGATGGTGGGGCTCGATGTCACACTGCGAACCTTGCTCACCAGGGAGCACACACGACAGTGGCGAGGCACGCGGGCCGGACAGATTTATGCGGACATCGTGGACTATTACATCCGTGCCTATAAAACGACCTCTCCGCACCTTGGCGGTTGCGGGCTCCACGACCCTTTAGCGGTAGCGGTGGCTGCCGATTCCTCTCTGGTGACATGCCTCGACTTCAATCTGCGGTGTGAGGATAATGGCCGCACCATCGGTGACCCGGAACGTCTTGACGATCCCACCACCCGCGTGGCCGTTGCGGTGGATGATGCGCGCTTCGTCGATGATTTGATGTCGAAGCTGGACAGCCTCTATACTTCTACTTCGACTTGCTGACTGCGGTCCACAGTAGTCACAGGCAGCGCCTCACGGCGCAACATTTCATGTGGACTGAAATACAATAGGAGATTTTCCATGGCTTTGAGCACCGAGAAGAAGGCTGAAATCCTCAAGGAGTACGGCCTGCACGAGACCGACACCGGTTCCCCGGAGGCACAGGTTGCGCTGCTGACTTCCCGCATCAACAACCTGACCGAGCACCTCAAGGACCACAAGCACGATCACCACTCCCG
>DXEO01000092.1 GCA_019114925.1 Candidatus Corynebacterium faecipullorum | reverse complement strand
TCGGGCGCTCCTTTCGTTATGCGCAATCTTGATGCGATTGATTAGTTCAAAGCACAGCCGGGTAGACACCCAGCAATGACACGAGGAAAAATGTTACCCCACGCGCGCGTCATAACCAAAACACTCAGCTTTCGGAGTAGCGGGAGCGAAGCTGTTCGGCAACATCCTCGAGGCTCTTCCCCGCCGTTTCCGGAACGAGTGCGCGGGTATACCCTACCGCGACGAGGCCGAAGACCGCAAAGATTCCGAAGGCCAGCGAGCCGCCGAGCCACTCGACCACCGGCAAAAAGAACTGCGCTACCGCCCAGTTACTCACCCACAGCGCCAGCCCGGCGATTCCCATGCCCACGCCGCGGACCGCGGGCGGCACGATTTCTGACATGAGCAGCCACGTGGCCGGGGAGACCGCCGCCTGCTGAAAGGCAATGAACGCCGCCATGCACGTCAGCGCAAGCATAGCCAGCGGCGTGGAATCATAGGCGAAGTGATAAGCCACAGCTAGAACCACGAGCGAGACAACGTTGCCGCTTAAGCCTGCTAGCAATAGCCGGCGGCGCCCCAGTCGGTCTATCACGCGCATGCCCACTAGGCACGCCGCGACGGACACCACACCGATCACCATCGACGTATACACCGAGTTGGTGGTGGAGATACCCACCTGGTTCATCATCGTGGGCGCAAAGTACACGATGGCGTTGACGCCCGTAATCTGCTGGGTCAGGCCCATGAGCATGGCAAGCGCGATGGCCCAGCGCATCCAGCGGTGGCGCCACACGGCTTGCCATTCACCCGTGCTCGGCCGCGCGCTATGTTCCAATTCCGCGCCCCGCGCGCCGACCCGAGCACTTACTGCGGCAGCTTCGCGTGTTCGACCTTGTGCCGCGAGCCACGCTGGGGTGTCGGGGAGGAAGAGCATGCCGAGCGCCAGCGCCGCGCCCGGGACCGCGGCCAGCCCGAGCATCCAATGCCAGCTTCCGCTTGCAGCCAACAGCGAGTTCACCCCATACGCGAGCAGCTGCCCGACGACGATCATGAGCGTGTTGAGAGAGACCATCCGGCCCCGCACAGCCGCCGGGGTGATTTCAGAGATGTACATCGGGGAAACGATGGACACCGCGCCCACCGCCACGCCGAGGAATGTGCGGGCGGTAGCAAGTTCCGCGGCCGAATGTGCAAGCGCACACCACACGGAACCAGCCACGAAGATCAGCCCGCCGGCGATGAGGGTTCGACGCCGCCCGATTACGCTCGCCACACGCCCAGCTGCCAGCGCACCGACTGCCGCGCCAACCAACAGCATCGAGGTCACGAGCCCTTCCTCATGAGCAGACATACCGAATTCCGGCCCCACGAAGAGGAGGACACCAGACATCACTCCGGTGTCGTATCCAAAGAGCAGGCCGCCCAGGGCGGCTACGCCTGCGACGATCATGACGTAAATATCTTTGTTCACGGGTTCCTATTGTCGCAAGCGGCTACCATGGGCGTCATGTCACATGAATCCTCAGACCTCCAGCACGACATCATCAAGGCCCTCGGCGCAAAACCCCGCATCGATCCAGAAGAAGAGGTTAAGCGCCGCGTCGCCTTTTTGGTGGACTACCTTCGCACCACCGGTGCGAAGGGCTTTGTCCTGGGCATCTCTGGCGGCCAAGACTCCGCCCTGGCCGGACGCTTGGCGCAGCTGGCGGTAGCCCGCGTCGACGGCGCACATTTCTGGGCTGTACGCCTCCCCCACGGAGTGCAGGCCGACGAGGATGCCGCACAGGTCGCTCTCGACTTCATCGAGCCTGACTTCTCCCTCACCGTCAACATCGCAGAGGCCACCGCAGCTCTCGACGAGGCCGTTGCGACCGCCCTGCGACAAGACTCTCTGGGGGACTTCAATCGAGGCAACCTCAAGGCCCGTCTGCGCATGACCGCACAGTACGCACTGGCCGGCGAGGTCGGTGCGCTAGTCATCGGTACCGACCACGCCGCCGAAAACGTCACCGCTTTCTTTACCAAGTGGGGCGATGGCGCTGCCGACATCCTGCCTCTCGCCGGGCTCAACAAGCGCCAGGGCGCTCAGCTCCTGAAGCATCTCGGCGCACCAGAGTCCACGTGGAAGAAGGTACCCACTGCTGACTTGGAGGATGACCGCCCATTGCTCTCTGATGAAGAAGCGCTTGGTGTCACCTACGCCCACATCGATGACTACCTCGAGGGCAAGGACGTGCCTGACGACGCCCGCGAGCGCATCGAGACCCTCTGGCGCCGCGGCGCCCACAAGCGCACCATGCCGCCGGGCCCTACCAGCGCCTAAAGGTCACAGCCCTTCCTGCCCCGTTTCCGCACTCACCACGTGCACCCAAGGCCAGCGTTTCCCCGCACGCCAGTGGCATTCTCTCCCGAGCGGTCAGCCTCCCCTTACCCATAACGCGAGTCCGTCCGCCCCAACACCTGTAGCACACATAGTCCCGCACCCGTGATTGATACTTCTCCCCACCCCTGAGCTGGGTGTTCCTTCTCTCCGGTTGCGGGGTTGTGGGTGCTGGTTTAATCTTCGTGCCCATGGGGGATATCGAAACCTACATCCACCTACGCAACTCGGGGATTGCGCTGGTGGAACACATACCCAGCACACCCGACGA
>DXEO01000091.1 GCA_019114925.1 Candidatus Corynebacterium faecipullorum | reverse complement strand
TGGAAGGTGATGTTGTCCTTGCCCTGGAAGTAGTAGTGACGCGCCTGCGGGTTCTGCCAGTAGTCCTTCCAAGCCTCCGGGTTACCGGTGCGGTGGGCCCACTCGATGGAGGAAGATAGGTACCCAATCACCGCGTCGAACCACACGTAGAGCTTCTTCGCGCCGTTGTCCTCCCAGCCTTCCACCGGGATGGGAATGCCCCAGTCGATATCGCGGGTCATGGTGCGCGGGCGCATATCCTCCAACAGGTTGAGGGAGAACTTGAGGACGTTCGGGCGCCAATCCTTACGGGTCTTCAGCCACTCTTCGAGGACGTCCTTGACCGCAGGCAGGTCCAGCAGGAAGTGCTCGGTATCGATGAACTCTGGGGTTTCACCGTTGATCTTGGACACCGGGTTGATGAGATCCACCGGATCGAGCTGGTTACCGCAGTTATCGCACTGGTCACCGCGTGCGCCATCGGCGCCACACAGCGGGCAGGTGCCCTCAATATAGCGGTCGGGTAAGGTACGGCCCGTGGACGGCGAAATAGCGCCCTGGGTGGTCTCTTTAATCATGTAGCCGTTCTCGTACAGCCCCTTGAACAGCTCCTGCACCACCGCGTAGTGGTTGCGTGTGGTGGTGCGGGTAAAGAGATCATAAGACAGGCCGAGCCCAGCCAGGTCAGTGACAATCTGGCGGTTGTAGCGATCCGCCAATTCACGAACCGTCACGCCTTCCTTGTCCGCCTGCACCAGCAACGGGGTGCCGTGTTCGTCGGTACCGGAAACCATAAGAACGTCGTTGCCACGCATTCGCTGGAAGCGGGCGAACACGTCGGAAGGAACGCCGAAACCCGCCACGTGTCCGATGTGACGGGGTCCGTTGGCATAGGGCCAAGCAACATTAACGACAACTGTCTCAGTCATGGCCTCTACTCTATCGAACACCCCCTCACCGGCAATGCAGTGAGGGGGTGTATGAGAGAAATGCTCGCGCCAGAATTAGTTCTTGTGGCTGTGCTGGCGGCGGCGGGCCTTGAAGGCCTGTTCGCGCTGGAACTCGCGGTGCAGGCGGCGCTCCCGTGCCAGCTTGCGCTGGAAGGCCTGGGACTCGCGGTATTCGCGGTAAATCACGTCGTTGCTCAAGTCCTTGAAAATAGCGAACATGAGTCCAACGAGGATAAAGAGGAATGGCAGCGCTGCCACGATGGTGACGTTCTGCAAGTTCGATAGGGAATCCTCGCTCGACAGCAGCAGGGTCAGGCCGACGGCTGCAGTGAGCAGACCCCACGCCGCGGATAGCCACGGCTTAGCGGTGGTTGCACCGGACTGGGACATCGAGCCTATGACTGTCGACGCCGAGTCGGCCGACGTAATAAAGAACGTAGCCAGCAGCAGGGCGGCAACGATGCCCGCAATGAAACCACCAGGTAGGTTCTGCAGAAGGTTGAACAGCTCCTGTTCGGCAGACTCACCGGAGATAGAGTTGCCATTTTGCTCCATATTGATGGCGGTGCCACCGAAGATGGCGAACCAGACGGTGGAGACACCCGCCGGGATCAGGAGCACACCAACACAGAACTCACGGACGGAACGGCCGCGCGAGATACGAGCAAGGAACATGCCCACGAACGGCGACCAGGAAACCCACCAAGCCCAGTAGAAGATGGTCCACGTCGACAGCCACTCACCGGCATTTCCGTTGTCAGACTCGGCGGTACGAGCGATCATCTCAGTGAAGTTCGCCAGATAGTTACCAATGGAACCCGGAATCTGATTCAGGATCGACACCGTGGGACCAAAGATAAACACGAAGATGGCCAGCAGAGCCGCCAGAATCATGTTGGTATTAGACAGGTACTGAATACCCTTGCCCACACCGGACATGGCGGACAGGATGAAGGCCAAGGTCAGTACGAGAACAATGCCGATGACGACATTCTGCGTGGGGTTCTCAATGATTCCGGAAGCCTGTAGGCCTGCCTGAATCTGCATGGCACCCAGGCCTAGCGAGCAGGCAGTGCCGAAGACCGTGGCGAAAATAGCCAAAATATCAATAATCTTGCCCACAGCACCGTCCGCGGCGCGCTGGCCAATGAGTGGCACGAACGCCTGACTCAATAGCTGCTTACGGCCGATACGGAAGGTGGAATAGGCAATGGCGAGGCCCACGATGGCATACACAGCCCACGGGTGCAGGGTCCAGTGGAACATGGCCGTGGCCATTGAGGTTCCTACCTCGTGCTCGCCGTGGCCCGGGACGCCGTTCTTAAAGTAGTTAAGCGGCTCGGATGCGCCGTAGAACATCAAGCCGATGCCCATGCCGGCCGCGAACATCATCGCAATCCAAGAGACCGTGGAGAATTCCGGCTCTTCGTTGATCTTGCCCAGACGAATCGTGCAGAACTTAGAAGCAGCAACACAGATAACAAAAATAACGAAGATGGTCCCGAAGAGCACATAGGCCCATCCAAAGTTATTCACAACAAAGCTCAGCGCGTTACCGGAGAAGGAAGCGAAGCTCTCCGGCGCCGCCAAGCCCCATGCCACAATGGCAGCGATGAGCAGACCGGCGAACCCCACAATGGTCCAGTCGATCGGCGAATCGATGCCGCCGGGCCCAAACTCTTCGTCTTCTTCTTGTTCTTCTACAGGCGTAGCTGCAGCCGCAGGATCGAACGCCTTGTTGGTGAGCATGTCCTGAAGCTGGCTCGTGGCTGAGGAGGCCTCGAGGCGCTCGTCGACAGTGCGGTATTCCTCCACCGCAGCCGGCGAGCTCTGTTCTTGGGAGGCAGCCGAAGACACCCCCGTGTCCTTCATATTGTCTGAATTGGTCGAGTCTGTCATACCTACCGACCTTGGTGTTGTCTCTTCAACTAGTCAAACTAAAACAGAAACAAAAAGACTATTCGCCACATGCATTTCGGGCATATAGCGTTCCTCAACGCGTCCGTCACGAGCTTCTTTGCGCGACCGTTATTCCACCGCAGCTGCCAAATCTGTACCGCAACTGTGCAGCTTGCCAGCTTGTTCGGAGGTTTTTCCGAGCCATGGCACCCCTACCGCGCACGCCGCGGCCACGCCGGATGACATAACGATGCCATAACGATTCCCAAGAAAGAGACAGCCATCACTTGTTCTTATTCGTGCAGCTCAGCCGCGGGCAGCAAGGTAGGCATCATAAAGCTCACGATTAGACCACGACGTTCCCGCGGCGGCCTGTTTGCAGGCATCCTTGGCCCGCACGCCGCGTTCAACCTCTGCGCGGACCCGCTCCACGAGGGTCTCCAACGACACGGGTGCGCCATCACCGCCCTCGATGACTACGGTGATTTCACCCCGCGCATTCTCTTGTGCCCATTCAGCAAGTTCGCCCAAGCAACCGCGCTTAATCTCCTCATATGTCTTCGTCAGCTCGCGGCAGACTGCAGCGCGACGGTCGGCGCCGAGGATCTCAGAGGCGTCGCCAAGCGTCTGTGCCAAGCGGTGCGGGGACTCAAAGAAAGCAATAGCGCGCTGCTCCCCCACCAAGGACTCCAGCCACGCCTTACGCGGGCCGGGCTTGCGCGGCGGGAAGGCATCGAAAAGAAAGTGGCCTACCCCTAAGCCCGACAGGGCGAGAGCAGTCGGCACCGCCGAGGGCCCAGGAAAACACGTCACGGGCACGCCCGCCTCCACGGCAGCGGTCACTATGGAATGTCCCGGATCGGAAACTAGCGGCATGCCGGCATCCGACACTACAAGTACGGTTCCCGTCTGGGCAGAGGTGACCAACATGCGCGAGCGCTCCTCCTCGTTGTGGTCGAAGTTGGAGACCACCTTGCCACGGATTTCTACTCCTAGTGCCTGGGCCAGGTTGCGGACACGGCGAGTATCTTCTGCGGCAATCACATCTGCGTGACTCAAAGCCTGCATGAGACGGGCGGAAGCATCACCGGGATTTCCCAGCGGCGTGGCGGCGAGGATGACGCCGCGGGGCAGGGGTTCAAGCTGAAGACTCATACTCTCCAGCATTGCACATGCAAGCTAAACTCTTCCGGGTGAGTATCGCAACCCCTACAGATCGATCTGGCCGCCGCAAGCGCACGCGCCTCTCCGCCGCGCGTGGCACCCATACCCGGCCGGCCCCGCCTGCCCCTCGGCCCTACACCTGGACCCGGGCCGACACGATCAGCACCGCGATCATTGGTGTCTTGGCTTTTCTCACACGATTCATTGGCCTGACTGCTCCGGTTTCTGAAGGCACACCCGTCTTCGACGAGAAGCACTACGTGCCGCAGGCCTGGGACATGGTCACCAGCTGGCACAACCTCTTCCTCGGCGGTATTGAATCTAACCCGGGCTACGGCTTGGTTGTGCATCCGCCGCTGGCCAAGCAGATCATTGCGATATCAGAAGCGCTTTTCGGCTATACCCCACTGGGATGGCGGGCCATGGCCGCGCTTTTTGGTGTGGGCACAGTAATGCTCACCATGGCGCTGGCTCGCCGCTTGTCTGGTTCGTGGCAGGTGGGATTCCTAGCTGGCCTGCTCGCCGTGTGCGATGGCGTACTGCTCGTGGCCTCCAAATTCGGAATGCTCGACATCTTCCAAGTCTTCTTTGTGCTCGCCGCCGCGTGGGCTTTGGCGCAGGATCACCAGCAGATGCGTGAGCGCCTCCACGCCGCCTTCGTGTCGGGAACGATGGGTGACTCCGACTTCGGGCCCCGCTTTGGATTCCGGTGGTGGCGTTTTACGGCCGGCGTTTTCCTGGGGCTCACCCTATCCGTGAAGTGGTCCGGCCTGTACTACATCATGTTCTTCGGTTTGATTAGCGTTTTCTCGGACCTCGCGCTGCGCCGCCTCTATGGCGTACGCCGCTACATCGTGGGCACGCTGGTGCGCGATACACCAGCGGCCCTCGCCTCCATCGTTGCGGTTCCAGTGGCACTGTACGCCTGGTCCTGGCGTGCATGGTTCGCGGATGAAACCGCTGTGTACCGCCACGCCAAGGTAGACGGCACTATTGAAGATGGATCCTGGCTGCTCCACCTCCCCGAGGCGCTCGCCGGCTGGTTTTATTACCACTCTTCCGTGTTGGAGTTTCACGCATCCTTGACCACCTCCGGTGGGCACAGCCATCCGTGGGATTCCAAGCCGTGGGCTTGGCTGGTGGCTGCACGCCCTATCCTCTACTACTCCGCCACGGACATCTCCTGCGGGGACGGCGGCTCCTGCCGCAAGATGCTGTACCTCTTTGGTACTCCCGCCATCTGGTGGTTGGTCATCCCGGCAGTGCTGTGGGGCTTGTGGTCCCTGCTCGTTCGCCGCAACCGCGCCTTCCTCATCCCGCTCGTGGGTGCCGCGGCGGGATTCCTGCCTTGGCTGGCCGTTTTCGACCGCCAAATGTACTTCTTCTATGCCACGGCTTTCATCCCGTTTGTCATCGTGCTGATATCTCTGGCCTTGGGGCAAATGATTGGCCACGGACGGAAGCTGCAGTGGCGCTGGCTCACAGCACTCTTTGGTTCCGCGATGCCGTTGGGTACCTTCCTCACGGTGTGCTACGCCGCGCTCGTGGTGGCGATGTTCGCCTACTTCTCCCCGATTCTTTACGGCTACCTCATCCCGGATTCGTGGTACAGCTCCATGATGTGGCTGCCGTCTTGGTCCTAACGCGGGCTAGCGGACAACGTCCGGTAAATATCCCGCAGTAGGAATCCCCGGTCCGCCGCCCAGGCCCAGCCCAAGCTGGAGGTGGCCAAGCCCGTGCCGATGAGGATATAAACCTGGCCCGCGGCGACGCTGCCCAGGGCAAAATCGCGCATGGTAAAACCACACAGGAACGCGAACATCGTGCACGCTACCGGCAATAATCCAGGTGCCGAGGCGGGGCGCCATGCCGCAAAAGCCAAGCCACTTGCGAGGCCGAAACGCAGCGCCGCAGCCTCCATCAGCAGGTGCGCGCGCCCTGGGTCAGCCCCTTCCGCGAGGGTTCCTTCGCTCGATAAGGTGGTCAAGCCTGAGGCACTAACGACGACCACGACCGCCCACATCAAAAACGCCAGGGATAACACTCCAAGGGATACTCGCGCCAAGGTCAGCGACGCCTGCCGCGTGCTGGAAGCGCGCTGCCATTCCGGCTCCACGCCGGCGAGGATGACCTCAGACAAATCTCGCGGCGGAACGCCAGCCGGTTCCACGAGGCTCAACGAGTGTGTTAGGGCTGCCGCCTTATCCCGGAAAGCCGCGCACTCGGGGCATCCCGACACGTGCGCATCAATCACGTCCGGTGAGAGCTGCGGGGCTTCCCCGTCAAGCTGAGCGGAAATCGCCGCCTGCACCTGCTCATGCGTCAGCACGGCTCAACACCCCATCCACACTGGCCCGGCCGGAGCCAAAGACGACAATCATAAGCAACGACACGATGAGAACCAGCGGATACTCGACGCCACCATCGGCTGCAAAAAGGCCATTGCCCATGTGCACGAAATACAATGCGCAGGCCATGAGTAGAGCCAAGGCACCCGCCACAAAGGTGGTGAGCAGACCTACCACCAGCGCAGCCCCTCCCAGCATTTCCGCGAAGGCAGCCAAGTACGCCGAAGTATGCGGCTGCGGGACCCCAAGAGCAGAAAACTGCCCGGTTATTTCATCCATTCCGCTAAAAAACATCTTGTCTACACCGTGCGCCACGAAGATGACTCCCAGTACCGCGCGGAAGATGAGGAGCGCGGCATCGCGTACGGCGGGTCTATTCATGGTTCATAGACTACCCTGGATGGCCACCTCTCTCCGAAAGGACTCCCTCCCAGCATGCACTTGTGGACCTCACTGGATACTCCTCTCGGCTGCCTCACGCTCGTGGGCTCCGCGCAAGGATTATCCCAGGTGTATTTCCCTGACGAAGCCCGGAACCTCCGAGGCCTGCAACGCCTCACCGATCACTCAGATAGCACCTGGCTGAGCGTTAAGGTTCTTGTCTCAGCCAGCCAACAAATCACCGAATACTTCGCCGGCACGCGGCGAGACTTCGAGCTGCTTCTCGACGTCCCTCCGTCTCCTGAAACCTTCCGCGACCGAGCACAGCGCGCGCTTCGTGATATCCCCTTCGGTGAGCGCTGGACCTATTCACGCCTTGCCGCCGCGGCTGGGAGCGCCCAAGCTGCCCGCGCCGCAGGCAGCGCCTGCGGCAACAACCCTTTGCCTATCGTGGTGCCCTGCCACCGCGTCGTACCAGCAAGCGGCGGTCTGGGGTCTTATCGCGGGGGCGTTGCCGCAAAGCGGCTACTACTGGAGCACGAAGCGAGGAACCAATGAGTAGATTTTACAGTCTAAAAAGGCATGACTAGTACACAAATGGCAAATGATACGAGACTTGTTTATGACGCGTCAGGGCTTGGCCGCCCGGCGTGGGCAATGACTTCCCCACTGCTCAAGGAGTATTACGACACCGAATGGGGCATGCCCATCCACGAAGAATCCGCACTGCTGGAACGACTCTGCCTGGAAGGCTTCCAGGCAGGGCTGAGCTGGGAGCTAGTACTGCGCAAGCGTGATGCTTTCCGCGCTGCTTTCGTGGGATTTGATGCGGACCTTCTGGCCAGCTTTGGCGAGGAGGAAATCGAGCGTTTAATGAACAATCCAGGAATTATTCGCAACCGCCTCAAAATCAACGCTGTGCTCGCTAACGCACGAGCCACGGTGGCCTTGCGCGAGCAGGGCGGGTTGGACGAATTCATTTGGAGCTTCTTGCCTGAAGAAACCATCGCGCCGGAAAGCGAAGAAGATATCCCGAAATATACGAAAGAAGCCTTGGACATGTCCAAGGCTTTGAAGAAGGCTGGGTTCAAGTTCGTCGGCCCAGTGACCTGCTTTTCACTCATGGCGGCCATCGGGATGGTGGATGCCCACCTTGTGGGCTCGCATCGCCGCGGTAGCTCGGGAGTGTGGTCGGCCTAGCGCTCAGTGCGCTTGTGCGAAAGGCGCGTTCGCGTGCTGCTTAACCGACTCGCCGTGCCGCGAGGTCATCACGCCGCTGGCGCGGGGAAGGATGCGGCCCGTCGAAACCGCCGTCGGAATCATCCTCCGAGTACACCGGAAGGTAATCAAAGTCCGGGCTTTCATCATCGATTTCCAAGATGAGCGCGCCCGGGCGGCGCAGATTCGGCGGCAGTGATTCAGCAGGGTTCTCCGCGTTGCGGACACCCAAGCGCGCACGGCGCAAGTGGTAGACGCGACGACGAAGTAGCTCCTGCTCGCGGCGCACCTGGGCGCGCAGCGCCACCAGGTAGACCGTGGTCACGACACCAGCGATACCCGCGAACCACCAAGTCCAACCGCCCACGACGATGCCCAGGCATACCGTTGCGACCACCACCACGGCTAGGCCGATGAGCGTGCGTTGGCGGCGCTGGTACCGCGTGGCCGAAGCCTCCTTCTCCTTCACCGGATCCCAGCCACCGCGGCCAAGACGGCGCTGCGCAAAGGCAAGCTCTTCCGGGGAGAGCTCGGTATCGCTGCCGTTGTTTTCAGCGTCCTCGGAGTTCGTATCTGCGACATCAATGCTCTCGTCCTCAACCGCCGTGGTCTCTTCCTGCTCCGGAGCATCATCAGCGCCGTCTGCCTCCTCGGCGCCGGAGTCCTCCGGAGTCTGGTCCACAGAATCAATAGCACCCGGGTACATCAAATCGACCGGAGAGGTATAGGAGTCATCCAAGCCGTAGGCATCTTCTGCGACGCTAGCATTGGCGGGAGCCGTGAATACCTCAGCGGTGTTCGCTTCAACGCCCTCGAAGTCATTATCGAGGTCGCGCTCATTTTCGGCATCATGCTCAGGTTCCGCTGCTAGCTCGAAATCCTCTTCCAAATCTTCAGCCTCGACGACTTCGCCGTCAATCGTGTCTGCGACATCTGGCTGCTCGGCAGCATCAGCCGCAGCGGTCTCAGCGCGGCCGGATTGAGAATCCTCGCTGACTCCTTCGGCCTCAACCAGCTCGTAGTCTGCCTCCTCAGTACCAGTCTCCGCCCCTGCCTGGGAACTCATCCGGATATCTTCCTTACCCAAGCGCGGCTTAGGACGGCCCGGCACGGAGCCGGAATCGCCTTCGAAGAGCACGCGGGTTTCTTCAAAGGCCTCACCTGTATGGCTCATCGGGCGTTGCGAACGCAAAAGCAACGGGGCGAGGATGAAGAGCCACAACACGATTACGAGAATGATCGGCACGGCAGTCATCATGCGGCTGTGTCCCACTTTCAGGGGTCGACGAAAAAGGGAATATAACTAGGTCCCCACTCTAGCCTCCCAGCCCCGGCCTGTGGGCATCAACGAGCCCATAAATTACAAGGTTGTTACTTAAGTGAAAGCAGAGGTAGTTGACCTAAAATATCTGCTGGAATATCTGCTTACTCAGCATCGGCTAAGCACTGTTGAGGCGGCCCGTCGCGCGCAGGCGCTCGACCGCACCGGAAGCAAAATCCTCACGATTCAGTGCCAAGAAGTGGTGGTCCCTCCACGCACCGTCGATATGCAGGTTGCGGCGCAGGAAGCCTTCAGCCCGAAACCCGTTGCTGTGCAGTACCTTGCCTGAAGCAGGATTCTCCGGCAGATAGGTGGCTGTCACACGATGCAACCCCACACGGTAAAAAGCATGGTCCACGCCGAGAGCACAGGCGGCAGTAGCCACGCCAGCTCCGTGCACCGCGGAATGAACCCAATAGCCAATCCAGCATTCGCTGACCCCTCCATGCTGGATATTGCCTAAGGTCAACTGCCCACGAAACTGTCCATCGACGTCAATGACGAGCGGCACCACCGTTCCAGCGCGGGCAGAATCACGCAGAAACATCAGGTGATTCCACCATGCCGACTGCGAATGTGCCACATCCCACGACGTCGGCAGAGTCGGCTCCACCGGTTTAAGAAACTCCCTATCCTCGATGCGCTGACGCCGCCAAGACTCACCGTCCCGGCGCAGCAGGGGGCGCAGGCGCACTGTCGCCCCGCGCGGAAAAACGCGAGAACCCCGCAACCGGACCGCAGGCGTAGCTTCTGGCCATCCCGGATGGTCAGGGTTGACCTCACCGCTGGCGGGGGTGGAAAAGCGCCCTGCGGCGGTACCGAAAGGATCAAGCATGATGTCGGCGGTGGCCAGCTAGCTGCGTTGGGCCAGGAACAGGACGTCCACCACGTCCCCGGGGCGGATCTCTGTGACTTCCTCCGGGATGCGGATCATCGCGTTGGCCTCGGATAGTCCGGCGAGCAAGTGCGCCGGCGCGCCAGCCGCGCCGCCCAGTCCTTCCACCAGGTAGTCGGAGGTGTCTGCATCCCGCATGAGCCGGGCACGAATATAGCCGCGGCGCCCAGGGCGGGATTCCATGTGGTTAAGCACACGAGCGCGCACCACGCGACGTTGGCCGCTGCGCTTGCCCAGGGAGAGGCGAATCAGCGGGCGCACAAAGACCTCGAAGATCACCAGCGCGGATACCGGGTTCGAGGGCAACAGGAAGGTTGGAATGCGCTCCTCACCCAACAGCCCGAAGCCCTGGACCGAGCCTGGGTGCATGGCTACGCGTGAGGTATCCACATCGCCCAACTCATCGAGGACCTCGCGGATTTCTTCCGAACCCGCACCACCCACGGCGCCGGAAATCACCAGTACCTCGCTGCGCGCTAGGTAGGTTTCCAAGACCTCCCGCACGCGGCGCGGCTCACCAGCGGCAATGCCGACGCGATGCACATCCGCACCGGCTTCCTTCGCGGCTGCCGCAAGCGAATAAGAGTTCACGTCGAAGACTTGACCCAGGCCGGGCTCGCGGTCGACGTCGACAAGCTCCTTGCCATAGGACACGATGGTCACGCGCGGGCGCGGATACGCCAACACCTTTGAGCGCCCCACAGCCGCGAGCAGGCCAATCTGTGCTGGACCCAAGATGGTTCCGGAAGACACGGCAACATCCCCGGGTTGAATGTCATCGCCCACGCGGCGCACGAAGTCGCCCGAGCGCACTGGGCGGTGCGAGGTCACGCGCTTGCGGCCGCGGTCCGTCCATTCGAGGGGAAGGACGGCGTCCGCAAGCGTCGGCAACGGCGCGCCCGTGTACACACGCACTGCCTGTTTGGGCTGCAAACGCAAAGGCTGGCGTGAACCTGCGGGAACTTCCCCTACTACAGGCAAAGAGCGCTCAACCTCCGTCTCCGTGGCGGGAGCATCAGCATCCTCGGAGTCGTGGCGCGAGCGTGCCTTGAGGGCTTTTTCTCCCCCGACGTCCACAGCGCGCACGGCATAGCCATCAATGGCTGCTTGTGGAAACCCCGGGAGCGGCTGGTTTGCCTGCACCTCCTCCGCACACTTGAGACCTAGGGCATTGGCGATGGCGATGCGTAGCGGCTCGGGAGTCATCGCTGCATCAAGAATGAACGCCATCTGGTCATCGACCGAACGCATGTACCGCCTGCCTTTACTCTGGGGTATGTAGGGCCTAAAGGGATGGAAGTTACTGGAGTAGAGCTTAGCGCGCTAGGCGTGCGAAGGCTTAGCCCTTCAGCCCCTTTTCTTCTTCGTAGTCCTCCACAATCTTCTTGATTGCCTTGTAGAGCGCAGGACCGTACTTCTCATCACGCAGACCAAAGTCAACGTTGGCCGGGATGTAGCCGCCCGGGTTGCCCAAGTCATGACGCTTACCCTGGTGGACTACGACGTGGACGGGGTGCCCCTCCCTAATGAGGAGCTCGATGGCATCGGTCAGCTGCAGCTCCCCACCCTTGCCTGGCTTGATGCGACGAAGGGCATCAAAAATCTTCCTATCGAGTAGGTAGCGCCCAGTGGCCACGAGGTTCGAGGGCGCATAAGCCGGGTCCGGCTTTTCCACCATGCCCACGACTTTCTTCACCCCCGGTGCGTCGGTGTCCTCAACATCGAAGACGCCGTAGTTATAGGTCTCTTCGCGCGATACCTCAAAGGCGCACAGCACACTACCACCCAGCGCTGCACGAACCCGGGCCATCTCCCCCATGACGGTTGCCGGCAGGACAATGTCATCCGGCAGCATGACGGCGAAGAATTCCTCGTCATCCTCCAGCACAGATTCCGCCAAGCCCACCGCGTGGCCCAGGCCCAGCGGCTTTTCCTGTTCCACGGAAATCGGATGGATCAACTGAGCAGCGCGCTTGACCTTGGCTACCTGCTCATCTTTGCCGCGGGCGTCGAGGGTCTCGACGAGATCGGGGAACTCCTCGAAGTGCCGCATCACTTCCTGCTTGTTCGGCGCGGTAATCACCGCGAGGCGCTGGGCGCCCACAGACGCAGCCTCTTCCGCGATGAGTTCAATACCCGGCGTATCAACGACGGGGAGCAGCTCCTTCGGCACGGTCTTGGTGGCGGGCAAAAAAGCGAGTGCCCATGCCAGCAGCAGGGACAACGACCGTAGCGATCCCGGTATGGGAATCCTCGTGTGCAATAGCCATAAGTTCCACTTTACAATGCAGCCCCCGCGCTCCCGTGCTGCGCTACGCCGTCCCGCTATGATTAAAGCCTATGACGACCTCCCCCAAGGACGCCTTAAGAGCCTCACTCCTTAACGCCCGGCGCGAACGCAGCCCCGAGCAGCGCGCTGATGACAATGCCGCGTGGTGCGCCGGTGTGGGTGAGTTGCTCACTCCCGCGATGCGGATTGCCGCCTACCACCCACTGGGCACAGAGCCAGGTGGTCCTGACTTCGTAGAGACCGTGGCAGCGCTCTGCAAGGAGGCCTACCTGCCCATTTCCGGCAAAAACGGCGAGCTTTTGTGGACGCTGTATGGCGGCCCAGAGGCCATGCGCCCGGGGGCTTTAGGGATTGCAGAGCCTGTCGGGCAGCGCCACAGTAGCGAAATCTTGGCGCAGCTCGATCTCATCCTCGCGCCCGCAATGGCGGTGAGCGAATCTGGCATGCGTCTCGGGAAAGGCGCCGGCTACTACGACCGCGCGCTGACACCGCTACACACAGGACACCCGCCCGTCGTCGCTCTAGTTCACTCCACCGAGGTCCGCGAGGTCCCTTTCGAGGAGCACGACCGACCAGTCGATGGCATCCTCACCGAGCGCGGACTGCGCTGGCTGTAGCCAGCACTCTTGTCTCACACGCTTCATTGGCTTGCGCGCTTTCCATCGGATTTCGGGAACCATAGGGCGCCGCATGCAGTCTAAAAAGGCATGGATTTTCTTCACGTTCTGCGCACCCCGGGGCATCAACGGAGCGTTATCCTGCGCCGTGTAACCGCCGCGGTCTTGCTCGTGGCCGCGGCGGCGAGCGCGCTCGCTTCTACCCGCGAGCAGCCTCGCGTCGTGGTTATGGCGCGTGACGTCGCCGCCGGGGAGACGCTGGCGCTAAGCGATGTCTCCGTGGCACGCGTCCCCTCCTCTGCTCTGCCCGCCACGGCGTTGGGGAGCAACCCGGAAGAAGCAGTAGGGCGTGTTCTGGTGGCAGCGGCTAGCACCGGCGAGATCCTCACCAGCACACGGCTTCTCAGCTCGGATCTCATCGCGGATTTCGGGATGGCGGACGGCCACCTCATCCCGCTTACTCTGGCTGAGCCAGAAATTGCCCGAAATCTCCATCACGGCGATACAGTCAATATCGTCAGCACGGTCGAGGGCAGCGACGATATTTCTGTCCCCACTCGCGGCTCGACAATTGCGCGGGGTGCACGCGTCGTATCGGTGGGCACTGGTGAAGAGGATGCGCGCACGCACACACTCCTCGTCGCCCTCCCTGCTGAGGCGGCCGAAGCCGTCGCTGCCGCTTCTCTTGCACAGCCACTCACGGTCGTCATCGTGGGCGATCGCGCGCACAGTTAGCGTGAGCTGGGAGAATCGCCGCGTTTATATAAAAGGTTGTTAGAGACTGTTGCCATGACACGCAAACTCTGCCTACTATATCCGCAGCCACTCAGGCGCTATAGCTTTTGCGTCAATCCTGCCCCATAACTTGGCGGCAACGCAGGCCTTGAACGCTCAACAGTGGTCTTCTCTACTCTAGTAACTCCCCCGCTTCTTGTTTAGTAAGCACTTCTACGTTTCAATCCAAGATTCCCTCTCTACCCGGCCCCTTCTGGTTCAATTCCTACTGGGCGCCATCCACTTGAACAACACGAGAACGCTCACCACGCGCACTGCAACGCAGCCGCGAGACTGAAGAAGCACGTACTTCCGCAGAAAAGGACACATATCCATGCTCAAGGGCTTTAAAGATTTCATCTTGCGCGGCAACGTCATCGAGCTGGCCGTAGCCGTCATCATCGGTGCTGCCTTCACCGCAATCGTCACCTCCATCACCGACCACATCATCCAGCCACTGATTAACTCCCTCGGCTCCCCGGATTTCGGTGGTGTCGGCTTCGCCATCACCGATAACCCGGAAACCTTCCTGGACTTCGGCGCGGTTATCACCGCGCTCATCAACTTCCTGATCGTTGCCGCCGTCATCTACTTCGTCATCGTCGCCCCGATCAACGCCGTCACCGAGCGCGCCAAGCGCCGCCAGGGTGTGGACCCGGAAGAGCCAGCTCCGACCACCGAGCAGCTGCTCTCCGAGATCCGCGACCTACTCGCTGCCGAGAACGGTGGCACCACCACCGACAAGCCGGGCTCCAACTTCTAAGCCAGAAGCGCCTAGCTTAAATCCCGCAGAGCCGGCATTGTGCCGAAGCTCTGCGGGATTTTCTTATATCTCTTTTAACTGCTCACGCGCTACTGCGTGGTTCCAAAATGTGGCGGCATGTTCTCTCGGTAGAAGGTCTCGCCGGTGACATCATCATCACCGTCACCTCCGGGGCCGTGTGCGTCCCCATCAAAATTTACGGTTCGCAGTTCGTCGCTGCCCGCAGCAGTGGAAGCAGGAGTATGCGGTGCCGGCCCGCTGGGGACATCGAAACTGCGATCATAGTTCTCGGCCGTCGACGGACGCTTCACGCGCCGGCGCGGACGCGGGGAACGTGGTGTGGAATCAGCCATTAGACGCTTGATTTCTGCAGCTGATCAACGAGGTGGTGCACCAGCGGCGTCAAAGTGGCCATGCCATCGCGCACCGCCGCGCGGGAGGAAGCGACGTTGACGATGACTGTTGAACCAGACACTCCCGAAATGCCGCGGGAGGTGCACGCATCCACCGCGCCACAGGCCTGGCCGGAAGAGCGCAAGGCTTGCGCCACGCCAGGAACCATTTGGTCCAGCACCGCACGGGTTGCCTCCGGAGTCTTATCGCGCGGGCCAACGCCCGTGCCACCAATCGTGAGGACCAAGTCGACGCCCCCGACCACGCCGGTTTCGATAGCCTGCCGGATTTTGGACTTCTTGGAGCGGACAATCACTGCGCCGTCAACGGTGAACTCGGCTTCAGCCAGCAGTTCACCTGCCAAGCGCGATGTGTCTTGGGCCGCCTCATCCGGGTGATCGGTGACGATCACAACGAGCGCGCGGCGCGGCGCTTGAACGCTTTGCTCTTGTTCGCTGGCAATGAGGAAGGCATCATCAGGTTCGGTAACATCATCGAGTTCTCGTGAGGCATCGCGCCCCAACAGCTCAGTTGCGTCGGTGTTGTCTGCCACGGAGGTTCTCCTTAAAGGTGTGACGGAATCATCCGGAAGTAGTTTCTTAAAAAGGTGTCAGGGTGCGAGGCTCACGCGGCGCTGGCGCACCGCCCAAGTATTTGTAAACTTACTCGCTTGCCAGCGTTACCTCTACCTTTCTCGTATCTTCGCTGTCGCTACTCTTCACCTCGAGGGTGACGGTTGCCCCAAACTCCTGGGAACGGGTTGCCGCGATCAGGGCATCAGAGCTTTCAATGAGGCGCTCATTAACGCGGGTGACCACGTCACCGGACTTCAGTCCTGCCTTATCAGCCGGGCTATCAGGTTCCACGTCGACGATTTCTGCGCCTTGGGTCTCGCTCTGTGCACGAACCTTAACACCCAAGGTGGGGTGCTTGACCCTGCCGTTATTGATGAGCTCATCGGCCATGCGCTTGGCAAAGTTCGAAGGAATTGCGAATCCCAAACCAATGGAACCGCCTTCGGAAATCGAGCCGCTCGACAGCGAGGCAATCATCGAGTTCATGCCAATGATGTTGCCTTCCATGTCCACCAAGGGGCCGCCGGAATTACCGGGGTTTACGGCTGCGTCGGTCTGAATGGCGTCGATCAGCGAGGACTCCCCGCCTTCCTGCGAGGCACGAACGGGCCGGTTCTTGGCTGACACAATTCCCGATGTCACCGTTGCGTTGAGCCCCAGCGGTGAACCAACGGCGACTACTTCTTGTCCCACAGCGGTAGCGTCCGAATCACCGAACTGAAGGTAGGGCAGGTCATTGACACCATCAATTTTGATGACGCCTACGTCCGTCGTCGCATCCGACGCAACGAATGTAGCACTATGACGCGAGCCGTCATTCATTGTCACTTCCAGACGCCCTCCTTGGTCCGCACCGGCAATCACGTGGTGATTGGTCAGCACATAGCCATCCGGGGAAATGATGGATCCGGAGCCCTCAGCACCACCCGAGCGGGTTATGGAGTAAATGGAGACCACCGCTGGGAGAACCT
>DXEO01000090.1 GCA_019114925.1 Candidatus Corynebacterium faecipullorum | reverse complement strand
AGTGTGCAAGAAAATCTGATTAGGTAAACAGCCCTGTCACTGCCTGGCGGTCAACCTTGCCGGGGCCGGTGGTGGGAAGCTCGGCTAGGCGCTTGATATCCTTGGGGATTTGCCACCGCGGAAGGCCAACGTCATCGAGAGCTACAAGGATATCGCCGACATCCGCCGATCCGGTATAGGCGGCAACGATCATCTGTCCCAAGCGTGGGTGGGGGATGCCGACCACGCACACGCCGTCCACTCCCGGCACGCGCAGGATATGTTGTTCGAGTTGCTCCGGATGTAGCTTCAGTCCGCCGGTGTTCAAGATGTTGTCGAGGCGCCCGGTAACGGTAAGGGTATCGCCGTCCACCACCCCGGCATCCGAGGTAGCAAACCACGAGGTGCCGGATTCATCGACCATGAAGGTATCTGAGTCCACGTTGCGGTAGCCCTGCGCAATCATGGGCCCGCCGAGGTATATGCGGTTTTCCTCGCCGATGCGCACGCGCGCGCTATCCAGTGGATGGCCGTTGTAGACGCAGCCGCCGGAAGTCTCTGAGGATCCGTAGGTGGTGACGATGTTGATGCGCAGCCTCTTTGCCGAGTCCAGCAGTTGCGGGTGGGGGGCAGCGCCTCCGACGAGGATGGCATCAAAAGTGCGCAGGGCCTCGATTCCCTCTAGCGAATCCATGGCCTTGGCCAGCTGCATGGGGGTCAGGCCCGTGTATGAGCGATCCCCAGTGGCGGCCAGCTCGTGCGCGGCGCGGGCGAAATCGGGGATGGAAAAACCTTCCGACAGGTCAAGGCAGAGCGGCTCTACACCCGCGACAAGCGAGCGGATTAATACTTGGATGCCCGCGATGTGGGAGGCGGGCATGGCTAGAAGCCACTGGCCGGTGCCGCCGAGAGCGCGGTGCGTGGCATCGGCGCTGGACACCAAATTGGCGGCCGTGAGTTGCGCGCCCTTCGGTGTGCCCGTGGACCCGGAGGTGGCCACGACAAGTGCGATGGAGGAATCGATGGGCTCTCCTGCGCGCATGTGGTTGCGCAGCAGCTGCGCGCGGGTGCGGTCCTCCGCCGGGACGGGCAGGAAGGTGGCTTGTTCCGCGATGGCCGCTTCCAGATCAGGAAGGATGGCGGCTGGGTCATGTGGATTGACGGGCAGAGGAGAGAGGATAGTCACGGAGGTGATTTTAAGAGTAAAACGCAGAAAACCCCGGCTGGTGCCGGGGTGAGTCGATAGTTGATTAGGACTTCTTGGCCAAGAACACGCGGTCCAGGGAGAAGGCTCCCGCACCAACGCCGACCAGCAGGAGGGCCGCCGCAGCAATGACGCCGACGAGCTCCCAGCCGCCGTCGCTGACGAGGATGCCGGAGGTGAAGTGGCTGGCAAAGATACCTGCGCCGATCATGTTGAGGACTACCAGCGCTCCTACGATGCGGGTGAAGAGACCGGCGATAAGGAGGATGCCGCCGACAAGCTCGATGACGGCGGCGACGACGGCAGCAACGCTGGCTGCCGGAACGCCCATGGCCGCGAAGCTATCGGCGGTGCCGCTGATGCCCCATTCGCTGAACTTTTGCCAACCGTGGGCGATGAGCACGACGCCGAGGATGACGCGTGAGATGAGGATAGTGGCGGAAGTAGTCGAATTCATGAGAAGTTACAATACTCATATTGTTGACGAGTACGCAAAATCTCCGTGCTGGCCTGCGGGCTGAGTTTATAAGGCCTGACTAGTGAGACCTACGCCCGCGGTGCTCGTAAGGGTTGATGAGCTCATCCTCCTGATCAAAGGGGCGCTCACCATCCCTCTGAGCCTGCTGGATGCGGCGCAACATCCACACTCGCGACGCAATGACGGCAATGAGCGCGATGGCCGCGAGGGCAATGGCAAAGTACAGCACGGGGTGTTCTCCTGCCTTGGGGTCTAGTAGTAGTACGGGAAGTCATCCCAGTTGGGCTCGCGCTTTTCTAGGAAGGATTCCTTGCCCTCGACAGCTTCGTCGGTCATATAGGCCAAGCGAGTGGCTTCGCCGGCGAAGACCTGCTGGCCCATGAGGCCATCATCGGTGAGGTTGAAGGCGAACTTGAGCATGCGCTGCGCGGTAGGGGACTTCATGTTGATTTCGCGCCCCATCTGGATGGCGGCGTCCTCCAGCTCAGCGTGGTCTACTACCTCGTTGACCGCACCCATCTCGTACATGCGCTGCGCGTCATAGGTGCGGCCCAGGAAGAAGATTTCGCGGGCGTATTTCTGGCCCACCATCTTGGCCAGGTAGGCCGAGCCATAGCCGGCGTCGAAGGATCCGACGTCGGCGTCGGTCTGTTTGAAGCGGGCCTCCTGGCGGGAGGCAATGGTCATATCGCACACCACGTGCAGGGAGTGTCCGCCGCCGGCGGCCCAGCCGTTGACCACGGCGATGACTACCTTGGGCATGGTGCGGATGAGACGCTGGACCTCCAGGATGTGCAGGCGGCCGCCCTCAACTTTTTCGCGGGCGGTGTCGACAGTGGATTCGTCGGCAGTCGCGTCATCGTGCGCGTGCTCCGTGGCATAGCGGTACCCGGAGCGGCCGCGGATGCGTTGGTCTCCGCCGGAACAAAACGCCCAGCCGCCGTCCTTCTGGGAAGGCCCATTGCCGGTCAGCAACACCGTGCCGACATCCGGCGTGCGGCGCGCGTGGTCCAACGCGCGATAAAGCTCATCCACCGTGTGCGGGCGAAACGCATTGCGCACCTCGGGGCGGTCGAAGGCGATGCGGACGATGCCATCCTTACGCTGTGGCTTCGGACCGTCACTGATGAGCCGGTGATAGGTGATATCCGTTAGGTCCTCAAAGCCCTCGACGGGGTGCCAGAGTTCCGGCTTGAAAGGATTTTCGGTGCTGTAGTTCTTCTGCTCGCTCATGGCACACCAGCTTAATTGGAAAGCGGTGCGCCGGAAGTATAGTCCCCATTCCCAAACCCTCACCCACACTCTCCGCCCAGCGCGGCGGTGATAAACAATAAACAATACTGCGGGATTATCCCCGTCAATGTGCACGTGTACTCCGTACCAGCGCGGTACACCATACAGTGGGACGGAATCGAACCTCCCTGCCTTCTTGCGCTACGAAGGCGCCTGAGAAGCACTGGACTTTTCCCTGCCCAGTAAGGGTTGCGCTCGCTGCGATGAGTGTGGGCTACCGTCGCGCGCATGACGCGCGCGACGTGACGTGCCGCAAGAATGCGGCACACTAAGCAGAAGACCTTATTTAGTTATCAGTTCCGTATTCCAGTTCAGCTGCTGGATGCGGGTGTCTAGCTCGCGGTACTGGCGGGCCAAATCGTCGGCGCGCTCGCGCAGCTTCGGCACGGGCACGGTGGCCACGAACTTGATCTCCGAACGGGAGTAGCGGTCCTGGCGCGCACCCGCGCGCTCTGCCAATCCCTGGTAGATGCGGCGCTTGCGCAGCAGACCATCACGAAGCGCCAGCGCTTCCATCAGCGTGATTTCTTCGTCGAAAGCGGTGGCCGTGTTCGTAGTGTTGATCGCAATGACGAGCTCGTCGATGCGCTTGGTCACGTCCTCGAGATCACGGAGGAGATCCGTCGGGTTCTCATCCGGTTCATCGCCTTCCTGAATGCGGACCGTCGCCGCGAGCCGGTCACTCAGCGAGTTGAGGCGCTCCTGCGCCTGGGCGCGCTCGGCCAAGGCTTCAGCAAGTAGCATGGTTGCTCCTTAACCCTTAATAGGATTCATTGTCTGCGCAATTCTACGGTAGACAGGAGGCTTCGCCGTGTGGCCGTGATGGTTTTAACAAATAGCGCCCCAAAACCTCGATGATCTGGGGCCATATTTGATCGATATGTACGTCATGTTTGGTTGCTCGCTACGGCTGACCTTCGGTAGAAAGCCGGTTGGTCCACCCTTGGCGATTGGCCTCTTCAAAGCTGGCATAGACAGAGTTGTCGCCGTCGATGCCGCAGTAGAAAGTCCTAGTGTCGGAACCCATGGCGCAATACAGGTCGTAGGTTTGTTTGGTCGCTGGGCTCGCTACAGAAATGTGGGTGTTGTAGGAGCCATTCACGGTGGAGCTGCGCTGTGACCAAGTGAAGGTGTGCTTGATGGCTTCATCAAACATAGCGGCGGCGAATTCGCAGGAAGTGTTTTTTCCTGCACGAATCTTGTCGCCTTGGTTTGTATAGCCGCACGTGCCGCCGATTTGCCCGACGTTAATGTTGTGGCCGCCCGGGTTGGGGTTGGGGTTGGTGTTGTCGTCCGCGGCGGGGGTGTTGCGTGGGGCGTCGTTAAGAGTCGGCGCGGGGCCGCTGTCTTCTGAAGCGTCGGAGGCTTCCGTGGTGGTGGCGGGCGTTGTGGCCGCAACGGAGGTTAATTGAGCGTCGGCAGAAGCCTCACTAGAAGGTGCGGTGTTGTTATCGGGATTTTTGCCGCAGGCGCTGATTGCAATTCCGGCGGCGATGAGAAAAGAGAAAGTAGAGAGTTTTCGCATGTGCTGTAGCCTAGCGCCCCGCCTGGTGGTTTAAGGGGGCGCCGAGGCCACAGCCGGGGAGTGTTACCCAATAAACATGAACGCAAACAGCGTGTTCAACACCGTCGCCACGATCATGGGCACGGAGGTGCGCTTGACCAGCTGGATGGGGTTGACCTTGATGGCACCGGCAACAATGAGCACCGCGGCGTTGACCGGGGAGACCTGGCGCATCAGGTTGGAGGTACCCCAAATTGCGGTGAGCATCTGTGGTGCGTGGATGGAGGTCTGCGAGGCCAGGTTGGGCACCACCTCGGAGAAGGCGAAGTAGGGTGCGGTGCCGGAGCCGGTGAGTGCGGCCATCGCGGCGGTGGCGGCGACGAAGATGAGGA
>DXEO01000089.1 GCA_019114925.1 Candidatus Corynebacterium faecipullorum | reverse complement strand
AGGCCTTGATGCCTACTGGATTCACCACGAGCCGGAGCACACCGCACCCCTTGAGGTCCAAGAGGAAGCGCTGCGCTGGCACGCTGAGTTGGCGTCGAAAGTGGGGAAGACGCTGATGATCCACAAACGCGAGGCCGATGCGGATCTCATGCGCGTGCTGGGGGAGTGCACGGAAGTACCGAAGGTGATGCTGCACTGTTTCTCCTCACCACTTGATGTGGCCAAGGAGGCTTTGGAACGCGGTTATGTTCTTTCCTTCGCTGGCAACGTGACGTTCAAGCGCAACGAAGAGATGCGTCAGGCCGCAGCGCTTGCGCCGGCCGGTCAACTGCTCATTGAGACGGATGCGCCATACATGACACCGGAGCCTTTCCGCGGTGCGCGCAACGAACCTTCCCTGATCGGGCATACCTATCGCTGTGTGGCGCAGGCACGTGGTCAGGATGTAGAGGAATTGGCAGCGGAGGTAGCTGATACCTTCGCGCAGGTCTTCGGAGTGTGAGGATTTTCACTCGACGCAAATGCGCTGCTCATGGGTGGCGCGCGTGTTTGTTGTGGCGAGTGTGTTGCTAGTGGTCCTGGCGTGTAAATACGTTTCGATCGTTGAGTTCTGTTACCGTATCGTTATTCAAAGTTAGCCCGGCCTTGATGTTGCCGGCTGGCGTGCACTCGCACGCCACGTCAGGTGCTGAGGAGAGTGTAAAGATCTCTCTGGGCACGAAGCATCGCAGAGACGAGTAAAGGTTTATGTCCCCGAAGAAGCAGATCAAGCGAATCAATAACTCCCCCTCCTTGCCGCTGCGCATGGCCACCGGCGGTGTGCTCGGCACCCTTGCCGTGGGCGGTGTTGTTGCCGTTGGTGCCCAGAAGGACATCACGCTCGACGTCAACGGTGAGACCACCGAGCTAGCTACCTTCGCTGGCGATGTCAACGCCGCTCTCGAAGCTGCGGGCGTCACCGTTGGGGGAGAAGACGTTGTTTATCCTGCGCTGTCCGAGCAGGTTTCCGACGGTGATTCGATCACCGTTCGTACCGCTAAGCCGGTTGCGGTGACCATCGATGGTGTTGAAAAGCAGCTTTCCTCCACTGATCTCACGGTCTCTGACCTATTGGGCGGCCTCGATGGTATCGCCCCGGGAGCGGCCATCACTTCCGGCTCCAAGACCGTGAAGGAGGATGAAACGGTGACTGAGGGCATGAACCTTGAGGTTACGTCCCCGAAGATCATCAAGCTTTCTGACGGCGGTTCCGTCTCCTACGCCAGCGTTGCCGCTAAAACTGTGGAAGACGTGCTGGAAGCCCGTGGTATCACCGTGGGCAAGGATGACCGAGTATCCCCAGCACTGGATACTCCGGTGAAGGCCGGCACGGCGATTACTGTGGACCGCGTCGAGATTTCCGAGGAAGAAAAGACGGAAGACTTCGATGCCCCCGCCAACTTTGTCGACGATCCTGAATTGGAAGAGGGGACCGAGGAAGTCCGCGAGGAAGGCACCCCAGGTTCCCGTACCGTGACCCGCAAGATTGTGAAGGTCAACGGTAAGGAGGAGTCCAACGAGATTATCAAGGAAGACGTCCACACTGAGCCTGTCGCCGCAGTGATTGCGCGCGGCACCAAGCCTAAGTCCACCGCTCCCGCTGTGGCTGAGGGTTCCGTATGGGATGCTCTCGCACAGTGTGAGGCCACCGGCAACTGGTCCATCAACACCGGTAACGGTTTCTCCGGTGGCCTGCAGTTCACCCCGTCGACCTGGGCTGCATTTGGTGGAACCGAGTACGCCCCGCAGGCATGGCAGGCTTCCCGCGAGCAGCAGATTGCGGTGGCCCAGAAGGTTCAGGCAGCGCAGGGCTGGGGTGCCTGGCCCGCCTGCACCTCGAAGCTTGGCCTGCGCTAAAGCTTCCGAGCCGCGCGTATTAGTCTGGATGACATGACACAACCCCACCTGCTGGGCCCGGTGGAGATCCGCGAGCTCGCCGCTGAGCTCGATGTGACGCCGACAAAGAAGCTGGGCCAGAACTTTCTCCATGACCCCAACACCATCCGGCGCATTGTTGCCGCTGCGGACCTGAGTCCGGAGGATCGTGTGGTGGAAGTCGGCCCTGGTCTGGGTTCGCTGACCTTGGGGCTGTTGGGGGAGGTGGAGCACGTCACGGCAGTCGAGATTGACCCGCGTCTGGCACGCAAGCTCCCGGACACCGTGGTCGCGCGGGCGGCCGACTTTGCGGATCGCCTCACCGTGGTGGAGAAGGATGCGCTCACCGTTGAGGCAGGGGAGCTGGGGGAGCCGACCGCCTTGGTGGCCAACCTTCCCTATAACGTGGCGGTGCCGGTGCTGCTCCACTTGTTGGAGGTCTACCCATCGATTCGCCGTGTCCTGGTCATGGTGCAGCTCGAGGTGGCGGAGCGCCTCGCCGCCGCGCCGGGCAGTAAGGTCTATGGCATACCTAGTGTGAAAGCATCTTTTTATGGCCCCGTCCGCCAGGCCGGGACGATTGGCAAGAACGTGTTTTGGCCGGCACCCAAGATCGAGTCAGGGCTGGTGCGTATCGACTGCACCCGCCCTATCGACGAGGATCTGCGGCCACGGCTCTTTGCGCTGATCGACGCCGCCTTTGCCCAACGCCGCAAGACCCTCCGCGCCGCCCTGGCAGGTTTCTATGGTTCCGCCGCGGCAGCCGAGGAAGCGTTACGCGCGGCGGAAATCGATCCGCGCCTGCGCGGCGAAAAGCTGGGCGTGGAGGACTTCGTCCGATTGGCGGAAGTCTCATGAGCAAGCCAGTAAACGAGTCCCCGCAGCTTTGGCAGGCGCGCGCCCACGCCAAGGTCAACTTACACCTGGGCGTG
>DXEO01000088.1 GCA_019114925.1 Candidatus Corynebacterium faecipullorum | reverse complement strand
CACACCGTCGACGGCAATAGCGTCGAAGCCCTCCACCAAGCCATGGCCCAAGCACACTACCACTGGGGAATTTCGCCCTGGGCAGCCTATGCCCTGGTCGGCGGCGCCATCGCCTATTCTTCCTACCGGCGCGGGCGCGTCCCGCTGGTGTCCTCGATTTTCAAGCCACTGTTCGGCTCCCGCGATACCGACGGCCCGCTGGGCAAGCTTATCGACGTCCTCGCTCTCGTCGCCACGCTGTTCGGCACCGCCGCCACGCTGGGGCTTTCCGCCATCCAGATCGGCCAAGGCGTCTCCATCATCCGTGGTGCCGGACCGCTAACGAACTCCGTGCTCATCCTGATCATCGCGGTTCTGGGTTGCGGTTTCATCATCTCGGCGGTGTCGGGTGTCTCCCGCGGCGTGCGCTACCTCTCCAATTTCAACATCACGCTGACACTCGGCTTGGTCATCTTTGCCTTCTTCACCGGTCCGACCTTGCTCCTGCTCAACCTCGTGCCCTCCGGCATCGTCACCTACATCGACCAGCTCTTGCCCATGATGGCCAAGGGCCTGTCCTGGGGCGATGACACCATCGAGTTCCAGTCCTACTGGACCGCCTTCTACTGGGCATGGTGGATCGCGTGGACGCCTTTCGTCGGCATGTTCGTGGCCCGCATCTCCCGCGGCCGCACGCTGCGCGAATTCACAGCCGTCACCGTCTTCGCTCCCTCCCTCATCCTCATTTTGGCCTTCACCATCTTCGGCGGCACAGCCATCACCTTTAAGCGCGAGAACCTGCCCAATTTTGACGGCTCCGCCTCCGGCGAACAGGTGCTCTTCGCCATGTTCGATAACCTGCCGCTGAGCAGCATCACGCCCTTCATCCTGATCGTGGTCCTAGCGGTCTTCTTCATCACCTCAGCCGATTCGGCATCGGTCATCATGGGAACCATGTCTTCCAAGGGCAACCCCGCCCCGAACAAGATCATCGTCATTTTCTGGGGCCTGTGCATGATGGGCATCGCCGTAGTCATGCTTCTGACCGGTGGTGAGGACGTGCTCACCGGCCTGCAGAACCTGACAATCCTGTCTGCCCTGCCTTTCTGCATCGTGCTGCTCGTCATGATGGTGGCCTTCATCAAGGACCTGCGCTCCGACCCGATGTTCATCCGCCGCGCCTATGCTCGCGCCGCGGTGGAAAACGCCGTCGTGCGCGGCATCGAGGAGCACGGCGATGACTTCGAGCTCACCGTGGAACACGCCGACGAAGGCCGCGGTGCCGGCTCCGACTTCGACTCCTCAGCGCACCGCTACACGGACTGGTACCAGCGCACCGATGAAAAGGGCGAGAACGTCGACTATGACTTCGACACCGATACCTGGGCCGATGGCTACAACCCGAACGCTGAGCAGAAGGAGAAGTAGATGGGGCTCCCCGACGACGTCGTCCTTGAGGGATATACCCTCATCGAGCAGCACGAAATTGACCACGAGTTCCTCATCAACGGCTCCCCATTAACTGCGGCAACTCCCCTGATATTCGCTCTCACTATCGCCGGCATGCTCCTCGTGGCAGCCAGCTTCTTTCTGAGCGGTAGCCGCCGCATCATCGCTGGCCTGCTCGGCGCGGTTCTTACGCTCACGAAGCTGTGGTGGATACCTATTGCGCTTGCCCGGCAATTCGAGGACGGCCAGGTCTTCGGCTATGCGCTGAAGTACTACCCCCAGTACTGGCCAGCAACATCCGTCATCGTGCTCGTCATCGCGCTGCTCGGCCTCGTCTCCGCGTTTATCCACCGGCGCTAACGCGACTCCAACACCGCAATCGCGATGTGCACGCGGTTAGTACCACCCAGCTTGTCCAAGATGTGCTTGATATGGGTCTTCACCGTGGTCACAGAGACGTAGAGCTGCCCGGCAATCTCCTGGTTGTCCAATCCCTGGGCCACCAGCTCCGCCACCTCGTTCTCGCGCTGACTTAAGTCCTCCAGCGGGCGGGGCCCAGGCGCTTTCGCTGCGGCTGCCGGCACGGGCTCGAGGTGCTTGAGCGCCAGCAAATTCTTTAGTGCTTTCGGGCTCAGCAGCTGTCGCCCCGTGGCTGCGGCCTGCACCGCCGAGACCAGTCCTTCCGGCTCGATTGTCTTCAGCAGAAAGCCCATAGCGCCGGCATGCAGCGCATCCACGATGAACTCATCCGTATCGAAGGCGGTGAGCATGACCACCGGGATATCTGGCGCGCTCGCCCGCAGCTGTCCGGCCGCCTCGATGCTGTCCATGACGGCCATGCGGATATCCATGAGAACGACATCAGGGCGCAGGTCCAGCACGTGGGCCACACCATCGCGCCCATTGCTGGCCTCGGCCATCACCTCGATATCCGGTGCGCCCTCCAGGATGAAACGAATACCGCGCCACAGCGCTTGTTCATCATCGACCAATACCACTGAAATCATTGTGCGCTTGCCTCCTCCGGTAGTTCGAGGACCCAGGTGAAGGTGGAGGCGTCGTCAAGCACTGTGAAGGTACCTCCCGCCAGCCGGGCGCGTTCCTCCAGACCCAGCAGGCCGTTGCCGCCTCCGGACTTCGGCTGGTGCGCCTCCTTCTTGTTCTGCATGGTCACCCGCACCTTATCCTCCTCGTTCTCCACGGTGAGCCTTACCTTCTGCCCCGGCGCGTATTTGCGCGCGTGGGTCAGCCCCTCCTGCACGGCGCGGCCCAGCGTGTGGGCGGCGAGGGTGCTCAGCTTATCGACGTCTCCCTTGACGTAGCGCACCTTCGTCCCCGCCGCGCGTGCGCGCTCGATGTGTTCCTCGATGCTCGCGCGCGGATCCACGCGCAGCGCCTTGATCACCCCGCGCAGGTCCTCCACGGCGGCCTTCGCCTCCGACTGGATGGCGCCTGCCGCCTCGGCGATGTGCTCTGGGTCGGCGTCCTTGCGGTAACTCAGGCCGCCCGCGTACACGGAGATGAGGCTGAGCCGGTGCGAAAGGGAATCATGGATATCGCGTGCAATGCGGTTGCGTTCCTCCAGGCGGGCGCGCTCCTCGCGCGAGCGCAGTTGGTCCTCGTTGAGCTCCGCCAAGCTCACCAAGGTGACCTCGCGCTGGCGTCGCTGCGCGCGCACCGAGCCGGTAATCCAGGCGACGATGAGAAAGATGCAAGA
>DXEO01000006.1 GCA_019114925.1 Candidatus Corynebacterium faecipullorum | reverse complement strand
TATGTCGGCGTTGAACGGGGGCCAAGAAGTTGCGGCACACTCAGTTACGCCGACGGCCTTCGCTAACCGTTTCGGTCAAAGTCAGGCAAACGGGCAAAAAGACCAAGCTAACTGGTTGGAGGGTGACTATTTCATCTTGGTCACCCTGGATGCGGGCACGGATTCCGAAATGGGAGATGCGGTGTCTGATAGTAAGCGAGACACGGTGAAATATGCTCTCACCGCCAAGGTGTTAGGGGAACCAATCCAAGGGCCCATCTATGAGGCCGTCAAAGACAAGACTGAGGCGCCGGAAAGTGATGGTGACGAAGGAAATGTGGACCAAGCAGCAGGCGCCGATGAGGATAAAGGCCTCGGCCTAGGCACTCTCGGTTATTTCTTAGCTGCGGCCTTGGGCATCATCGCTGTTGCCGTAATCATTCTCGCAGTTATCCTTCTGCGCGGACGTAGCCACTAGAAGTCTTACCCAAAACACGACCTCGCGGCTGCAGGAGAGTGACTGGGAACTTTTCCACCACGTGCAACGACTACTTGGTAGCCTCACACATCCCGTGCGGGGTAAGGATTGGCTCGAGGATCCCTCCCGGCGATAGGATGAGGGAACCTTCAATCAAAAGTTTCATCAGACCATCAAGGAGTAGTCCGGGAAATGCAGCTGCGTCAGGTCACTACGGGAATTGCCGCTGGGGCCGCGGGCCTTGCGATTGGGTTGTCCGCGCCGCTAGCAGTGGCACATGACTCAGTCATTGGCGGAAACGTGGTGGGTGACGCACCGCTGGAAGAGTTTCCGCGTGAAATCACGCTGGAGTTCTCTGGCATTCCTCGGGATGACTTCAATACTTTCGCCGTGAGCGACACAACCTCCGGCGACGTGCTCTTTGACGCCACCCCAACCATTGATGGTCGCAATCTCACCGTTGAGGTTCCTCAGGACATCGAGCCTGGTGATGGTGAATACCAGGTAGGTTTCCGCATTAACTCCTCCGATGGCCACTCCACGCTCGGTTCCGTGCCGTTTAGCGTGGGCTCTGGGGCCGGCGGGCATGAGACTGCAGATGCTTCTGCCGATGGTGCCAAGGAAGGCGAAGAGGCGCAGGAGGCTCAGGATCCGCTGAGTTCCTTGCCCGCCGCGGCCAAATGGATCATTGGCGTAGGAACAGTTCTTGTCGTCGGCGCAGCGCTCTTTGCCTTCGGAGCAAAGACCCGCCGCGCAGGTGGAGAAGGCTCAGAAGGCTAAACACCACGCGCCTCCGATGAGGCGAGAGTCAATCCGCACTTTCCTTAACTACTGTTACTGCAGAAAGGCATGTCCCATGTTGAATACCCGTTCTTTCCTCCGCGTCTCCGTGGCGGCTCTCGCAGCTGGCAGCCTGACCTTGGCGGCTTGCTCCCCGAGCGAAGAGGATTCCGCCGCAGCTCCGTCGAGCGCTGCAACCAGCGCTGAAAAGGACAAGGGCGCAGAGACCAGTGCTTCGGCTTCTTCCTCCGCTGAGTCTGGCATAACTTTCGAGGATGCTGTCGTGCGTGCCATGGAGGAGGACTCCGATATGACCGCTATCTTCGGCACTCTCCACAACAACACGGACGAGGACATCAACGTGGTTGGCTTCAGCTCTTCGGTGAAGGCGGAGCACTATGAGATTCATGAGGTTGTCGATGGCGTAATGCAGGAGAAGGAAGGCGGCTTCGATGTCCCTGCCGGCGAATCCATTGAGCTCGCGCCGGGTGGCTTCCATTTCATGTTGATGGGCGTGACCGAGCCTGTCATGGCCGGCGAGACGGCCACTCTGACGCTGGAGCTTGCCGACGGTTCCACGGTCGAGCTTGGTGACATCCCGGTGCGCACCATTGGTGCCGGCGATGAAGACTACGGCGACATGGGCCACATGGACCACGGTTCCATGGACCACTCGGAGTCCGCAGACATGTCTGACATGAAGAAGGAAGAACACGCGCACTAGAAACCAGCGTGCTCTGGGCCAAGGTAGGCAAGAAATCGGTTCTCACGAGGTAGGGAGAAATCAAAGATGAGCGAGTTCGCGGAACCTGTCAGTCGGCGTGGATTGCTCGCCGGAAGTGCTGTGGCGGCCAGCGCGGTAGCGCTTGCAAGCTGTGCGAAAGGGGATGAACCTGGACAGGCATCTGCGGATGCCTCCCGCGCAGCGCAGGCTGGGGACACCGGAAGCACAGGCCCGGAGGGCCACGAGGAGACAATGGGCGGCGATATCGTCGCCTTCGACGGAAAGCACCAAGCCGGCATCCAAACTCCGATCCAGGCGCACGTGGAACTGGTGGGTTTTAACCTGAAAAAGGGGACTACCGCCCGCGGCGCGGCCGCGCTCATGCGCCTGTGGACGGAAGACGCCCGCCGACTGTGCACCGGTGAGAACCCGTTGGGCAGCCTCGAACCCGAATTGTCTACCACCCCAGCAAACCTCACCATCACGTGCGGTTGGGGAGAGGGATTCTTCGATACGGTGAACGTCGCCAAGCCCAGCTGGCTGCGCGATATCCAGGCCTTTGACCACGATGACCTCCGCCCGGAATGGGGCCAGACAGATATAGTCCTGCAGATCTGCAGCGATGATCCTTTCACTGCCGCCTTCGTACTGCGGCATATGACCCGTGCGGGCAAAGACTACGCTGACGTTGCGTGGATCCAGCAGGGTTTCAGCCATGCCTATGGTTCCGCACCGAAGGGGATGACGCCCCGCAACCTCTTCGGGCAAAAGGACGGCACCGTCAACCCCCGAAGCGACGAGGATTTCAACGAGCAAGTGTGGATCGAGGACGGCCCTTTCGCCGGCGGCAGCGCCATGGTGGTTCGCCGCATCCACATGAACCTGGACACATGGGAGCAGCTTGATCGTGCGGCACGCGAAAACTCGACTGGGCGCACGCTTGATACCGGAGCTCCTATAGGCGCTAAGGACGAGTTCGACCCAGTGGATCTGGATGCCCGTAACGAGTTTGGGCTCAAAGCTATTGATGAAAACTCTCATGTCGCCAGAGCGCATCCGCCGGCAGAGCATCCGGAACAAAAGCTTTTGCGCCGCCCGTATAACTACAACCTGCCGCCGACTCCGGAGACTACCCAGCGCGGTGAACTGAGCAACGCCGGATTGATCTTCATCTGCTATCAGAAGGACCCGACGACACAGTTCGAGCCCATTCAGGCGCGCCTTGATGAAGCAGATCGGCTCAACGAGTGGATTCGCCACATTGGTTCGGCCGTGTACTACATGCCAGCTGGAACTGAAGGCGAAACCTTCTGGGGCGAATCGCTCATACGCAGTTAAGAGGGGTAGACTAAGCCGCTGTAACTTTCTCGTTGAGTGCTACTCGGCCAGGTATGTCGAGCGGCGCGTGAGCGCAAAGGAGCGCACCAAGTCATGGCGGAAATGATTCCAGCAGTCCCGGTGAACTACGAACCAATCACGGTCCCAGCCGGTACTGCCGTGGGAGCAGCGATGCGCGAGCATGAGCTGCCCAACAAGGGCCCGGAAGCTGTCGTCGTCGTCCGCGGCGCCGATGGAACCCTCTACGACCTTTCCCACACCCCGGACACGGACGCCGAGTTCACTCCGGTCGCTGCCTGCGAGGAAGATGGCCGCGCCGTTATCCGCCACTCCTGCGGACACGTCATGGCCCAGGCAGTGCAGGCGGAATTCCCCGGCACCAAGCTGGGCATTGGCCCGGCCATCGAGAATGGCTTCTACTTCGACTTCCAGACCGCTGAGCCCTTCACCCCGGAGGACCTCAAGGCCATTGAGAAGCGTATGAAGAAGATCATCAAGGGCGGGCAGCGCTTCGAGCGCCACGTCTACGCCAGCACCGAGGAAGCCGAAGCGGCATTGGCCAACGAACCTTTTAAGCTGGAGCTAGTTCAGGACAAGGGCAACGTAGACCCAGATTCCGATGAGGCCGCCGAAGTGGGTGCTGGTGATCTAACCCACTATGACAACGTCAACCCGCGCACCGGCGAGGTGGAGTGGTTTGACCTTTGCCGCGGCCCGCACGTGCCGACCACCAAGTACATTCCGGCATTCACCCTGACTCGTTCCTCTGCTGCCTACTGGCGCGGTGACCAGTCCAAGGCTGGCCTGCAGCGCATTTATGGCACCGCCTTCGAATCCAAGGAGGCCCTGGAGTCTTATAAGACCATGGTGGAAGAGGCAGAAAAACGTGACCACCGCCGCCTGGGTGCCGAGCTGGACCTGTTCTCCTTCCCGGATGAGATTGGTTCTGGTTTCCCCGTCTTCCACCCCAATGGCGCCACCGTGCGGATGGAGATGGAGGAGCACTCCCGCCGCCGCCACATCGCGGACGGCTACTCCTTCGTGTCCACTCCGCACCTGACCAAGGGTGACCTGTTCAAGAAGTCTGGCCACCTCGACTTCTACGCGGATGGCATGTTCCCGCCGATGCAGCTCGACGGTGAGTGGGATGAGGACGGCAACTGCACCAAGCAGCCGCAGGATTACTACGCCAAGCCGATGAACTGCCCGATGCACAACCTCATCTTCGCTTCCCGCGGCCGCAGCTATCGTGAGCTGCCCCTGCGACTCTTCGAATTCGGCACCGTCTACCGCT
>DXEO01000087.1 GCA_019114925.1 Candidatus Corynebacterium faecipullorum | reverse complement strand
ATGTCCGTCGGGGACTGGTAGGGAACAGTGCCGGTCAGACGCTCCAGCAGCGACTTGAGCAGCGGGAAGGCCTCGACGTCGCGGTTGTAGTTCACCGTGGATTCGCCGTGTGCGGAGAGGTGGAAGTGGTCGATGACGTTGGCGTCGTTGAGGTCCACCGTGGCTGCCTCGTAGGCCAAGTTCACCGGGTGGTCGAGCGGCAGGTTCCAGATGGGGAAAGTCTCAAACTTGGCATAGCCTGCTGGCACGCCGCGCAGGTTTTCGTGATAGACCTGCGAGAGCGCGGTAGCCAGCTTGCCGGAGCCCGGCCCCGGCGCGGTGACCACCACGAGGTCACGGGTGGTCTGAACATAGTCGTTCTTGCCCAGGCCATCCTCGGAGACAATGAGGTCGATATTGGCGGGGTAGCCCGGAATGATGCGGTGGCGCGCCACGGTCAACCCCAGGCGTTCTAGGCGCTCGATGAAGGCTTCCGCCTGGCTATTGCCGTCCTCGAGCTGGGTCATGACGATGTTGTTGACTAGGAAGCCGCGGTCTCGGAAGACGTCGACAAGCCGCAACACATCGTCTTCGTAGAGGATCCCCAAGTCACCGCGCATCTTCTGGCGCTCGATGTCCTTGGCGTTAATACAGACGAGGATTTCTACGTCATCCTTGATGCGCTCGAGCATCGCAATCTTGTTATCCGGGGTGAAACCGGGCAGAACGCGGGAGGCATGCATGTCGTCGAAAAGCTTGCCGCCCATTTCGAGATAAAGCTTCCCGCCAATTTCTTTGCGCCGAGCGTTGATGTGCTCCGACTGCAGCTCAATATATTTTTCACGGTCAAAACCGATTGCGCGCCCCATAGTATTTAGGCCCTTCCGTTCAACGGGTAGTACCCGGAAAGTCTACACAGCACAGCCCCCGCGTAGACTTCCTGACATGCCTGAGGGACACGTTATTCACCGCCTTGCCCGCACACTGAATGCGGATTTCCGTAACCAGCCGCTGGCCGTGAGCAGCCCCCAAGGCAGGTTCGCTACGGAGGCCGTGCTTGTCGACGCCTCTCCCCTCTCCCTCGCCGAAGCCTTTGGCAAGCACCTCTTTCTCCACTTCGATGCGGATAACCCGCGCCACGTTATCTACATCCATTTAGGTCTCATTGGCTCCCTGCGCTTTGAACCTTCTGCCGATGTGTGGGGGCAAATCCGGCTGCGCATTGATAACGGCACAACAGCCGCCAACCTGCGCGGACCACAGTTCTGCACGCTCATCACGGAGGAGGAGTACCAGGCCAAGGTGGCGAAGGTGGGCCAGGACCCGCTGCGCATGGATGCCGACCCGGATGCTCTATGGGCCCGCGTGCATGCCTCGCGGCGCAGCATCGGCGCAATGCTGATGGACCAGGGCCTATTCGCCGGGGTGGGCAATATCTACCGCGCAGAAGCCCTATTCCGACAAGGGCTCTCCCCCTTCATCCCCGGCAACCAACTCGACCGCGCCGAATTCGACGCCATCTGGTCTGACCTGGTCGTTCTCATGGACTACGGCGTCGAGCACGGCCGCATCGATACGGTCCGCGAAGCCCATACCCCGGAGGCCATGGGCCGCGAGCCCCGCAAAGATGACCACGGCGGCGAGGTCTACGTCTACCGCCGCGCCGGGCAACCCTGCCACGTGTGCGGCACCGAGATCCGGGAGCAGGTCATGCAGGGCCGCAACCTCTTCTGGTGCCCTAGCTGCCAACCCGCGCGCTAGAGTGTGGGTTATGCGCCCTGCTTATACCGTTGCCACTGTCCGTGCCGCTGAGAAGCGCCTGCTGGAGCAGCAGTCTCATGATGATCAGCTCATGAAGTTGGCCGCCGCGGCGGTGGCAGAAACCGCCTCGGTGATGCTGGAGGCACGCCCCGGCGCGGTGCTCATTCTTGCCGGTTCCGGCGGCAACGGCGGGGATGGGCTCTACGCTGGTGCGGAGCTGGCCTCGCGCGGGGTTACGGTCCATGCCCTGGCCTCGGAGCGCTGTCACGAGGAGGCTCTCGCCGCGTTCCGTGCCGCCGGCGGCACGGTCCTTTCTGCCGACGCGCTGCCGTCAGGCTGCGCGCTGCTTATTGACGCCATCGCCGGCCTCGGCTCCGCCCGGGGCCTCTCTGGTGCAGCCCTGTCCCTCTACCGCCGCGCCACTTCTGCCGGGGCTGCAGTCTTGGCCGTCGATATGCCCACCGGAGTCGATGCCGACACGGGGGTGTTCGCCGCGGATTCCGTCCACGCCGATGTCACCATCACCTTCGGCTCGCCGCGCCTCGGCCACGCGCTGGCCGCCGAATGCGGGCAGGTCGTAGTCTCCGATCTCTTCTTGCCCGGCGCGTCCTCCTTCGCTGAGACCCTCGCTGAGCTGGATGAAGCTGCGGCCTTCATCGCACACGAGCCCTCCGTGCCGACGGTCTTTGCGTGGCAATCGGGCGAACTCGATCTGCCGGGCGGGCGCGCTTCCCGCCCCTGGCCGGTTGGCTGCACCGGACCCATCACCGATCCGACTCCCAGCCCGCGCTCCGATAAGTATTCCGGGGGTGTCGTTGCCTTAGCCGCCGGCAGCGATACCTACCCGGGTGCGGGAATCCTCTGTGCCACCGCGGCGGTGCGCGCCACGCCTTCGATGGTGCGCTTCATCGGCGATAACTCGATTACTTCCCTACTACCTGAACTGGTTTGCCATCCTGACGTGGCCTCCTCCGGTCAGGCTCAGGCCTGGGTCGTGGGCCCCGGCCGCGGTACCGATGCCGCGGCCGCCACCGAATTACGCAAGGTCCTGTCGCAGGACCTGCCCACCGTTCTTGATGCCGACGCCCTAACGCTTCTGGCGCGCAATACCTCGCTGCGCCAGAAAGTCACCGAGCACCCGATGACCATCCTCACACCGCATGAAGGCGAGTTCAGCCGCCTCTATGAGGCCGCCTTCGGCACTACTCCCGATGCGGCTACCGGCTGGAGGCGCGCCCTCCACGAGCTATCCGAAGAGCTGGACTGCATCATCCTGCTCAAGGGCCGCCTGACCCGCGTCACCGCCCCGGGCCAGCCGATCTATTCCTTCAACGCCGGGCACTCTTTTGCCGCGACCCCCGGCTCCGGGGACGTGCTCTCCGGCATCCTCGGTGCGGTTATGGCCCAGCTCTTCGCCGAAGCCTCCACCGAAACTGGCACCGCGACCACCGCCCGAACCATCACCGAGGTCCTCCACGCTGGCGCTATCCACGCACACGCGGCGGCCATCGCGGCCGAGACCCCCGACGGGTTCGCCCCCTGCTCCGCCTCCCAGATCGCGGCGGCCATCCCGCAAGCCATCGCGCGGCTCCTCAACGCCGAGCGCTAGCTCCTTGGCCCGGCGCTAGCTACGCCGCTAAGTACGTTTCGATCAAATAGCACCCCAAAAAATCGAAGATCTGGGGACCTTATTTGATCGATCCGTACCTGGCCGCCGTCGTCTTGGTACGTTTTCGCAACGAAGGCCTAGAATTTCGCGGTGTGCGGGCCACTATTTACCAAAACGTACCTTGGTGCGACGCAGAATACCGGACGCGGTGCCCACAGACTTGCGCATGAGGCCGCGTGGCCCCATCGCCACCGTGCTGCGGCGCAGCGAGGTGTTCTCCCACGGCCACGCCGGCCGGTAGCCCAAGCCAAAGGTCAGCGCCAGCGGCACGGCAAGCGCCACGATATGGAAAACCAATAGGTGCCAAACCGCAGCCAGTGCGGGGAGAAGTAGTAGATGATATCCGGGGTGATAATGGCCTGCGGGTTGAGGATGATGCCCCAGAAGTAGGTCAAGGTCAGGGCGTGCTCGTTGCCAGTAATGAGGCCCAGCGCCAGGATCGGGCGCAGCACATCGCACAGGTGCAAGGGCAAAGACTCCCTGATATCGAATTGCTTCGGGTCCAGGGAGATGACCGTCCACGCAGTACCCGCCACCAGCAAAGCCCAGCCCACCATCCGGCGGATGAAGGTCTCACGGGAGGTGCCCTTGATTCTGCGGGCAGCAACGATAAAGACTCCACAGGCCACTACGGTGATGCCCAACATGAGCGCATGCAGCGCGGTCCACTGCTGCATGCGCGGGTAGTCAGTCGAGCTTACTCGGGGCTTGCGAGGTCGAATCATAACGGGGCAATAATTTACCCCTTTGTATGAACATGTGAGAGATGAGAGGGTTCCTACGCGGCTAGCTCGGAGTATTCGGAGAGCTTTCCGTCCTTGACCTCGACCACGGTATCGGCATAATCAAGCAGGCTGCGGTCGTGCGTGATGAACAGTGTGGCGGTGCCGAAGTCATCGGTGACACCGCGCAGGAGCTTGGCAATCTCGCGGGAGAGCTTGGAGTCCAAAGCGGAGGTCGGCTCATCTGCAAGCAGCACGGAAGGCTGGCCCATGAGCGCACGCGCAATGTTGACGCGCTGGCGCTGACCACCGGAGAGCTGGTTCATGCGGCGGTTGCCAAAGCCCTCCAAGCCCACGAAGCTGAGTAGCTCATCAGCACGATCCCGGCGCGGCTTGCGGCCCTCCATGTGGTCAATGATGAGCAGCTGTTCGCGCGCCGTCAGAGCGGCCAGCAGGTTGGCCTGCTGGAAGATGAGCCCACGGGAGCCAGTACGCTCCACGGTGCCGGAGTCCGGCTCAATGAGGCCAGCGGCCACGGAGAGCAGGGTGGACTTACCGGAGCCGGATTCGCCGATGACAGCGGTGAGCTCACCGGGCTTGACGTCCAGGCTGACGTTATTCAGCGCCGTGACGCGGGAGTCGCCATCCGGGTAGGTCACCACGACATTGCGAAGGGACAGCGCGGGGGAAGAAGCGGTGGTAGTCATTAGGCGTTGCCTCCTAGGGCGTCGAGCGGATTGATTTTGGAAACGCGGCGGGTGGCCAGGAAGGCACCAGCGATGCCAAGCAACCAAATGCCGAGTGCGGGGACGATGACGGTCATGGCGGAGACCTCGAAGGGCACAGCACCTTGGGCAGCAAGGCCCAGCAGCCAGCCGACGAGCGCGCCGACCCCCACGCCAATCGCCAGGATGATGGCGGCCTGCGCGATGGCGTCCTTGAGCAGGTACTTCACGCTGGCGCCGAGGGCGCGCAGGATGGACAGGTCACGGGTGCGCTGGATGGTCCAGATGCTTAAGAAGGCGATGGTCACCAGCGCGGAAATACCGTAGAGGAAGGCCTGCATGGTCAGCAGGGAACCGCGCTCCGAGCTATAAGCTGGAAGACCGGACAGGGCCTTGCTCATGGACACGGAGGTGTCGGTGGGTTCCTGGGTCAGCACGGCTACGCCCACCATGTCCTCAGGAGAATGGGAGACCTGCAGCCAGGTTGCGGTGGAGACCCACACCACCGGGGAGTGCGAGTAATACTCATCCTCAACTACTCCCTGCACATCCAGGTCTACGCCACCAAGGGTGCCCCGGGAGGGAGCATTCATCTCTTCATCGATGGATTGGCTCAAGACCATGCCCTCCTCCGGAATCACGGCGCTGGAGCCAGGAATCTGGGTGCCGGCGGGCAGGCCGATAACCGCCACGCCGCCGTGGCCCTCCAGCTTGGTCTGCGAAGTACCCAGCGGAATGCCGGAAGCGGGGACATCCTCGGCGAAGATTTCCGACTCAGTGAAGGACGGGTCCTCCGTCGAGAAGCTCACATAAGGATTCTGCTCCCCGAGTGCCTCGAGGGCGGAAGTATTCTGCTTGGACAGGCCTTGGGTCAGGCCGGACAACATAACGAGCAACAACGTAATGAGAGCCACGACGCCGCCGATCAGGAAGAAACGACCGCGGGCGGTGACTATCTCTCTCAATGCCAG
>DXEO01000086.1 GCA_019114925.1 Candidatus Corynebacterium faecipullorum | reverse complement strand
ATAGTAAATCTCAGAGCACGGTCCGCACGGGCCAGGAATGCCCATGGACCAGTAATTATCCTCCATGCCGAGGCGCTGAATGCGCTCGCGGGGAACACCGATCTTGTTGTGCCAGATATCGGCTGCTTCATCGTCATCGAGGTAGACCGTGACCCACAAACGCTCGGGGTCGAGCCCCAAGCCACCATCCTCTACCGAGTTCGTCAACAGGTTCCAGGCGTGGGTAATGGCCCCCTCCTTGAAGTACTGACCAAAGGAGAAGTTGCCTGCCATCTGGAAGAAGGTGTTGTGGCGGGTGGTAATGCCCACTTCCTCGATATCCAAGGTGCGCACGCACTTCTGGATAGAGGTCGCCGTACCGTTAGCAAAAGGCGGGTTCTGCTGGCCCAAGAAGTAGGGCTTGAAGGGAACCATGCCGGCGTTGACGAAGAGCAGGTTCGGGTCATCCAGGATCAGCGATGCGCTGGGCACGGCCTCGTGGCCGGCCTTGACGAAGTGCTGGGTAAAGCGTTCCCGGATCTCATGAGTCTTCACGAGCAAAAGTCCTTCACTGTTGAATGGTTTCTAGTCAGCGCTCAACTTTACCCGTCCGGTGCTCTACTTAGCGACGCCGCCCCCGGATGATGTCCCGCAACCTCCCCAGGTACTCGCGCACCCGTTTTTCCGCGCCGTGGTCGGTGGGCTGATAATACTCGGCATCGGCCAGCGTCTCCGGTAAATACTGCTGGGCTAACACACCGCGTGGATCATCATGCGGGTACTGGTAGCCGACGGCGTTTCCCAAGCGCTTGGCACCCTCGTAGTGGCCGTCGCGCAGGTGTGGCGGGACGTGCCCGCTCTTACCGGCCTGGACATCGGCTTGGGCAGCGTTGATGGCATTAATAACGGAATTCGATTTCGGCGCCGTGGCCAGGTGAATCGTGGCCTGCGCCAGCGGGATGCGTGCCTCGGGCAGGCCAATCAGGGCCGCAGCCTCCGCCGCGGCCACGGCGGTGGGCAAAGCGGTCGGATCCGCCATCCCAATGTCCTCGGAGGCATGCACGATGAGCCGGCGCGCAATGAAGCGCGGGTCTTCGCCGGCCTCAATCATGCGGGCAAGGTAGTGCAACGCGGCGTCCACGTCGGAGCCGCGGATGGACTTAATAAAGGCAGAGACAACGTCATAGTGTTGGTCCCCGTCACGGTCATAGCGCACGACCGCGCGGTTGACGTTGTCTTTGAGAATGTCGACGGTGAGCTCGCCGCCATCCGGCACCGCTTCGGCAGCCGCCTCGAGATAGGTCAGCGTCCGCCGAGCATCACCGCCGGCGAGCAGCACCAGCTGATCCAAAGCGTCTTCCGTGGCAGTGATTCGCCCCGCCAAACCGCGCTCACTCCTCAGCGCCCGCTCCGCGAGGCTGCGGAGGGAGGCGTCGTCAAGCGGCTCCAAGTGCAGCAACAGCGAACGCGAAAGCAACGGCGCTACCACAGAAAACGAAGGATTCTCGGTAGTAGCGGCCACGAGAAGAACAGTGCGGTTCTCCACGGCCGCCAGTAACGCATCCTGCTGGGTTTTGGAGAAGCGGTGTACCTCATCGATGAAGAGCACAGTGCGGCGGCCTTCGATGAGTTCGCGACGCGCATGAGTAATCACTTCGCGGACTTGCTTAACACCAGAGTCCATGGCAGAAAGCCCAATGAAGTTATCCCCCAGGGAGGAAGCGATGAGGGAGGCTAGCGTTGTCTTTCCAGTTCCCGGCGGGCCGTAGAGGATGACTGAGGCTTCCCCCGAGCCCTCCACCAACCGGCGCAACGGAGTGCCCGGCTCCAGTAGGTGCTTTTGCCCCACCACTTCATCTAGGCTCTGCGGCCGCATGCGCGCGGCAAGGGGCGAGCCTGAATGAGTTGCAAACATATCGGGGCCACCCGGCAGGCTGGGCGCTGACTGGTCATCGCCGAAGAGTGACTCCTGCCCCATCAGGACTCCCGGAGACGGGAAGCAACTGCGCGGCCAAATGCGGCCACCACCGAGCATCCATCATTCTTGCACTGCGCGGCAAACCGCGACAGCGCCTCGAAAGTTTCATAAAGATCACGGCGGATGAGAGCTTCATCTTCGGTGAACGGCCCCTGGTCGGAACGGCGAAGCAGCGAGCGATGCGGGTCACGATAGATTTCGGCATTGCCTTCCGCCAGAGCTACAACGCCTTCGATCCCGCCGGCATACATGGTAGTCACGCTCGACAGGGCCCAGCCGATGAGGCAGGCCACGAGCAATTCATGCAGCGTCTTCTCATCAGCAAACTGGGGCCACACATCGACGATGCGGCGCTGCCAGGCTTGGATGAAGCTTTCCGCTTCGCTATCAGTAATCGGCCGTGAGAACAGGAATTGTGGAAAGCCTGCAACAACGCAGGCCACGTCAAAGCCAACGTTACGGAAACCAGCCCATTCATAATCCAGGAAGGTTAACGCTGTCCCCACGATGATGTTGTCTGGGGACAGATCGAACGGAGTAAAGGCGCGGTTGCGGCCAGAACTAAAGCTCTGCATGGCGGCGCGAGCCAATTCGCGAACGTGTTCCGGCGGTTCCAGTCCGGCCTCACTGAGAATGTCAGCGCCGATCATGATGGAGCTCTTCAGCGAATCATCACGCAGCGCCTGGTGCTCAGCGTATTCGGGATGCCGGCGCAGCTGACGGTTCAGCAGAGCCTCGTAATCCTCCTCGCGCCCCGCGGTTCCTGCGTGCATCTTGCCCAGCGCGCTGCCCAGGGATCGGAGCAGCTCGACGCGGTCTTCATCGCTGCTGTGGGCGAGGGTATCCGCCAAGGTGTCGCCATCGCCCGCGTCGGTGAGCACGAGGATGCGCTTTTCCACATCGTGTGCAAGCAGGACTGGGCCTGGGCGGACCTCTTCGGACAGCGCCGTGGTGAATTGATAGGCCACCACTTCGCGTAGAAGCGCCGCGTCATCAATAGTGTGTCCGGTGACCGGGTTGTACTTGATGACGACCGACCGATGTGGAAAGAAGGCGCTTGGTGTCGTGCGGGCACGAAGCACCACAGCATTGCCCGAGCCGGTGAGCTGTTGAATGTCACTCAGCTCAGGCTCGCCGCCATAGCGGCGGGAAATCATCAGCGATGCTTCCGCCACCACGGCTTCAGCCGCAGAACTATTCATGGACTCGTGTCCCATCGAATTCACTTGCTTGCCTGCCTCCACTTGTTGTAGGCCCAACTACCTTACCGGCGCTGCGCGGTCTTAAGACTCCTTCCCAGCCTTTTCACCCTGCGCAGCCTTAGCGGCTTTTTCCGGCTTGAAGTCCACGCCGGTCTCCTTGCGCTGCTCAGCAGGGATGGTGCCCGGAGCATCGGTCAGAGGATCAACGCCGCCGCCCGACTTCGGGAAAGCAATGACGTCGCGGATGGAATCGAATCCGCCCAGCAGGGAGACAATGCGGTCCCAACCGAAAGCGATGCCGCCATGCGGCGGGGCACCGAACTGGAAAGCGTCGAGCAGGAAGCCGAATTTCTCCTGCGCTTCCTCTTCACCAATGCCCATGACATCGAAGACGCGCTTCTGCACATCCTGGTCGTGGATACGGATAGAGCCGCCGCCGATCTCGTTGCCGTTGCAGACGATGTCATAGGCGTAGGCCAAGGCTTCTCCCGGATTCTCATCAAAGTTATCCAGGTACTCCGGCTTCGGCGAGGTAAAGGCGTGGTGGACAGCCGTCCACTTGGAGTGGCCCAGAGCCACATCACCCGAAGCGGTGGCATCGGCGGCCGGCTCGAAGAGCGGTGCATCCACAACCCAGGTGAAGGCCCAGTCGCCGTCCTTGATGAGGTCCAGCTTCTTGGCAATCTCACCGCGCGCTGCGCCCAGCAAAGCACGGGAAGACTTTACGTCACCGGCGGCGAAGAAGATGGCGTCACCCGGCTTAGCACCGACGTGCTCGGCAATGCCCTCGCGCTCGGCGTCAGTAATGTTCTTGGCCACTGGGCCGCCCAGGGTGCCGTCCTCGGCGATGGTGATATAAGCCAGCCCCTTCGCACCGCGCTGCTTTGCCCACTCCTGCCACGCATCGAACTGGCGGCGCGGTTGGGAGGCTCCGCCTTCCATGACGACAGCACCGACGTATTCGTTCTGGAAGACACGGAAAGTGGTGTCCTTGAAGAACTCGGTGCACTCCACCAGCGGAATGTCGAAGCGCAGGTCCGGCTTGTCAGAACCGTACTTCTCCATGGCCTCCTTGAAGGTCATGCGTGGAATCGGGGTCTGAACAGTGACACCGGCCTCGGCGAAGATAGCAACCAGAATCTCTTCTGCCAGCGCAATGACATCGTCCTGCTCGGCGAAGCTCATCTCAACGTCGAGCTGAGTGAACTCCGGCTGGCGGTCAGCGCGGAAGTCCTCATCGCGGTAGCAGCGGGCAATCTGGTAGTAGCGCTCCATGCCCGCGACCATAAGCAGCTGCTTGAACAACTGTGGGGACTGCGGCAGTGCATAGAAAGTGCCCGGCTTCAAACGAGCCGGCACCACGAAGTCACGAGCACCTTCCGGCGTAGAGCGAGTCAACGTCGGAGTCTCGATTTCGGTGAAGTCGTGGCTGTCCAGCACCTTACGGGCTGCGCGGTTGACAGCCGCACGG
>DXEO01000085.1 GCA_019114925.1 Candidatus Corynebacterium faecipullorum | reverse complement strand
AGCACTTCCGTCTCGTCGAGATCGTGGAGAAGGCTAAGTAATATCTAGCCCTCCTCGATGACAATGGCCCCCACGGCGAACGTGGGGGTCATTTTTTATGTGCGCTCGCAGCCCGAACTTAGCGCGCTGAGCGTCCGAAGCTGGCGGGGGAGTGGTCTCCGTTTAGGCGGAGTGAGCTGCGGGAACGTGCTAGCGTAAGGCCGTTCATCTCCTGAAAGGCTAATGTCTCTATGTCCGCGTTCTCTCGCTCTCTGCTTACCCTTGTCTGTGCTTCCTCCGTAGCGGCCCTCGTCGGTTGCGCCGCAGAAGACCCGGCCCCCGTTGCTGCCGACGCCCCGGCTGTCGAATCCGCTGACAACGTTTCATCCACGCAAGCCGATCCAGAATCGGACGCGCAGCCCCAGCCCAGCACTGAAGCTGCCGGACCCAACCCGACACTGCCAGCCGGCTATAAACCTGGGGCCGCTGATCCTGGCACGGCTGAAGGCCCGAAGCCGTCCATCGCACAGGACGGAGCTAAAGAAGGCGCGGGCACCCCCGCGGCCAGTGGCATCGAAAAGTGTGAGTACCGGAAGGATCGCGTCGCCAGTGAGGGTAATCCTGCTGACGCTCCCACCACGGTGTCAGGCACTGTGCACAAGGTCGAAGCAGGCGACCTCGATGGTGGCGTGCCAGGCATTGTCGTGTCCGATTACGCCTCGACAGAGGTCTGGTTCGTGGCGTTGGATGCGCCCACCACTTTGAGCGGTTTCAAGAGTGGAAGCCCGACACAGGAGACGTTGACTTATGCGGCCAAGGAATGCATTGGGCTCGTCGAGAATGGCGCGTGGGCAGGCTACGAGGGCAAGCACGTCACCTTGCCTTTTGAACCCGGCCGTGGCTGGTGGCAGAGCGATACGAGCGTTCCTTTGGGTGCGCTGTACGTGGACTACACCCCAGATGAAGTCCTCTAGGTCACGCGTGCTCTGTATCGGGCGGCGAACCCGGGGCGGAAGCATCCAAGAGCCTAGCGTGTGGCCCGGTGCGTGAGTGCAATAGCGAAACAAAACGCGCTCAACACCGCGCCCACCGTGAGAAGGAAGGTGCCAATGCGATAGGGCGTGGCGCTGACCAAGTCGATGGTGTTATAGATCCGCAGCCACACCAGCCAGCCGCCGATGAGTGCAACGCTCCCAACAGCGGACAGCGCGCGCAAACCGCGGGTGGGGCGCTGGGAGGGGGAGAAGGCGTGGTAGGAGGCGTCGACAAGCGCGAGTGTGGAAAGCAACACCGAAGCCCACGCCGCGAGCGGCACCGGCAGTAGTGCTGCAGCGCCGAAGAGTACTGGCAGGATAAAAGCCACGGCTACCAGCACGAAAAGTAGGCCGTGCAGTACCCCGGCGCGCAGGGGGTAGGTCATAAGCGTTCCTCCACCTCAGAAAATGTGGGAGGCTGCGCGCCCGTGCGGGAGACCGTAATGGCTGCGGCCGTCGCCGCAAAGTGCAGGATCTCCTGCCACTCCTCGACGCCCAAAGCGCTGATATCCCGCTGCACCAACTGGCGCAGCAGCGCGGCCATCACCGTGTCGCCGGCACCGATGGTGTCTGCCACCTCCACCTTGACCGGCGGGATCTGCAGCGACACCGAATCCGTGCGCACGCTCAGGCCCTCCGCACCCCGCGTGGTCACGACGATGGGCACTTGGGCCAGCGCGTCCTCACCCAGGAACTCGACCTCTTCCTCGCTCAACTTCAACAATGTGATGTGTGGCAACAGCGATAACAAGAATTCCTGGTGTTCCGACGTGGCGAAGAAGGGGCGGATGTTGGGATCCAACGCCACCTTGGTGCCCTTTGCAGCAAACTCCTTCAGTAGCGCGGCATAACGGGAAGCGCCGGGCTCTAGGGCCAGGGAGACGGTGCCGAAGCAGGCCCAGGGGACGTCGGCAAGCACAGGCTCTACCAGGCGGTCCGCCGTGCCCTCCGTGTAGAAGGAATAGGTGGCCGAGCCGTCTTCGCCAATGTTGCAGACCGCCAGCGTCGTGGGTTCCTCACCTCGCTGCACGAGCGAGGTGTCCACTCCTTCTTTATGCAGGCGCTCCATGAGCGCCTGCCCGAAGGCATCTCCAGAGAGCCGCGATTGAAATCCGACGCTAGCGCCCAAGCGCCCCGCTGCGATCGCCACGTTGAAGGGACCGCCGCCCAACGCCGGTGTTAAGTCCGCCAATTGCCCGTGCTCCCGCGGAACGAGGTCAACGAGGCCTTCGCCACACACCATAATGTCCATGGAGCCCATACTATCGAGAGCATGAACTACCGTCCGCTTTTCCACCTTTCTCCTCCCGCCGGCCGCCTCAATGACCCCAACGGAGTCTTCATCGACGGCGATAACTTGCATGTTTATTATCAGCATGACCCCTGCTTCCCGCACGCGGCGAAGCAAACCGGCTGGGGCCATGCCGTGGCCTCCTTAAGCGAGGTGAAGCCGTGGCGGTACTACCCGGTGACCACGCCGGTCGCTGTCTCCAACTCGAAGAAGACGGGTCCGGTCCTGCCGGCCTATGCCACGGGCGAGGAGATCTCCTTCGGCGAGGCACTTCTCACCGTGGACCCGAAACCAGAACCTTCCCCGGCCGCAGCGGAAGCTACCGCCGCCTCAGCGGAGAAGGCCTAGGAGCTCCGTCCGTGGCGGAGGCCTAAAACCCTCGCCCGCCGCTCCTAAAAGTGCAGACCTGAAAGTGCAGGCATGCAGGTGGGCGTCGTCAAGCGCCAAGCAGTGCTCAGCGACGACCAGCAGGTCTGCACTTTCAGGTATGCATATTTGTGTCTTAAGGGTGCAGGCGCGAGTGGGGATATGCTGATGGGAGCCTCGTCATGCAACCGGGGCGTGCGATGGAGTAGGAAAGAGGTGCAGCACGCGATTTGGGGAAATGTCAGCGAGCATGCTTGAATGTATGGGTCGCATATGGCCGGTCGGTGCAGTGCGATGCGTTTCCGAATCGCCGCACCGAGACCCTTCGACCGCTGTGAACAGCGAGTTCGTCGCGCAGCCTGTGCCACGTAAGCAAGTAGACCAGGTGTGTCAAGGACGGAAATCTTGATGCACGTTAATCCAGGTCAGGAGACCCATAGTGATTCAGCAAGAATCGCGTCTGCGCGTCGCCGACAACTCCGGTGCACGAGAGGTCCTCGTTATCCGCGTTCTCGGCGGCTCCGTTCGACGTTTCGCTGGCATTGGTGACATCGTCGTCGCCACTGTCAAGGAAGCCATCCCGGGTGGCAACGTAAAGGAAGGCGACATCGTCAAGGCCGTCATTGTGCGCGCCAAGAAGGAGACCCGTCGTCCGGACGGCTCCTACATCGCATTCGATGAAAACGCCGCAGTTATTCTCAAGGGTGACAACGAGCCGCGCGGTACCCGCATCTTCGGCCCGGTTGCTCGCGAACTTCGTGACAAGCGCTTCATGAAGATCGTTTCTCTCGCACCGGAGGTGATCTAGTCTTATGAAGATTCATAAGGGCGATATGGTGATCGTTATTTCGGGCCCGGACAAGGGTGCGAAGGGCAAGGTCATCGAGGCATACCCGAAGCGCGACAAGGTCCTCGTTGAGGGCGTCAACCGCGTCAAGAAGCACGTTGCTAACTCCGCTACCGAGCGTGGCGCCGAGTCCGGCGGAATCGTGACCCAGGAAGCTCCGATCCACGTGTCCAACGTTGCGATCGTTGACTCCGAGGGCAACCCGACCCGCGTGGGCTACCGTTTCGACGAGAACGGCAAGAAGGTCCGCATCGCACGTAGCAACGGGAAGGACATCTAAAATGAGCGAGAACTACACTCCGCGTCTGAAGACCCGCTACCGCGAGGAAATCAAGAAGGCTCTGAACGAAGAGTTCAAGTACGAGAACGTGATGCAGATTCCGGGCGTCACCAAGGTTGTCGTCAACATGGGTGTGGGCGACGCTGCCCGCGACTCCAAGATGATCAATGGCGCTCTCGAGGACCTTACCGCTATCACCGGCCAGAAGCCGCAGGTGCGTCGCGCTAAGAAGTCCATCGCTAACTTCAAGCTCCGTGAGGGCATGCCCATCGGTGCACGCGTTACCCTGCGCGGCGACCGCATGTGGGAGTTCCTGGACCGCCTGCTGACCATCGCGCTGCCGCGTATTCGCGACTTCCGCGGTCTCTCCGACCAGCAGTTCGACGGCCACGGTAACTACACCTTCGGTCTCAGCGAGCAGACCATGTTCTACGAGATCGACATCGACAAGGTGGACCGTCCGCGCGGTATGGACATCACCGTCGTGACCTCCGCTACCAACGATGAGGAAGGCCGCAAGCTCCTGCGCGAGCTCGGCTTCCCGTTCAAGTAACGTAGCGAATCCTTTTGCCCGATGAGGGCAAAGGCCATCCCCGGCACTCCGCAAGGAGGCCGGGGATTTTTGCGCTCGCACGTCCTTCGAGGAATCAGACAGAGGCAGTGCCTCCTCTGAGGAATGAAAAGGCGGGGAGTAAACTACTGACGTCCGTGAACTATCTATCCCGTGAGGTAAATGATGTCCCTGAATGACGCTGTGGCAGCTGCGGTGAAGAAGAAGGTCACGTTGCTCGACGAATCCTTCGCCCGTTTCGCCGTGCGCTCCACCCTGGCGGGCGTGTACCTCGCTATCGGCACAGCGTTCGCCGCGGTGATGGGGATGGGCGTCGAGAAGCATGCTCAAGGCCTAGGCTCGCTGGTCTTTGCCAGCCTCTTCGGCCTCGGGCTGCTCGCCATCGTCATTCTGGGAGCTGACCTGGCCACGAGCAACATGATGTATATGGTCTATGGCGCCGTAAAGAAGCAGGTGGGGTGGGGCAAGGCGCTGTGGCTGCTCGTGGTCACCACGCTCTTTAACCTGGTTGGCGCGGTGATTTTCGCCGCGGCCATGGGGATGTCCGCCAAACTTGGTGGTATCGACCCGAATCACCTCATCGCTAACCTCGCGATGGGCAAGCTCATCAAGGGGCCGGGCGGCGTGCTGGTAGAAGCAATCCTGGCCAACTTCGTGGTCAACATGGCCATTATCGGCGCTATCTTCGCCAAAGAGATTGTGTCCAAGGTCTTCGTCATCGTGCCGATTATCGCCTGCTTCGTGGGCCTAGGCCTCGAGCACGTCATCGCGAATTTTTGCCTGATGACCCTGACCTTCTTCTGCGCCAGTCCGCTGCCTGAGGGTTTTACTCTCGGTGCGGTGCTGGCTAACTGGT
>DXEO01000084.1 GCA_019114925.1 Candidatus Corynebacterium faecipullorum | reverse complement strand
GGCCAGACCAGCACCACCGGTGGCAGCCGAAGGACCAGGGCCCGGCAGGTAGGTAGTAATGAACGGAATCGTCGCGGTCTCCTTCAGACCGCCCAAGGACCCGGTGGACTCCAGCAATCCAGAGGCCTTGCCAGAGCCGAAGGCTACAGTCGGGTCGGTGGAGATTTCGATGTGACCGGCCTTGACCTGGTCCTGCAAGAACTTGCCGGCTTCGATGGACTCCTTCGACGTAAAGTTCGGTTCCCACTCATCAGAGTAAGAACCGCCAAAGGCCCAAATCATGCCTTGGAAGTACCAGTCGAGATAGCTAGAGCCATCCGGGACGGTGACGGCCGGCTTGTCGAGCTTGTCCTTGATTTTGGTGGCCCACTCGTCGAATTCTTCCCAGTCCTTCGGGCCACGGTCGGTGGGAAGGCCAGCCGCCTTGAGATCATCGGTGTTCCAGTACATCAGGTTCGTGGAGCGGGAATACGGAACGCCGTAGTGCTTGTCGTTGTACTTGTAGTCTTCGCGCAGGGTGTCGACGTAGCTCTCATAGTTGATGTTGTTCATCTCCCAGAGTTCATCGAGAGGCGTCGTGGCTTCATTCAGTGCGAAGTTGAACCACGTGACGTCAGAAGCAACGAGAACGTCGGGAAGGTCGCCACCTGCGAGGGCAGCGTTAAAGCGCTGTGCAACTTCCTCGTAGTTGGAGCCTGCGGTGACCAGTTCGACCTTCAGATCTGGGTTCTCCTTCTCGAATTCATCAATGAGCTCTTGCTCGATGTCACGGGAGGAACCCGGGTGGTTGGACCAGAAGGTGATGGTGTTGGCGTCGCCGCCGTCTTTTGAGTCGTTCCCTGCGGTGGTCGAACCACCTGCACAGGCGGTCAAGGACATGGTGGTGACAAGCGCCGCGCAAGCGGCAACGATGCGAGTAGAAATCTTTTGAGACATGGGGAGGTTCTCCTTGAGAAGTGAAGAGTTGGGTGGACTTGTTCGAGTTGGGCGTCGGGATGGCAGGCAGGCTAGCCCTTGACTGCTCCAGCAGTCAGGCCCTTAATCATCGGCTTCTGGAGTATGAGGAAGATAATGATCATGGGCAGGGTTGTCAGCACTGTGCCGGCCATCACCGGCGCCCAGTTGGTCACGCCTTCCGCGTCCTGCAAGCGGGTCAGGCCCACCGGAAGGGTGGCTGCAGCCGGTGTATCCGTAATCAGGAAGGGCCACAGGTATTGGTTCCACTCATTGACCACGGTGATCAGGACGAACGCGGACAGCGTTGGCCACGACATCGGCAGGACCACTCGGAACAAGGTGGTGAAGAATCCTGCCCCGTCCATGCGCGCGGCCTCGAGAATCTCCGGCGGCAATGATTGGAAGTGATTGCGCATGAGGAAGGCACCGAACGCCACGCCCGCCAACGGGATGATGACTCCAGCGTAGGTGTCTCTCCAACCCCATGACGCAACCAACGAGTAATTGGAAATAATGGTGATCTGGTTGGGGACCATCAGCGAGGCGATGATGAGCAAGAAGAGCAGATTCCGTCCGGGGAAGCGAATGAATGCGAAGGCATAGGCAGTCAGCACTCCGAGGACTACCTCCACCACCGTGAGAATCAGCGTGATGATGATGGAGTTTGTCAGATAACTCGAGAAGCCAGAGGTCTGCCAGACATAGGAATAGTTTTCTGCCTTGAAAGGATTAGGCCAGAAGGAAATCGGATCCGAGTACACATCCTGGAAAGACTTAAAGCTGGTGATGAAGATGAAGTACAGCGGCACCATAATCATCAGCACTGTCAGAACCAAGGCAATATAGCCGACGACCTTCGTTGCTGGATGACCATGATCAACCGGCTCACCTTTACGCTTGCGCTGGGCCTCGGTGATGACTGGGGCTGCGAGGGACTGCGAACCAGGAACCGGTGGCAGCTCACCTTTCGCTTGCGGGAGCCCTACCTTGATGGAAGCCGGAATTGCGCGTTTTTCGGACATTTACTTATCCATCCTTTCCTGCAACTTGATCTGCAGCACTGTAATGACGAGAACAACGAGGAACATGATGGTGGCCACGGCAGCGCCATAGCCGGCACGGTTGTTGATGAACGTCTCTTGGTACACCTGGAAAACCATCGTGGAGGTTCCGTAACCAAACGGTCCACCGCCGGTCATCGCGTTGATGATGTCGAATACTTGGAAAGAATTGAGCAGCACGGTGATTAACAGGAAAAACGTGGTGCCGCGAAGCTGCGGCAGGACCACGCGGAAGAAATGGCGCGCGGCCGGGGTGCCGTCAATCTCAGAGGCTTCATCGAGGTCGCGCCGGCGCCCCTGCAAGGCAGCAAGATAGATGACGAAAACGTAGCCGACGTTCTTCCATACGTAGGTCACCGTAATCATGAACAGTGCCCAGTTCTGCTGCTGGTAGAAGTTCGGCACATCGACCCCGATTAGGCCCAGGAAGTATTGGATAAGACCGTAGTTGGGATCGAAGACGAACTGAAAGGCAACGCCAATCGCCGCGCCCGCGATGACATAGGGCGCGAAAACAATTGAGCGCACCGCCGCGCGGCCAAACAGCTTCTGGTCCAGAAGCAATGCCAGCGCTAGCCCCAGCACCATCGAACCGACCACCGCGAAGAAGGTGAAGACGACAGTGTTGAACACCACGCGTCCAGTATCTGGCGCCTGGAACCAGTCGATGTAGTTCTGCAGACCGACGAAAGTCATCGTCGGCGATGAAATATTCCAGTTAAATAAAGAGATGCGGATGTTATCGACCAGTGGTCGATAGGTGAAAAGAATAAGAAGGAGAAGGTTCGGGCCAATCAACAATGCCGCTAGGCCGATCTGGCGCCAGTCGAGCTTTCGCTTGCGTGGGTGGCGCGCGTACTCCTCGGAAACGATCGGCCGATCGGTAACAGGAGGGATCGCAGCCGCTCGCCCGGTCACGGGGGTGGTTTTTGCCATGCAGAAGAAACTAGACCAAGGCAGTAAACAAAAAGTTTACTCAACGTTTTGATTGAATAAACAAAAAGAAAATTCCCGGGGCCACGCCCACAAAAGCACCCCATAAGCGTGGGTAACATCACACAAACGCACAGGAGAGGATTCCATAGAAACTCCTGGATAAGAGAGTGCCACCGTCGACATAGTTAGACCTTTCGGCCATGAACACAACGGCTCCGAGCGTAGCTTGGCGCTAACTCGCTGCGTGCACAACGTCGAGTGCTAGCTCTGGCAAGTCCGTTGCCATGAGCTCTACCCCGTTGTTACGGCACCACTCCATGTCCTTCGGTAAATTCACCGTCCATACGTAGGACTGACTGTCGACGCCCGCAAAGAAGTCAGCTTCCAACCGCGCCTGGCGAATGGAAGGCCCGAAACCCGAAGCGCCCTCGAGAGAATCTGGTAGTCCCGCATCCGGTTCCAGGAGAAGAAAGGATCGCAGGGATGGCAATAGGTTTCGGAATCGCGCAATTGCTTCAGGGTTAAAGGAAATCAGGCTGAACCGTGGATCGGCATCAAGATGTCGGTTGCGCAGGACTTCGGCCACCGACTCTTCGAGTCGTGCCCCAAAAGGAGACGGGTGTTTAGTTTCGATAAGCAGCTGCTTTCCGGGATATGACTCGATGAGGTCCACAAGTTCGTCGAGAAGCAGAATGCGTTGGGGAACCTTGTCGGTACCAAAGTTAAGTGTGCGCAGCTCCTCCAGTGTCATGTCACCGACAGAGCCGGTGCCATCCGACGTCCGATCCACAGTCTGGTCGTGGATAACCACAACCTCCCCGTCCTTGGTCAGGTTGACGTCACACTCCACACCGGCCACATCAAGCTTGAGAGCCTCCTCGAAGGCACGGTGCGTGTTCTCCGGGTACCAACCGTTATAACCTCGGTGCGCGATAATACCTGTGCGGTCTGCCATATTCTCCTCCTCCGGGCCGCAAAGTGGTTGTGCTTCTGGCGCCGCCCAGTGTAGACCGCTAACGGCGGCCCCCGCGGTTGCGGTGGGTCGCCACCACGTGCACAGCATCCAGCATCCCTAAGGTGAGCAGTGCCTCGCGGAGAGCAAACTGGAACGTCCAAAGGCGGCGGAAAACCTTGTCGAAGCCCGCTGCCGCAGCTTCGCGGTGCCGCCCGTCGAAAAAGCTGCGCTGGTAACGAAGCGTTTCCAGGTAGTGACTTCCAAAGTGGGTCTGAGCGATGATGCGCAGGTTGGAACGCCTATCGAAGAGTCGGTGGGTCTCCTCCAGCGTCGGGTAATCCAGACCAGGCCAGACATAGGCCCGCAGAACCTGAATCGCCGATCGGGCAGCCGGAGCCATCGCCTCGGTAGCAAAGAGCGATCCCATGGCCACTCGCCCACCACTTACTAGTGAACGGTCCAGCATCTGCACGTAGCGTCGGCGCTCGGGGGGCGATAGCGTCTCTAGCTTCTCCACGCTCACTATCGCGTCATAGCGCCCACGCCACTTCTTCGGATTGGGCAGCGCTGTTTCGATGCACTGCACATGGACAGAATCAGCGGCTCCTTCAAGGAGTAGTTGTTCGTCGAACTGCGCCTGCTGCTCAGCATCCCCCGTAAGGACGTCAACGGTGGCGCGCCGGGCAACGGCTTGAATTGCTACCTGCAGACCAGTCGCCGGATAAACCAGAAGATGCGTGCCGGCGCCGGTGCGGGTGGCGTCGAGAAGCCACTGTGCAGCGCGGCGCTGTGCATCGCCCAAGTCCTCACGGTCGGTGTGCGTCGGCTCGGTCACGCTTGTCACATCGACGAAGTGCTCTTTGGGTTCTTTGCTCCCCACCCGCGCACTATAGCTGCGCACCGCTTCACGCACCGTTGTGGGAACACCGCTAGCAAAGATACCGCTCGAATGGCTCAGGGAATCACCCGCATATAGTTTCACCACATCAAGAGGCAGCTCGCCGGGACTCGAAGCCTCCACCGCCAGCTCTTTCGCCTTCGGCCGATAGCCCACCTCCAACAGCCGCAGGAGAACCTTGACGAGGCGGTCGGAATCAGGCGTCGTCCACTCGCCTGCCATATAAGACTCGGCCAAGCCCAGCCAGCCGGAATCGGCGATGCGGGAAAAGAGGGCGTCGTGAAGCACCGTTACATCTGGGTCCTCGCCGTCTAGCTTTACCCCACCTTTGGAACACGCCTGCGCAAACTCCGCCTCCGCCCGGTCGCTTTTGAAACGCAGCAGGCGTGGTGAAGGGACGGTGGCCACGCCAGGCCACGCCGCAGCGTCAATCGAAGCCAAGTGGGAATACACGCTCTAGCCAGCCTTCCTCTTCGCACAAATGTGTCTTTCCAGACTAAAGCCACCACGACCACCGCGGGTGGAGGCGCGACCTAAAGAACCAGTTAATAACCATAAAAGTATGCATGTACCGCTAGAAAGGTTTAGACTAACTCGGGTAAAATATTCTAGCTTTCTTCAGGAAGGTATTTAATCACCATGGCGCAAACTCCCCACCGCCCTAGTAACGGCCGCCACCACGTCGTTGTTATCGGTGCCGGCTTCGGCGGCATCAACGCCGTTAAGAAGCTCAAGGACGCGGATGTTGAGATCACCCTCATCGACAAGAAGAACCACCACCTCTTCCAGCCGATGCTCTACCAGGTAGCCACCGGCGTCATTTCCGCAGGTGAAATCGCTCCGTCCACGCGCCAGATCCTGCGCCACCAGGACAACGTCAACTTCGTCAACGGTGAGGTCACCGACGTCAATATCAAGGAACAGACCGTCACCGCAGAACTCGACGGCGCAGTTCGCACCTACGGCTACGACTCCCTCGTCGTGGCTGCAGGTGCCGGCCAGTCCTACTTCGGCAACGATCACTTTGCCGAGCATGCGCCGGGCATGAAGACGCTTGACGACGCCTTCGAGATCCGCTCCCGCATCATCTCGGCCTTCGAGAAGGCTGAGTTGGAAGAGGATCCTGCCAAGCGTGAGAAGCTGCTAACCTTCGTCATCGTGGGCGCTGGCCCGACTGGCGTTGAGCTCACCGGCCAGATCGCTGAGCTGGCACAGCGCACTTTCGCTGGCACCTACTCCAACTTTGGTTCCTCCTCCGCCAAGATTTACCTTCTGGATGGTGCCCCGCAGGTCCTTCCTCCGTTTGGCAAGCGCCTCGGCCGCAAGGCTCAGCGCACCTTGGAGAGGCTGGGCGTTGACGTACGCCTCAACGCCATGGTTACCGACGTCACCGCTGACGCCGTCACCTACAAGAACATGAAGACCGAGGAAGAGGTCACCATCGAGGCTGCGACCAAGATCTGGTCCGCAGGTGTCGCCGCTTCCCCGCTGGGCAAGCTTATCGCTGACCAGGCAGGTGTGGAGGCGGACCGTGCCGGCCGCGTCTCCGTCAACGAGGACCTCACGGTTGGTGAGTACAAGAACGTCTACATCGTCGGCGACATGATTTCCCTCAACCGCCTTCCCGGTGTGGCCCAGGTAGCCATCCAGGGCGGCAACCACGTGGGCAAGCTCATCGAGGCCAAGATTGATGAGGAGTCCACTGCTAACGAGGCCGAGCCATTTGAGTACTTCGACAAGGGCTCCATGGCCGTCATTTCCCGCTTCAACGCAGTGGTCAAGCTGGGCAAGACCGAGTTCGCTGGCTTCCCGGCGTGGATTTCCTGGCTCGGCCTGCACATCTTCTACATTGTTGGCTTCCGCAGCCGCACCCTCGTTGCGCTGCACTGGCTGCTCAACGCCTTCTCGCGCGACCGCGGCAACCTGGAGATCACCCAGCAGCAGCGCGTTGCTCGCAACGTGATTGACCGCGACCTCCACTAGGTCTTACGCGTCTTAAAAAGGAGAGAGGAATTATCCTCTCTCCTTTTTCTTTGCCCATGTACGGTAGACGGAAGAAAAGCATAGATTAAGGAGAAAACAGTGAGCCAACCTGCGCTGCCGCGTGTCCTTAGCATTGCCGGCACCGATCCGACGGGGGGCGCTGGAATTCACGCCGACCTCAAGTCCTTTGAGGCCGCTGGAGCCTACGGTATGGCGGTGGTGACCGCCCTGGTGGCGCAGAATACGCAGGGCGTGCGCTCTATCCATACCCCACCGGTGGACTTCCTGCGTGAGCAGCTGGCAAGTGTGAAGGACGACGTGGCTATCGACGCCGTTAAGGTCGGCATGCTCGGCTCTGTTGCCATCACCGAAACGGTGAGCGACTTTCTCGCTTCCCTCCCCGCGGGTGTGCCGGTGGTCTGCGATCCGGTCATGGTTGCCTCCAGCGGTGACCGCCTGCTCGAGCCGGAAGCGGAGCGCGCCGTACGGGAGCTGGCGCGCCGCGCGACCGTGGTCACGCCAAACCTGCCGGAACTCGCTGTCCTCGCGGGTGTAGCAGAACCGCGCACCTTTGCTGACGCTCTCTCTGTCGCAACTAAGTGGGCCCACGAGAACGACACGTGGGTCGTAGTCAAGGGCGGACACCTCGATGGAGCTGAGGCCGATAACGCGACCGTAAGCCCCTCCGGCGATATCACGCGAGTGCCCTGCCCGCGAATTGACACGAAGAACACACACGGCACCGGTTGCTCGCTGTCTTCCGCATTAGCGGCGCGTTTAGGCGCGGGCCAATCCCTCGACGAAGCACTGGTATGGGCCACTGAATGGCTCCACGAGGCGATTGAGCATGCCGATGCGCTCCACGTCGGGCACGGACACGGCCCCGTTGACCACGGCCACCGGCTCCGGCGCCTGGCCGCGGAGGCACACAGTTAGCCCAGCAGATCCGCGCCTGGGCGGGTAAGCACGGCCACCATGAAGGTGGAATTCTCCTTAAAGACCTTCATGTCCCACGAGGAAAAAATGAAGTCCACTCGGTAGCCCACCGCGCGGGCCAGTTCAAGGAACTCCTCAAAACCCCAACCTCGGCCCTCACCGAAGCCGACGACGAAGCGGCCACCGGGACGTAGCGCGTTGAACACGTTGCGCAAGGCCGCCTCGCGTCCATCGGTAGCGATGAAAGTCATGACATTGCCCGCAGCCACGGCGATGTCGAAGTCATCCTCCGGAATTTCTTCCTCGGAAAGATCTCCTACCTCCCAGCGAGCCTCCGGATAATCGTTCACCGCATGCTCAATTAGAATCGGGTCGAC
>DXEO01000083.1 GCA_019114925.1 Candidatus Corynebacterium faecipullorum | reverse complement strand
TGAGAGCGCTGGTATCAAGGGTCACTGGCACTACCTCACCGGGGGCCTTGTTGCGCGCTGGCTGGCCTACCGTGACCCGTTGGCCCTCGATCTCAACGAGGGTGACGTTGCCTAAATCAGCCACGATGGTGGCACTCAAACTTGTGGCGTGCTGCGCGCCAGTGGCGTCGAAGCGCAGCGCGGTCTGGGGGAAGGCTGCCCAGTGTTCGCCGTTGAGGGCTGGCTTGAATGCATCACTCTGAAGGGAACCGCGAAGCACATTAACGCCCGCCAATCCTGCTACAAAGCGGGTGGCGGGCTGCTCTAGTTGCTGATCCACGGGGCCGTGGGAGATGACTTCGCCGGCTTCCATCACGAGGATGTCATCTGCCAGAGTTTCGAGGTCCACACGGTTGTGGGTGACGATGATGGTGGTGCGGTCGGCCGCTGAGAGGCGCAAAAGGTGGCGCCATCGTGCGGCGGATTCGACATCCATGGCGGCAAAGGGCTCATCCGCAACCAATGTTTCTGGCCGTGTCGCCAGCGCGCGCAAGAGAGCAACTTGCGCGGCCTGCCCGCCGGAAAGCTCGGATACATGGACCAGCTTCTGCAGTCCGGCGGCCTTCAGCAACTCTTTTGTTCGTCGCGGCTCTTTGGTCACCATGGTCAACGCTTCAGCCACAGTGGCAGTGGGCGGTAGCCCGGGGTCCTGGGAGAGCATGACCACACGCTCGGCATTTGTCTGGGCTCCCTGCAAGCGCCCACTAATGAAACGCATCAGTGTGGTCTTGCCCGCGCCGTTGGGGCCAACCACTGCGGTCACGCGCCCGGCCCGGAACGTCATGGTGGTGTTGTCGACCCTTACGGAAAGATCGCGGGGAGAGTCCTGCGGGGAGGCCATCGCGCGGAGCGCAGCCGGGTCCATCGGATTCACAGCGCGCACAGTTTGCTCGCGGCGGCGCCGCAGTAGCAGAGGTATTCCGGCGGCGGTGAGCGTAAGGATGGCTATCCCGATCAACACGGCCGATAGAGCATAGGCATTATCCGCGCTGACCTCTCGTTCAAGGTAGATACCGCTCGGCATAGTCCGGGTGGAACCGGGCAGGGAACCGGCGAAGGTGATTGTTGTTCCGAATTCACCCAATGAGCGAGCGAAAGCCAGCGCGCCGCCCGTGAACACGGCAGGAAGGATAGCGGGGAGGGTGATGCGCCGAAGGATGGTGCCTGGGCTCAGGCCGATGCCGCGTGCGCTGGCGACGATCTCAGGATCGAGCTGCCGCAGCGCAGAATCTACCGCCACAACTACGAAGGGGAGGGTGACAAAGAGATGCGCTGCCACAACACCAGAAAAGGCGAATGACACGTGCAGCCCGGCCTGCTCCAAAACTGGGCCAAGCAGTCCGCGGCGCCCGAGCAGCGAGGTAAGGGCCAAGCCGCCCACTACGGGAGGCATGGCCAAAGGGAGGTAGACCACCAGCCTCACAAGGTGAGAGGCGCGGCGTAGTTGCTGGAGCCACAGTGCCAAGCAGGTGCCCAGCACCGTGGAGAGCACGGTGGATAATGCCGCTGCGGACAGACTGACGCGGAGAAGATCATGGGTCGTCGGAGAGCTCAGCGTGCCAGAGAGTTGTCCCCAAGGCACCCGCACTCCCAGCGCAAGGATAGGAGCAAGGATGTAGATAGACGCGAGCGCGCCGGCGGCGATGACTGGCCAAGGTGCTCGTGAGCGCTGTTCGCGCAGAATCATGCCCGACACCTAGTTCACCGGGGTGAAGCCGAATTTTTCCCAGGTGCTATCAAAATCCGACTCGAGGAGCGAGAGGACTTCTTGGGCTTCTTCGTGGCGGGGTGAATCAGACACTACGGCACCCATGATCTCATTACGGAAGTCTTCTGCGTGGTCGAGCGGAATAGCCTCGACATCTTCGCTAGCGGCGGCATCGGTGGAATAGACCCACCCGGCGTCGGCCTCGCCGGAGGCGACCTTACCCAGGACGTCAGCTACCTGGCCTTCAAGGGAGGAGGCCTGCAGATCCCAGTTGTTGGCCTCCATGATGCGCGTGGAGATGGCACCGCAGGGAACGCTTGGATCGCAAAGGACCAAGCGCGCGGAGGAGTCCACGTCAGCTGCGGAGCGCAGTCCCAATGGATTGCCCTTCGGCACGACCATGACCATGACGTTGCTGGCTAGGGCCACGGGTGTGTCGACGCTGCCCTGCGCAGTCGCACTCTCCATGGTCTCCCGGGATGCCGTGAGGAGCAGATCTGCTGGAGCGCCCTCATTGATCTGCTGAACTAGGGAGGAAGAGCCGCCGTTGTTAAACGCCAGCGGGGTTTCGGATGCGCCGGAGAGGTCGTCATTAAGCACACGCGTGGAGGAGGCAGCGAATACCTGCAGCGGTTCCCCAGAGCTGGAGGTGCAACCGGCGACGGTCAACGCGGCGGCGAGGACGGGGATTGCAATGTTGGAACGGCGCATGTTCCGTTACGTTACGTCAGTTTTATGCGGTCCGCGTAAATTTGATGTGGACTTCCTTCGGTTCCTTCTTGAGGTATTCACGGTCGAAGGATTCTTCGCGCTGGTCCACTTCTTTGAGTAACGGAAGCGGGTCGTGCGGAGCAATGAGAATCATGGATTCGCCCACGTTAAGGGTGCCCAGCGCTCCATGGATAGCGCCGTGGCGCACCGCGTGGGGAATGACGGAAGCGTTGAGGGTAGGCATGGTGGAGCCCTGGGAGGCGTCGACAAGCGGCAAGTTCATTGGAGTTTTCCTTTTCTAGTTCCGGGGAGCAGGCGTTGCTGTCCGTGCAACTAATTTACTACGATTATAGCCGTGCAAATAAAGATGTCAGATATGGCCGTGCGTGATGTCTCCCTGGCTTCGCGCCGGCGCTGGCACACCTTCGCCTTTAGCCTCGTCGCGTTTTGGATCGCGGTGGGGGTGGGAATCACCGTGGCGAACTATTTGGGAGCACCCGTGGTGTGGTGGGACCTCATCCACCCATTCACCCTCGGCGCGCTGACCACCGCGATCCTCGTATTCAGCACCCACTTCACAGAGGCGCTGACCCGCACCCCGGCCGTCGGTTTCCGCGGGGTGGGCGCGCGGGTAGGGCTGGTTCAGGTGGGGTTGGTACTTCTCCTCGTTGATCGCGCCGGCTACGACTGGGGCTTCCTCGCGGACGTTGGCTCTATAGCCGTTATCGTCGCGGTCACGTGGCACCTGTGGGCGTTGTGGTCCACACTCCGGGGGTCTTTATCTGGTTCTTTCGCCGTGACCGTACCCTTTTATCTGGCGGCGGCCGGCTTCATGGTGTTCTCGGTGCTCGTGGTCGTTCTGGCTGCGCACGGGGTGGGAAACTACTCGCTCTTAGTGGCGGCGCACTCACGCGGGATGGTGTGGGGCTTTGCCTTGCTGACCATCCTGGGCACCGTCATTACGCTGCTGCCCACGTTTACCCGAACCCCCATTTCAGCGGTTGCCCGGGCGCGGTGCAGCCGGGCTTTGACCGTGCATTGCGTGGGGCTGGCGGTGGCCATGCTTGCCGACGCCTCCGGGCTTACCCGCGCCGCCGGTATGGCGCAGCTGCTCACCGTGCTCGCTGCCGTGCTCATCATCCAGCCCGTGCTTGCCGGCGCCCTCGGCGGCGATAAGACCACGGCAAGCGTGTCCGCGATGGCGGGCCTGGTGTGGATGATGGCGCTGTGCGCCGGGGACGCCGCCGCCACCATCGCAGGGGCCTACCCGCGTGCGGTGACGTTGCTACTCATGCCAGCGTTCGTTGGTGCTGGCCTGTTGCAGCTCCTAACTGGGGTGCTGCACCACATGCTGCCCATCCTGGCCGGGGCGGCACGTCCCGCGCGTGGACACCTTCCTGGGTTCCTGCGCGTGGCCCTCATCAATCTCGGCGGCGTACTTAGCCTCCTCGGCATTGCCGGTGTGTCCTTCGCCGGGCTTATCATGATGGGGCTAGGCCTCATCGCCAATATTGTGGCCCTAGTGTGGGCCATCGCATCGTCTCAAGGAGAAGTTCATGTCAAGCGCGCCCGTTAAACCGCAGCAATCTGAAAAGCAATGGGCATCGTGGCTCATTATCATCGTGGCTCTCCTTGCAGTCATTGGGCTGGCGGTTTTCAATTCGGCCACAGGCAAGCAGGACCCAGCGACGGTGGCATCCGCCGACGCCGTGACTGTGGACGTCTCTGTGGATGGCATGGCCTTTGTCCCGTCCTCGATCGACGTGGCAGCGGGCAGCCACCTCGTAGTGAATTTCACCAACACTGGTGACCAGGTTCATGACCTGAAGATTGGGCGCGAGGAGACGGGCCGGGTGGAGCCGGGCGAGACGGTTCAGCTCGACGCCGGAGTCATTGAGGAGTCTGTGGAAGGCTATTGCACGATCGCCGGCCACAAGATGCAGGGCATGACGTTCATGGTCAACGTCGGCGAGTCGAGCTCCGGGGAACATGATCACGCGGGGGCATCGGAAAGCACGGACTCTGCCGGGGCCCCGGCGACGGTGCCCTCGGCTGCCGAGCGCATGTCAGCCCGCGAAGGATTTGAGGCTTTTGATGCCTCCCTTGCCCCTGCTCAAGGTGACCTTCACGAGGAAACATGGGTGATGACAGAGGAAGAGATGGAAGTCGCCCCTGGAGTGCGCCAAACCCGGTGGCTCTTCAACGGGCAGGCACCCGGCCCAACCCTGCGCGGCAAGGTAGGGGATACGTTCCGCATCACCATCAAGAATGAAGGCTCGATGGGACATTCGGTGGACTTTCACGCCGGTGAGGTCAACCCGGATGAGAATATGAAGACGATCCAGCCGGGAGAGTCGCTGACCTATGAGTTCGTGGCGCACCGGGCAGGCATCTGGATGTATCACTGCTCGACGATGCCGATGACCGCCCACATCGCCGCCGGCATGGCCGGAGCCGTCATCATTGACCCTCCGGACCTGCCGCAGGTCGACCGTGAGTACGTCCTGGTGCAGTCGGAGATCT